>JAFABA010000014.1 GCA_023426265.1 Bacillota bacterium
TTTGCCCAGGGGTAGCCCATCAGATCCACCACCTTGAACCATTGCCGAAAATGCAAATCCTGCTGGTAGGCCACCACGTACAGGCACTTCGCGAAATCATAGGTATCCTTGCGGTAGAGAGCCGCGGCGATGTCGCGGGTGGCATAAAGCGTCGCTCCATCGGAACGCAGCACGATGCAGGGCGGCATGCTGTAATCCGACAGGTCCACCAGGTACGCGCCCTGGTCGAGCTTTAAGAGGTTGCGTTCCTCCAGCTCCTCGATCACGCGGCTCATTTTATCGTTGTAAAAACTTTCGCCCGCGTAGCTGTCAAATGCGATGCCCAACAGGTCGTATACCCGGCCCACTTCCTTGAGCGTAAGCGCCTTGAACCACTCGAACAGGGAGAGCGCCTCCTCATCGCTGTCCTCAATGCGCTTGAACCAGGCGCGCGCCTCGTCGTTGAGGCGTTCGTCCTTTTCCGCTTCGTCATGGAATTTTACGTAGAGGTCCAGCAACGCCCGGATGGAGTCCTGCTCCACCTGCGCACGGTTGCCCCAGCGCTTGTAGGCGACAATCAGCTTGCCGAACTGCGTGCCCCAATCGCCCAGGTGGTTGATGCCCACGCAGTTGTAGCCCAGGTGCTGGTAAATGCGGTAGAGCGAATGGCCGATGACCGTGGAGCTCAAATGCCCGATATGGAACGGCTTTGCGATATTGATGGAGGAATAGTCAATGCAGATGTTGCGCGCAGCACCTTCCGTGCTGCCGCCATAATTCTCATGCTGTTCGCGCACGGCGCTAAGCACCGCCTCGGCGTAGGCTTCGGGCTTGATAAAGAAATTGATATACCCGCCAACGGCTTCCGTACGCGCCACGAAGGGCGGAAGCACAAGCTTTTCGCAAAGCTCACAGGCGATGGCCGGGGGCGCTTTGCGCAGGGCTTTGGAAAGTTTAAAACAGGGGAAGGCAAAGTCCCCCATGCTGCTGTCAGGGGGGATTTCGATCATGCTCTCGAACTGTTCCGCGTCCATGCCGCTGCAGGCGGCCAAAGCTGCCGAGAGCTTTTGGGGAAACTCCATTTTGGATGACCTCACACTCTAAAAATCGTTCCTATAGTATAGCAGATGATAAGTAAAAGCGCAAAAAATACAGGAGAAATGCTGTGAATCATCGGTTTTTTACAAAATTCGGCAATATTCGCTTTGCGCATGTATGGCGTGGTGTGATATGCTAAAACTATAACAAGCCGCAGTAGGCAGAGCGTTCATTTGGAAACCAATAAAATTTACAAATGAGGGAATCCTTTTAATAAATTCGGTCATTATTGCATACAATGGTATGTTATGCTATATCAGGTGTGATATAATAAACACAGAATGAATGGCAGGAACGACACGGTCTACGAAAGGGTGGTCTGTCTTGGCAACAAAAGCGATACCCGTCAACCTTATGGAATCCCTGGTGGAAAGCAAGCTCGAGGAACTGATGCAGCAGGAAGAAATGTGCTGCTGCGAACAGTGCCGCATGGACGTTATGGCGCTGGCGCTCAACAACCTGCCCGCCAAATATACCAGCAGCCTGAGCGGGGACATATTCACGCGCTTTCATGCGATGAGCACGCAGTTCCAGGCGGATATCACGGCCGCTGTCCTGAAAGCCATCGCCGCTGTCCGCAGCAACCCGCGCCATCCTCAATAGCCAGCGCCATACGGCGTAATGTAACGGTTGACTGTAATGCCTGAACCCGCCCTGTAACATAAAAGCAAATGCCCCCGCAGGAAATCCTGCGGGGGCATTATAGTTTCTCCCGTTTCAAGTTATGGGGTCGCCGTGGGTTTGGGCGTATCCTCGGGCGTGGGGAACGTACCCTCTCCTCCGGGTGCGGGCGTCATCAGCGCCGCGGCTTCTTCCGCTGTAATGAAGGTGACGTCGGTTTCCTTCATGTAGCGCTGCAGCGTGCCGTTGTAAACGACATGCAGGTATCCGTTGAGCGCGCGCAGGACCTTCACAAGATCGCCCTCCTTGAGTTTGACCTCCGAAAGGTCGGTCTCGGAGAGGGATTTATACAGCTGCGCCTCGGGTACCGATACCTTGGCCCACCGCATGTTGTGCGGCCGGGGCGGCTCGCCCAGCGTGACAAGGTCTTCCTTGATATAGGCGGTTACGCCTTCGTAATGTACCATGTACCAGCCATCCTTGAGGGACATCACGTCAAACTCCACATTCTCCCCCAGGATGTCGAGCACATCCGCGGAGGTAGCAGGCTCCGCGCGCAGGTTCACGCCTTCGCCGTTGCAGTACCCCTTGGCGGGGAATGTGACCGGTGTGGACGCGGGCACCGGCGTATAGGCCGGTGCTGCGACGGCTGCCGAGGACGGAGATGCGGGCGAAGCGCTGGGCGTGGGCTTTGGCGTGGCTTCGTCCGCAGAGGAGGCGGGCTTACAGGCAAAGGCCGTAAACAAAAGCAGCAGGACGAGGATCAAGCAGGCAATCTTTTTCACGTGCTCAACTCCTTAGAGTAAATTTGGCTTTTGTGGAAACCTGTTCTACAACCATAATACCCCTTTTTGTTAAAATGATACAAGCATGGCAATGCATCATTTTTGCAAAAAAATCACCGTATGGAAACGGGTTGCAAAGCGCGAAGAACTTTTACGAACACAGCGGGTTTCCCTAACCGGCAGGCTTGTCCGGGCACGACATTTGCGGTATAGTGGGAAAAGGAATGTCAGGAGGAAGCCATGGCGGATTATAGCGTATTTGATATCATCGGGCCCAGGATGACGGGGCCATCTAGTTCCCATACGGCGGGCGCATGCCGCCTTGCCAACACGGCCCGGCGCATTGCTGGGGAGGATATTTTGGCCGTAACGTTTACGCTCTATGGCTCGTTTGCCAAGACAGGCGCAGGCCATGGAACGGATAAGGCGCTTATTGCGGGAATATTGGGTATGCTGCCCGACGATCCGGGCATTATCAGTGCATATGAATCGGCGGAACGGGCGGGTGTCGGCGTTTCCTTTTCTTACAGTGAGGAAATCCCGCACCATCCCAATACGGTACGCAGCCGTATCACCGGAAAAAGCGGCAGGGTGACCGAGGTGGTGGGCGAATCCATCGGCGGCGGCAACATCCGCATTGTGGAGATCAACGGCCTGGATGTGGAACTCACGGGAGAGTATCCCACGCTTATCATCCGGTACCAGGATGTCCCGGGCGTTGTGGCGGTGGTGACGCACGTACTGGCGCAGCACCATATCAACATCGCGTTCATGCGCGTGTTCCGCCACGGAAAGGGCGCGGACGCTTACATGATTATCGAGACCGATCAGGCGGTGGAGCTTGCTACGCGCAATCTCATCATGGGGCTTGCGGACGGCATTACGGCCGTGTACGCCGTTTAAGGAGGCAATATGGTGGATTTTCGCACCGGCACGGAACTTCTTTCCGTTTGTAAAGAGCAGGGGGTTCCCATTTCGGAGGCCATGCAGCTCAGGGAAGAGCACAGAAGCGAGCTCGATCGCGCCACGATCCGCAGGGAGATGAAAAAGAACCTTGCGGTCATGCAGGAAGGCGTCGAGCGCGGGCTTCGCGGGGACGTCCGTTCGTTGAGCGGGCTTTCGGGCGGGGACGCGGCCCGGCTGCTCCGGCATGCGCCGGACGCTCTCTTGGGAGCGGATGCCGCGCATGCCGCCGCTGCCGCAATGGCGGTCGTGGAGGTGAACGCTTCCATGGGCCGCATCGTCGCAGCGCCTACGGCGGGCGCTTCCGGCATATTGCCGGGCGTGCTCGTGTCGCTTGGTGAAAGACGCGGATGGGGGGCGGAAGCGCTCGTTGACGCGCTGTTTACTGCGGGGGCGGTCGGCATGCTGATTGCCAGCCACGCCACCATCGCGGGAGCAGATGGCGGTTGTCAGGCGGAAACGGGCTCCGGAGCAGCGATGGCTGCCGCGGCGCTGGTGGAGTTAGGCGGCGGTACGCCGGAAATGGCGCTCCATGCGGCGGCGATTTCATTGAAAAACGTGCTGGGCCTTGTGTGCGATCCCGTGGGGGGACTGGTGGAGTGCCCATGCATCAAGCGCAACGCCATCGGTGCTGTCAACGCGCTCTTGAGCGCGGATCTCGCGCTCGCGGGCGTCGTTTCCCACATCCCGTTTGACGAGGTGGTGGGCGCCATGCGCGCGGTGGGCGCCGTGATGCGGCCGGAGCTAAGGGAAACCGCATTGGGCGGGCTTGCGGCTACGCCTACCGGCTGTGAGATGGCGGCGCGCCTGCGCGAAGGCAAGACGCTGGAAGGATTTTAGTATTGTTGAAATACGATCAGGAAACGTGAACCAGTATTTCTATATAGATGAAAAAAGTATGCCGGTGGTTGCAGCCACCGGCATACTTTTTTTGTCGAAGAACGGTAAATGTCTTCTTCAAAGCTGAAAAACTTATCCCCAATAGGGGGTGTGGGGGATCGCAGCAGAGGTTCCGGGGTTCTAAAATCGATTCACAGGGTCGATTTTTGGCTTCGTCACCGAACCCGCTCCCCTTCGGGAAGCCCACATTTCATTCCGATTTGACGACATGCGCGTGAAATCGGCGGAAAAAATGCCGCCATGAGCGGCTTTTAACCTGCCAGAAAACCCGCTATAAGTCCGTAGGACTTATAGCGGTATTCTATAATTCTTCTTCCATTGACATAATGAGCGGTACCACCTGTTTTTTGCGGGACAACACGCCCGGCAAAAACACCGCCTCCTCCGTCTGCTCCAGCGAATACGCCTTAAAGAAGATATCCCTGCGCTCGCCCGCAAGCAGCGCAAGGGAGCCGCCAAGGTGCAGGTTCGTTACCAACAGAATTAAAAGACTCAGCCCGTTTTTGCTGCAATGGTAATCCATGCGTTCCAACAACTCCGGCATCAGATCGTTGAGGCTTTCGGATTCTATGGAATACACCTGCGCGATGCCGATGCGGTACTTGGAGACTTTAAATTCCTTGAAATCTCCTGTGATGATTTCATCCGACGTCTTGCCCCGGAGGTTGGACCCGGCGTTGATGATTTTGATCGCGAGATCGTCGATTACCACGTCCGCGATGGGCGCAAGCATCTGTGCGGCGCTGATATCCTGCGGGGTACAGGTGGGGGAATTGAAGTTGAGCGTATCCGAAAGTATGGCGGAAAGCAGGAGTCCCGCCGTATCCTGCGGAATCGGAACTTTATTTGCTTCATACAGGGACGCGATAATTGTCGCGGTGCTGCCCACCGGCTCGTTTTTCATTAAGATCGGGTTGTTCGTCTGGATATCCCCCAGGCGGTGATGATCGATGATCTCCAGGATTTCCGCCTCCTCAATGCCCGGGGCGGTCTGGCTGCGCTCGTTGTGGTCCACCAATATGGCCTGCTTCCGGCTTCTGGAAAGCAGGTGGTAGCGGGAAATCATGCCGCTGACGCGGCCCTCTCCGTCCAGCACCGGGTAGTTGCGGTAACGGGTCTTGGTCATGCGCTCCTTTACGTCGTCCTTAAATTCGTCCTGCCGCACCGTCACAAGGTGGTCTTTGGACATGACGAATGAAACGGGGATGCTCTGCTTTAACCGCATGGCCGCAATAAACGTATCGTGCGCGGTCACCATAATATCGCACCCGTGCTCTTTCGCGTAGGCAATGTCCGCATCCGCGGGCAAAAGCCCGCAGGTGCATACGATCAGCTGCGCGCCGCCCGAAGCGGCCTCACGGATGTTTTCCGGAATATTGGCGATTACGATGTCCCGGGGGCACAGGTAGGAACGTACCTTCTCATGTTCCTGGGCGGCGATGATGAGGCGGCCGGTCAATAGGCGCGTGGAGGGTTCCCCCAAAAGTAGCGTGGCTTCGAGCGTTTCCACAATATTTTCGTATGTTGCGCCGCTTACCGAAAGCAGCGTGTCGTTGACGGTCTCCATAAAGTTGCGCGTGATGTCGGAGAGTGTGGCAACGCCCAGTAAACGCCGGTCCCCGTCCACAACGGAGAGCGTCTTGCGCTGATGCTTTTGCATCAGATCCCAGGCGGTCCGCACGGAAGCCGAAGGCGCAACGCACACGGCCTCGTCGATCGACAGGTCGCTCACCTGCGTCCGGATGGTATCGAGCGTTCCGGGCTCGTCCACATGAAAATACTGCAATATGAATTTTGTTTCATTGTTTAACGGCCCAAGCTTTACGGGGACGGCGTTTATGCCCTGCGCCTGCTTGAGCCTCGCGTAGGCGAGGGAGGCGCAGATGGTATCGCTGTCCGGGTTCCTGTGGCCAAATATGTATACCTTGCTCATGCTGCTCCTGTCGGGATCAAAATTCGTGCATCCACTATACCATGTTGGGGAGCGGTTTGGAAGGTATATGCACTGCAAAACATAAATCAAGGGGCGGTTGCACTCGACTAAGCCTCCCTCTGATGAGGGAGGTGGCACGGCGTAGCCGTGCGCCCTCCGGCGGGGGCACGCCTGCGGCACTAGGCCTGCGGGCCGTCGCGGGGGAGAGAAAAGCATGTGTTTGCAGGCTTCTCTCTCTCAGCCGGTTTGCCGACAGCTCCCTCGTCAGAGGGAACCGAATAATGTTTTCACGGTAATCAATAAAAATACGGGGATGGTACGCTTTTTGCTGCGACATCCCCGTATGGATATGTGGTTTGCGCATTTGATCAGGAATCGCCTTCCGGCTCTGACAAATCGGTGACCGGCTCGCGGTACGCATCGTAAAAGCTCTGCAGTTGCCCATCCGCATACAGAAGCTTTTCGGTATGGGCTACGGCAGGGAGCGCGCCAAGCGAGGTGAGCTTCGCCTGCGAATTCGGTTCCAGCAAGAGCTGCAAAAAAGCCTGCCCGTGGTCGAAATATCCGCCCGAAGCGTTTTTATCCACGCCCAGGTACTGCACAAGGTCGGTGTATCCGCCCAGCGGCATAGCGTCAAACGTAAAACCGCCGGTAGCCATTTTGCGCGTCAGGTCCCCGAACGCCCGCGCGTCGCCGATCAAAAACGGCACCTGGCCCGCCTTAAAATCGCCGTCCTGCGCAAGCGTGCCTTTGAGCCACAAATGCTTCGCGATGTGCTCGGGTGCGCAGACCGCGCCGTAGCGCCCGGTAGAGCGTGCGTTCATCGCCGCCTGCAGCGTTTCACGCAGCACGTCCGGGTCGTTGGATTCCGGCCATGCGAGCCCCAGCTCCTGTATCAATACGGTATTGCCCAGCAGGAAATAGCCGCTGTATAAAAACGGCAGCGCGCGCATTTCTTCCTCGGTTTTCAGCGGCGCGAGGTCGCCCGCAAAAGAGGGCGCGGAAATAAAAAGCGGCTTTAATTCGTTTAAGTCCAGCCCGCCTGCGGGGAAGGACCACAGATGCGGCCGTTCCCCGCGCGAGAGGCGCTCCGTAACGGCCTCGGGGGAAAGGCCGAGCACCTCGATATAAATGCCCTTGTGTTCCCGCTCGTACTTGGCGGCGATGCTTTCAATATAGGCGGTGACGCTGCCCTGCGCGGGTTTGAAGCCCACCACATGCCAGAGTGTGATGACCCCGCTCCAATCCTCCCGCTCGCCCGCCAGCCATTCCTTATAATAATCATGGCCCAGCGCCTGCAGCAGCCGCGGCGGGGAAAGAACCAAAAAAGCAATGAGCGCCACGGCCACAATGACGCGCAGCGTAATGACGGCGCCCTTGAACATGCGTCCCCCAATCCCGCCCAAAAACGGCGGCGTGAAGAATGGAATAAACCTCTTATTCCCTATTCACGCGCTGCTGCATTTAGAGCAACTTTTTAATCTAACCGGTGTCTATGCGTATCTTTTCCCGTCCCGCGTTGCCTCAGCTACGCAGCGCAGCGCCGCTATGCGGCGCCTCTTCGGCTTAGCGGGCGGCAAAATCTTTCGCATATTCATATTCACCAGCTATCTTTTCGTCAGCTGCTCTGTTCACGCCAGCCGGACCACCATCACCGTCATATCGTCTTCCGCGCCATGGTCCCGCGCGGCGTACAAAAGCGCGCGGGCCGCGTCCTCGCAGGTGTTCGCCCCGCCCACGCAGGAAAGAATCTCCGCTTCCGTATCCTCGGCCAGGGCATCGAGCGCGCCGTCGGTCAAAAGCACCACTGCGTCGTTGCGCCTTAGTGTGGCGGTGTGCACGGCGGGGGCGGCTTCGTCAAGTATGCCCGCGGGGAGCGCCTCCGCGTATACGGTATGCACGCGCCCTTCGCGCAGCACAAAGCTCGGCTGCGCGCCGAATTTGATAAACTCCGTTTCTCCTGTCCCAAGGTCGATGTGCAGCGCGTCCACGGTTGCGTACATTTCCGCCTCGTTCTGCTGCATCAGCATGCGGTTGACGCATTCGAGCGCCGCGTCCCGCTCAAAACCCGCCTGGTACAGGCGCAGCAAAAGCGAAAGCGTGCGCGCGCTTTCCTCCCGCGCGGCAGGGCCGCTCCCCATGCCGTCTGAAAGCGCGTACAGCGCTCGGCCGCTGGGCAGCCGTGCTTCCGCCGTGCTGTCCCCGCTGACGGGGCTCTGGTGCATGGGTAAAGTCGCCGCAGCCATGCTGGCCTTGAGCTTCCGCGCCTGTTCAAATTCCAGCACCGTTCCGCGTCTCTCCCTGCGCTCGGTTAAAAGGCGCATGGGCGCGTCCAACGCACGGGAGACGGCTTCCTCCCACTGGATGGCCTGGCGCGGCGTGCTTTCTATGGGCTTGATCTGCGCGAACAGCGCGCCGTGGCGCTTTTGCACCAGTGCCCCGCGCAGGGCGTAGCCGTCGCGGGTCATACGGCGCATCAATGTATTCGCGGCGCCTTCCGCCGGCCACTCCGCCTGGGAGACATCGGCGGCGATTCGCTGCATGACGCGGGAAACCCCTTTCAACTGCCTGTGGGCGAAGGCATGGCGGGAGGCCGCGCGGTGCAGTTCCATGCAGCGCGTGCGGTAGTTTTCCTGCGCCTGGAGCGCCGCCGCAGCAAGCGGTGCGGTGCGCGGGCATTCGGGCGGGAAGGGCTTTACCGCGCGCGGGCGCAGCCCCTGCGCCGCGGCGGGCAGCATGGCGGTAAGCGCCTCCATGGCGGCGTCCTTGTCCTTCCAGCACGCGCCGCGGCAGTTGCAGTCTGCGCACACATGCATGGCGGCGCGTATCATTTCGGTCTGTTCCTGCATGAGCGTATAGGTCCAAACGGGATCCTCGGGAAACAGGGAAGAAATCTGATCTACGGTGGAGGCGGTGCGCGTAATATCCTCCGCCGTACGGGATTGCAGGGAAAGTAGCGCCGCACGCGCCGTCCGTTCTTCGCGTGCGCCGGCGTCCACCACGGCGCGAAGCGTCAGCAGCATGGGCTTGGGGAGGATGAGCAGCAGGACCGCGGCGGGCACAAAATTCACCATGCCCACCTGCATTCCTGAAACGCTGCCGTATACGTCCGTCACCGCGCAGGCGACGCCGAACCCCGCGACGATGCCCCACATGCCCATGCTGCGGCAGAATACCCCCGCGAGCGTACACACCGCGAGGTTCGCCAAAAGCAAAGGCTGCGCTTTGCCGCCCAAAACCAGCATCCCGCCTAAGACCACGGCGGCGGCCACGGCGGGCAGACCCTTGGCGTATGCAATAAACATCGCAGACCATGCGGCCACAACCACCCCCAGCGAAAACGCATAGAGCGCGGCGTCCGATACAGAAAGCGACAAAGCGCCCAACAGCATGCAAAGGGAAATCTGCTCCTCCTCGCGCAGCGTGTTGCGTATGGAAATCGCCCGGAGCGCGCGTATGCCGTTCTGGAACGCGACGCATAAAAGCAATGTAAGCGCAAGGTTCGCCAAACCCCGTAGGGCATCCGCCCCGCTGCCCATATAGAACAGCGGCAGCAGCAAAATCTCGGTTGCGGTGAGCAAAAACAGCTTGTCCTGCCGCCTTGCGTGTCTTTTCCACAGGCGGTAGAACGTGCTAAGCCCCAGGTAGAGCGCAGTTCCCACAAGCGCCGGGTACCCGACTTCTCCCGCCAGCAGGGAACCGATCATCGCCCCGGCAAACGGATAGTATACGTTTTGCCCCGCGATATCCATGGCCGCCACAAACGCTATGCCAAAGGGGAGGAGCAGCCGGAACAGCTCCACACGCCCCAGCAGAAGCGCGAGCACGAACGTCGCGGCTTCTATTAAAAATGCGCGGCGGCGGATATAGGGAAGCACGGTGTTGAGGAAGGGGGCGAGTATGCGCTGACTTTCCACAGGAGACACCTCCCAGATAGGAATGTCAATTGAGCATATCGCCTTTAAACTGTGAACATTGTCGCACCGGTGCGCATATTTCAAGCAAATCATCCGGCAAAAGGGACGGCTTTATCCCCCCATTCGCGTTCAAACGGCAGGGGGTTACAGGGATGGGCACGATCCCTCCCGCGGGATTTGCGGAATTTTTGCGCTCCCCCGGAAAGTTTTTTATGGGCGCTTCATTAGGCGGAGTCCGTTCGCCTGCCCAAATGCGCTAAGATAATTTGCCATTGCGCGGCGGGCGGTTGCATTGTACAATAGCTGTATGCCGCGCTAGGCGGGGAGATAGCGGTGCCCTGTACCTGCAATCCGCTACAGCAGGGCTAAATTCCATCCCCCGGCCAGAGCCTGTGGGGTACTGGTACCGGTAAGGGGCGTTGAGCGCCGGGCCCTGTGCAACCGATGGCTGTGAAACATGTCAGGTCCTGACGGAAGCAGCATTAAGCGGTATCACTCGGTGTGCCGCGGGTATGCCTGGCAGGAGTTACCTGCCGGGGTTCCGCCCGGAGGCGATTGGTCAAAGGATGGTGCGCGGCAAATAAAGGGCTGAGGCGATTGCCTCAGCCCTTTTATAACGCGTTTATTTTTGATGAACCGTATTTTCATAGCGGGGCGCTCCGCCGCCCTGCGCGTAAAAAACTGAGGAGCATCCATTCAAATTTGTCCAAACTGACGGCATGTACGTCAGTTTGGACACCTTGCGCAGCCGCCGGCCGCGTCCGCAGACGCAGGCAGGCTGCGGAAAACTCTGCCGCAGCAGTCTCGGGAAAATGACAGCGTCATTTTCCCGACATTTACGCAAGCGCCTGTTCAAGATCCGCGATCAGGTCCTCTGCGTCCTCGATACCCACCGAAAGGCGTAGCGTGTCGTCGAACACGCCTGCGTTGTTCTTGGAGTCCTCGGGCAGGCCGTAATGCGTGGAGGTGGCGGGGTGGACGATGAGCGATTTCGCGTCCCCCACGTTCACCATGTAGTCGAATATCCGCACGCGCGAAAGCGCGCGCTTCACGGCGTCGAGCCCGCCCTTGAGGCGCACAGCCAGTATCGCGCCCGCGCCTTTCGGAAAATACTTTTGCGCAAGCGCGTAGTAGGGGCTGTTGGGAAGCGAAGGGTAGGAAACCTCCAGCACGGCGGGATGCGTGCTCAAATATTCGGCGACTTTTTTCGCGTTTTGCACATGGCGCTCCATGCGCAGCGAAAGCGTTTCAAGGCCCTGGAGCAGGTAGAACGCGCTCATGGGCCCTAAGTGCCCGCCAAGCTCCGTCAGATAGCGGATGCGGAGCCGCCGCGTGAACAGCGCCTGCCTCAGGTTGGTCTCCTCGATCTTGCCCGTATATTCCCGATAGAACTCCTCCATCTGCGGGAATTTGCCGTTGAACCAGTTAAACCCGCCTTTTTCCACCACCAACCCGCTGATTGTCGTGCCGTGTCCGCCGATGTACTTGGTGGCGGAGTGGCAGACGATATCCGCGCCGAACGCAAACGGGCGGAACAGGTACGGCGTGGCGAACGTGTTGTCTACCACCACTGGGATTCCCGCCTCGTGGGCGATCTTTGCGATTTCCTCCATGTCTATGATGTTCATACCCGGGTTGCCGAGTGATTCCACATACAACGCTTTTGTTTTAGACGTAATTGCCTTGCGGTAATCGGAAAGCGAATTGGGGTCCTCCACCCAGTTTGCGGTAATGCCGTAAGGGGGGAGGACTTTAGTTAAAAGCGTCGTACTGCCGCCGTAAAGCGTCTTTACGGCGGCGATCTCGTCGCCCGCCTGGGCGAGGTTCAAGAATGTATTGGAGATGCCGCTCATACCCGAGCTCATGGCGAGCGCTGCAATGCCGCCTTCCAAAAGCGCGATGCGTTTTTCCAGCACATCGTTGGTGGGGTTGCTGAAGCGGACATACGAATGCCCCTCCTCCTCATAGGCAAACAGGCGGCCGCACCGGTCGAAATCCCCCAGCTCAAAGGCGGCGGTCTGGTAAATGGGTACGGCTTTGGAGCGATGGTGCTCGGAGGGGTCGTACCCGCCGTGCAATTGCAGCGTGGTAAATCCAAGCGTTTTATCGTTGAATGCCTCGTAGCTCATAAAACTCCCCTTATTTAACCGATATTTTTCTTAAGCCGCTTTGCAAGGAATGCAAGCAGCTGGTTTGCCGCAATGACCAATATGGATGAAAGGATGGCGCCCCACAGGATTTTTACGGTGTTGCCCGTACGCAGCCCGTCAAAAAGCAGCACGCCCAAACCGCCCGCGTTGATCGTGGCGGCGATGGTGGCGATGCCGATTGTGGAAACGATGGCGATCCGTATGCCCGCGAGTATTTCGGGCATGGCAAGCGGCAGGCGGATTTTGAAAAACAGCTGTGTCTCGTTCATCCCCATGCCTTTTGCCGCCTCCAATACGTGCGGGTTGATGGCGCGGAACCCCGCGAGTATGTTGCGGATGAGCAAAAACTGGTTGTAGAGCACCAGCACGAATATGGCCGTATCCTTCCCCAGCCCAAATACGGGAATGAGGAGCGCGAACAGCGCCAGGCTGGGGATGGAGTACATCACGGAAAAGAACCCCACCGTCGCCTGCGAAAGAAATTTTGAGCGCATGATGAACGCCGAAAGCAGGGAGGCAAGGAGGATCGAGATCAAAAGTGTGATCGCGGTGATCTCCAGGTGCTCAAGCATTGGCTCGTAGAGCTTGTGCGGGTATTTGATCAGGAACTCAAACATAGTATTCCGCCTCCCAGCGCTGCTCCAGGGCGGAATGAAGGAGCTTTTCCACAAACGCGTTGGCCGGATTCTTCCGGATGGCTTCAGGCGTATCCAGTTGCTGCACCTGCCCGCCGTCCATGATCAGCACGCGGGTGCCGAGGTGGAACGCCTCATTCACGTCATGCGTCACAAATAGGAACGTCTTTTTATATTTGGCGTGGATGCGCTTCAATTCATTTTGCAGGTTGCCGCGGGTAATGGCGTCTATTGCGCCGAACGGCTCGTCTAAAAGCATCAGCTGCGGCTCCGCGGCAAGCGCGCGGGCAAGCCCCACGCGCTGCTGCTGCCCGCCGGAAAGCTCTATTGGATACCGCTTTTTGAATTCGGCCGGGTCAAGCTCCACCAGCTCCAGCAGCTCGTCGATGCGATGATTGATGCGCGCTTTTTCCCAGCCTAAAATTTTCGGCACGGTGGCGATGTTCTCCGCGATCGTCATGTGCGGAAAAAGCCCCACCTGCTGGATGACGTAGCCGATCTTTCGTCTAAGCGCCACCGGGTCGAGCGACTTCACCGGCTCATTGAAAAACAGGATTTCCCCGCTGTCCGGCTCGTACAGGCGGTTCACCAGCTTGATGACGGTTGTTTTTCCGCAGCCGGACGTCCCCAATATGGTGACGATCTCGCCCTCCTCGATGGAGAGGCTCACGTTCGAGATGGCGTCGTATGTCGCTTTGGGGAATCGCTTGGTGACGGATTTGAATGTAACCGCAATGCTCATGTCTCTCTCCCGATGATGGTGATCGCCCCGGTGGGGCAGGTGTTCGCGCACAGCCCGCAGCCCCTGCACAGGGACGCATCCAAAGTAACATCCCCATTCCGCATGGAGAACGCGGAGAAGGGACATCGCTCCACGCACAGGCCGCAGCCGATGCAGATTTCCGCAGCATATCGGGCTACCGAGTTTGATGCGGGCCAGTGCGGCAGGCTGTTCCGGGCGACCTGCGCCCGGAACAGGTAGCAGCAGTCGTTGCAGCAGTTGCATATGGTATGCGGGTTGACGGTGTGTACAAGCCCCGCTTCATCCGTCCGGCGCACCACATCCTTTGCCTGTTCCTTTGTCAAAGGCTTGGACCAGCCCCTGTGGGACATGGTGTTGATGCCGTTTCGGAAGGAGATACAGGTATCGGTGGGGTGCGCGCAGTTTCCCGCAAGCGTCCTGCAATCGCACCGGTTGAGCCAGACATTTTCCGTGACGGTATCCAAAAACGCAAGCGTCTCGTCAAGCGTCGCCACCCGGTCCTGCGTCGGGCAGAGTTCCTCCCGGTCCAGCCGGTTCAGGTAGGCGTTAAAATACCAGGCGTCCAGCGCCCGCCGCGTTTCTTTGGGGAACGCGTTGTACGCTTCCGGCTCGGTGATGACGAACACATCCAGCCGGCCATAAAACGTGCCGATTCGAAATTGCGTAAAGCTGTCGTCGATGAGCGCAACTACCCCGCGCCGGTACGCGCTTTTGAGCAGTTTGTCAATCTCTTCGCGGCTGTACGTCCTGCCCGTTGTGCTTTGCATGGCGTCTGACGCGTCGGACGCCGAGAAGCTCTCGCTTTGGAGAGCTTCTATGAGCAGGCGTTCGTCTGCGTTTACAATTTCGTTTATTACGCTAAGCGCCGCTTCCGGCACTTCAAAGCGCGAAAGAAATTTACTGCGCACAACTTATCCCTTCAGGTCGGCCTTGATGGTGTCGAAATACTCCTTCGCCACCTCTTCATATTCGCGCTTGTTCACGTCCACCTCGGCGTTGAGCCCTATGATCGTCGCGTTGTCTATTTTTGCGGAAAGCTCGTTGAGCACTTCTGCGATCTTGGGGTTCTTCTCCAGCAGCTCGCTGTTGCCCACCGGGGCGATGTTGTAGGGCGGCCATACGAATTTATCGTCCTGCAGTACCAGGAATTTGGAGGTATCCACCAGGGGGCCTTCTGTGGTGTATGCCACGGCGAGATCTGCCTGGCCGTTTTCGAGAATTTCATACTTGAGGGAGTTGTCGAACACTTCCTTGGACTGGAAGTTGAACGGCCCGTATACCTTTTCGAGTGCGAGCAGGCCGTCCTCGCGCTGGTCAAACTCGCCCTGGGAGGCAAAGTGGATTTTGTCGGCGTTCTTCTGGAGGTCGGAGATGGTCGTAATGCCCAACTCGTTGGCGATGGGTGCGGCGATCACAAGGCCCTGGCTGTCGTTCGCCTGGGCGTAATCGAGCCATGTCAGCTGGAACTGCTTCTGGTATTCTTCCTTTACGATGTCATAGACTTCCTGCGGGTCGGTCACAAGCTCGTGCTTAAGTATGGAGAGTAAACCCGTTCCGGTGTATTCCGGGTAGAGGTCGATTTCCTTGTTCACAAGCGCGGTGTGCACCACGGAGCTTGCGATATTGAATTTCCGCTCCACCGTAAAGCCGTTGTCTTCCAGGGCAAGCGCATAGAGCTCCGCCAATACCAGGTTTTCCGTAAAGTCCTTTGAGCCGATCCGGACCGCCGCGGACTTGGGCGCGCAGGCGAATGCGGAAAACAGGGTGGCAAGAACCAGAACAACTGCGACAAAGTAGGAGAAAACTCTCTTTTTCATATGGACCTCCCTAAATATGATTTTAAAAATTTTTAAGCCCTTTGGTGGCGCGTGGAGAGCCGTTCCATTAGGTAAAACAAAAGATCAACAACCAAGGAAAGAGCAGCCACCGATAAACCGCCGATTACAAGCAGATCCATCCGGTACAGGCCAAGCCCCGTGAATATAATGGCGCCCAAGCCCCCGCCGCCGATATAGGCGGCAAGCGTCGCGCTCGCGATCACCTCCACCGACGCCGTGCGAAGCCCCGTGAGGATCAAAGGCGCCGCAAGCGGAAGCTCCACTTTATAAAAGACAAGGCCGGGGCCCATTCCCATGCCTACCGCCGTTTCCTTTACCGAATACGGAACAGAGGAAAACCCCGCGGCCGTGTTGATGAGTATGGGGGGGATGGCGAGTATTGTCAGCGCGACGCCCGCGGGCAGCGCGCCGACCCCAATCAGGGGAATGCAGATAACGAGTATGGCGAGGCTGGGTATGATGCGCAATAAGCCGAAGAACTCCGTCAACAGCCGGTGAAGAAATTTGTTTCTTGCGCCGAGCAGCCCGAGCGGGAACCCGATGCATACGGCGCACGCGACGGCAATTGCGCTTAGCCGGATATGCTGCAGCAACGACATCGCATAGTCTGCCGCATTCTTCTCAAAGTACGAAAGGATATCCGCATACATTGCTTCACCTCATTGCCTACAGCCTTCTTATAAAACCTACTAAATCTATATGGTTTCATGTGATTATATGTTCCATCAGAACCGATGTCAAGTAAAAGACAAAAAGATTTTGGAATATCTGTATTTGTATAGTAACAATTTTATTGTAAACCGAATAAAAAATGGGCGCAAGCATAATGCGTGCGGCCATTGAGGGTTTCTCTGTAACGAGGGTTCCCCATATACGCAAAAGAGCCGCACGCTATGCATGCAGCCCCTTTGCTGAAGAAGAAAGAGAAGAATATATAAACCCGTCCTGCCGGATGCCCTTATCCGGCATGGGGGGCAGGCTTAGAGTAACTGACGAAAGTTGCTCTACTGCAGGTAGCCGTACTGCTGGCGCACCGCGAACAGGAGCGCCTCGAGCTCGCGCGGGATATCCACGTGAGGTTCGTCCAGGTCGATCTCCTTCACCACGCCGTCCACGCGCACAAGATAGCGCGTGCCGCCCAGCGAAAGGAAGCCGGTGTTCTCGCTGTCCCTAAAATCCGCTTCGGTGTGGAACAGCGTGGGCTTTACCAAATACGGCGCATCGTTGTACGGGCAGAACACGGCGCAGTTGCCGCACTCGTTGCACATGCGGTCCACATGCAGGATCTGGCGCATTTCCATGCCCGGCACGGATATTGCGAGATTGGCCCGGTTGGGGCAAACCTGCGCGCAGATCTCGCAGGACACGCTGCAATAGAGGCAGCGCTCGTTTTCGCGCCCGGCGTTTTCGTATTCCGCAAGGATGCCGTTCTTTTCGCGGCAGGCTGCGGGACTCTGGTAGGCGACCTCGGGTATGGTGTACGTATGCGGCGCATTGAGGATATGGTTTGCGGCGCGCTGCGCGTCCGCAATGGCTTCCACCACCGTGGCAGGGCCCCGGTTGGCGTCGCCCACCACATATACGCCGGGGATGCTGGTTTCAAGCGACTGCGGGTCCACCACTGCCTTTCCGCGCGCGTCCATTCTGACGCCGTTCGCTTCAAACAGCGTTTTATCCACGCGTTCGCCTACGGCGGCGACCAACAGGTCGCACGGGAGTTTCACAATTTCATCGGTCTCCACGGGGGAACGGCGGCCGGAAGCGTCCGGCGCACCCAGCGCCATCTTTTTGCAGGTAAGCATGCCGCCTGAAACCGAAACGGGGCTTAACAATTCGCAGAATTCCACGCCCTCCTGCATGGCCAGCAGCAGTTCTTCCTCGTCCGCGGGCATGTACCGCTTGTTGCGGCGGTAAAGCACGCGTACGCTTTCCACGCCCGGCAGGCGCTTTGCGGCGCGCGCCGCATCCATGGCGGTGTTGCCGCCGCCCACGATGCAGACGCTTTTGCCGACTTCGCCTATGGTCTCCTTCCGGCAGGCGGTGAGGAAATCCAGCACATTCATGGACGTGCCTTCCGCAAGCTTCAACTCGCCGGGCGCGTACGCGCCGATGGCGATGACGATATAATCAAACCCCTGCTCGCGCAAAGCCGCAATGGAAGGCGCTATCGTATTGAGCTTGAACTTCACGCCCATTTTTTCCACCAGCTGCACATCGCGCTCGACGCTTGCGGTGGAAATGCGGAACTCCGGCACCACATGGCGGACGATGCCGCCCAAAGCGTCCTTCTGTTCATAAAGGGTTACGGGCATGCCCGCGCGCCCCAGGAAGTACGCCGCGGAAAGCCCCGCGGGGCCGCCGCCTATCACCGCCGCGCGTTCGGAGGAGGTCATCACCGGCGTCTCAAGTTCGCCCAGCAGCGCCTCATAGCCGCCGCGCGCCGCTTCCAGTTTGGCGTTGCGGATGCGGATGCTTTCTTCATAATGGCCGTGCACGCACTTGTCCATGCAATGGTGCGGGCAGATACGCCCCGTAATAAAGGGCAGCGGGTTCTTTTCCGTAATGACGCGCAGCGCCTTTAAATGCCTGCCCTGGCCCACCAGCGACACATATTCCGGGATATCCTGGTTGATGGGGCAGCCGTATGTGCAGGGCGCGGTGAAGCAGGAGAACATCGGCAGCCGCTCGCCGATCTTTTTGGTGGGCGCGGGCTTGATGTCCTTCATGTGGTGCGGGTCGGTCAGCGCGGACTGCGCAAGCCGCTGCACGCGCGAAACGCTTACGCCGGTAAACGGCCGGTAGGGGAGGCGGGAAAGCTCCGATGCAATCTGCAGCATGCGCTGGTAGCCGCCGGGCTTCAATACGGTGGTGGCGATGGTAATCGGCCAGATACCCGATTCATACAGCTTCGCGATATTGAAGGCATCTGCGCCGCCCGAGAAGGAGAGGCGGATGCGTCCGTCAAACTGCGCGGTCAGCCGGTTGGCCATCTCGATGGTCAGCGGGTAGAGCGCGCGCCCGCTCATATACATTTCGCTGCTGGGCAGCTCGTTTGCCGCCACATCCACCGGGAACGTGTTGGACAGCTTCAGGCCGAACTCCACGCAGTGTTTCTCGGCCAAAGCCCGCAGGCGCTCAAACATGGGCACCGCATCCTTATACTGGAGATCCTCGCGGAAGTGGTGGTCGTCAAACTTGATATAGTCGTACCCCATGGCGTCAAGCGTGCGCCGCGCCGTCTCATACCCCAAAATCGTGGGGTTGCACTTGACGAACGTGTGCAGCTTCTTCTCCGAAATCAGATAGGAAGCGATCTTTTCAATCTCCTGCGGGGGGCAGCCGTGAAGGGTGGAAAGCGTGATGGATGTACATACGTGCGGGCTGATGTTTTCAATGTAGCGGGCGTTTACATGCTCAAACAGGCGCAGGTTAGAAAGCGCCCACTCCTTGCATGCGCGGAATGCTTCGATATTGGAAGCGTCCTTGAGCCCTTCGATGAACCGGTCGATCTTGGGGGACGTGATGCCCGCAAAATCGTAACCCACGCTCATGTTGAACACAAAGCCGTTTTCATCGCCCAGGCCGAATTCCCGGGCGAGCAGTTTACATAGCACCCAAGCCTTGATGTATTCGTCGAGCGCCTGCTCCACCGTCAGTTCTGTGGACCATTCGCAGTTGTAGCCTTCATCCTCCGCCAGTATGCAGGGGCGGGGCACGCAGCGGCTCAGGTCCTCGCCATCCATGATCTGCACGGTTTTGAGTTCAAAGAACCGGGCGCCCGCGTAATAACCCGCCACGATATTCTGGGCAAGCTGCGTGTGCGGGCCTGCCGCGGGGCCGAACGGCGTTTCCACGGTCTCGCCAAAGAGAGGCAATACCTTTTCCTTGGGCGCGATATAGGGGCGTTCCACGCCGAATACCGCGTTCTCCTGTGCGTGTTCCTTTAAGATCCAGGTCATCAGTTCCCCGAAGGGGATGGGCGTCATTCGTTCGGACATGGCTGTTTGTCCTCCTTATGTCATAAGTACGTTGGAGGCTCTATCCACAGTTCGTCATGGTCGTACTGCGTCGCATGCGCTCCTTGTATTCCCTTACTCACTGGGATTTCACCTCGCTTCATCCGCCACAGGCGGCGCTCAGTTTCGTCCCCTCAAACCTCCGCTAAAGGGACAC
>JAFABA010000017.1 GCA_023426265.1 Bacillota bacterium
GCAACCTTTAATAAAAATGTCGAATCGACGCCGCCTGAAAACGCGACGGCCACGCTGCCCAAGCTTTTCAAATACGCTTGCAATGCTGATAATTTTTCCTGCTCGTTCAATTGATCCGCTCTCCTAATCCTTTATTGCCTGTGCTGAGTATATGCGAATATCGGGTATGTTTCAATACATTTGACGCGAGGCTTTTATTGTAGGATATACAAACTGGTTCTGTCAATGATACCAGTACGGTATAAGAAAGGCCGCCGGACGGCGGTCCTTTCGGCCGCTGATAAAGTCGGCGGACTTTATCAGCGGGTTTTCTGTAGGTTAAAAGTGCGACGTACGCACTTTTTTCCGCAAATCTGACGCGCATGTCGTCAGATTTGATTAAAGCGTGGGGGATTGCGATCCCCCACGCCCCCCAGGTTTGTTCGCTTGCTGGAAGGCAGCCGTTTGGCGGCCTTCGCGAAATTTCAAATACCGTTACAGGCTTTCCAGCACGCCGGTTTCCGCGTTGAACGCGTCGATCAGCGCGTCGATCTCTTCTGCCTGCTTGTGGATGCCGCCCCAGTACTTGTCGTAATCGTACCACTGGGCATTGAGTTCTTCCACGGTCTTGCCCTGCTGTTCCACCCAGGTGTAGTACTTCAGGTTGTGCACGCGCTTTCTCGCGGCATAGGTAAGCTCTTCCATGGTGTCCGTGCGGACGCCGTGCATATGCTCGTAATAGTCCGCGGCGGCCTTCACTGCACTGTACGCGCCGTCCTTTTCGGCAAGCTCGGCTACACGGGAACCGTACATTTCCGCAGAATCGGTGCCCACGGTAAAGAGCAGATCGTCCTCGGTCAATTCGTAGTACTTCGCCATCTTGATGCAGCAGAGCACGTTAGCGATGCCGGAAATGCCCAGCAGCGAAAGCTTCTCGATAAACGCGGGGTCAAGGCCAAGCTCGCTGATGAGATATTCGCGGCCCTCAGGCTCGTTGAACAGGCGCAGCAGGTTCTGGCTGTCTTCATCGTCTATGGCGATGACCATGTCCGTATTCTTGACGTTGTGAACCCAGGGGACGTGCTTGTCGCCGATGCCCTCGATGCGGTGGCCGCCAAAGCCGTTGTTCAAAAGCGTGGGGCACTGCAGCGCCTCACCCACGGCGAGCTTCGCATTCGGATACTGCTCTTTGATATAATCGCCGCTGGCCATGGTGCCCGCGGAACCGGAGGTAAACGCCATGCCCGCAAGGCGGCCGTTTTCGCCCTTCAACTGCAGGAATGCGTCCTCAATGGCCTTACCGGTAACGGTATAGTGCCACAGGTGGTTGCCCATTTCCTCAAACTGGTTAAAGATCATGACGTCTTCACGGGTGTTCTTGAGTTCCCATGTTTTATCGAATATTTCCTTGACGTTGCTTTCGCAGCCGGGGGTGGCGATGACTTCGCCCGCGATCTTACTCAGCCACTCAAAGCGTTCGCGGCTCATTTCCGCGGGCAGGATGGCTACGGAATCACAGGAGAGCAGCTTGGAGTTGTACGCGCCGCCACGGCAGTAGTTGCCGGTGGAGGGCCATACCGCCTTGTGGTAGGTGGGGTCGAACTGGCCGGTAACCAGGCGCGGGGCCAGGCAGCCGAACGACGCGCCGACCTTATGGCAGCCGGTGGGGAACCATTTTCCGGTAAGCACCACAATACGGGCTTTGACACCGCTCAGCGCGGAGGGGATCTCCAGATAGTTGACGCCGCCAAATTCGCCGCCGCTCATCTTGGGTTCGTTGCGCCAGGTAATGCGGAACAGGTTGACGGGGCTGATATCCCAAAGGCCGGTATTCTTGAGCGCCTTTTTGATCTTTTCGGGCACGAGCTTGGGATCGCGCATTTGCTTGAAAGTAGGAATGACAATTTTGTTCTCGCGCGCCCTCTTTATGGTGCGTTCAAGATTTGCCCGATTCACCGTTAAATCAATCATGTTGCTCTCCTCGTTTCTTATTGTTCTGAATGGCCGAAGAACGCCTGTTGAGGCTGCTTTTACCAACAGTTTAGCCCATCGCGGAGCGTTTGTAAATGCTTCGCAGCCATTTTCCTAAAAAATATTTTTATAGCCTAAAAAATTATATGGTGTAAACAAGAATAGAGCACGCCCCGCGTCTACCATCTCCGGGTTGATTGCGCAGCTTTATCTGCACATCATTCCTTCTTGTAGAATACCCGAATGTGCCATTCGGGTGCACGTGCGCCAAATCGGCGGAAAAAATGCCGCCATAAGCGGCATTTTAACCTACAGAAAACCCAGCGACAAAGTCCGCAGGACTTTGTCGCTGGCCAGAAGCGCGCTGCTTGTTTCTTTTATATTGAGGGACGCCGCCCGTTCATGCGGATTGCTGCGGGCTTATTCCGTTTCCTTGTTCTTCCGGCAGTTTGCAAACGTCCACATATATGCCGCCCGTGATTTCCTGCAACCGTCCCGGCGCAATGACCACACAGGAGGAGGGGCTCCCCGCCGCGGGATATACCGTGGGGAAGCGAATCAGAGATGAATCCAGATAAACCGGCAGAGGGGTTTTTAACGCAAACGGGCAAACGCCGCCCACGGCATGGCCGGTCAGCCTTAGCGCATCCTCCACGGAAAGCATTTTTGCCTTAAATCCAAATGTTTCGCGGAACTTCCGGTTGTCCACCCGTGCGTCGCCCGCCGCAAGCAGCAGCATGGCTCCAGTTGCTGTTTCAAAGGAGAGCGTTTTTACAATGAGCTGAGGGGCCACCCCCAACGCCTGCGCCGCCAGCTCCACCGTGGCGCTGGAAACAGAAAACTCTCTGATCTCCTCCGGAATGCCCTGCGCCTTGAACCAGGCGCGTACTTCAAATATCCCCATCGCTCGCCTCAAAAAATTACAGGACGCCGGTCCGAAGGAGGTCTTCCTCCACCATCATGGCGATTTCCTGTTCGCTGCGCATTTTGCCATCCTGCATACATGGGATGATATGGACGTTGTCTAAAATCCCGGCGTATTCCAGATATTTTTCGCGCGCGCGGCTTTGGAGCCCCGTCTGCTTTTCATATACGTCCTTGCCGCTGCCCACGTATTCCCGAAAACCCTTCCTGAGCACGTTCTCCCCCGCCTCTTCCACATTCATATCGAGGTAAACATGCGCGTCCGCAATTGGGATGCAGAAATGGTTGTATTCCAGCTCCAGTACGAAATCGAGCAAATCCGGCTTGTCCAGGTCGCAATCCCGTATGCTCTGGTATACGGCGTTGGAAAGCACGTAGCGGTTGATGAGCAGCACGTCCGCTTCCCCATCCCGGTAGTTTTGGAAGGCCTCAAACCGGTCCAGCGCGAACCAAAGCGCCATACTTTTGCCATCCACATCGGAGGCTGCAACCCCTTCCGCGCCGGTAAGATAATTCCCTACCTCCCGGCCGAAAAAGCTGCCGTACATGGGAAAGGACATCGTATCTACAAGCATGCCGCGCTTTTTGAGCGCACGCTCCAGATGATTCATCTGCACGGTCTTTCCGCTGCCATCGATTCCTTCAAACGCAATCACCACAGTGCGACCCATTTTTTTCCTCCCATTGCTTTAAAAACCCACGCCCAAGGCGCTTAAAATCCACGTTATTATAACACAACCGGCAATTATATGGCAAGGACGCGCCCTGTTTGCATATATCCACTTCCCCTTTCAGGCATATATGGATTTTCCTTTTCAAGGAAGGGCAGGTTGTTGCCCTCTCCCGCCTATGGTATACTGAATAAAGTTTAGTCTTCCTTTTTTGCTGCCAAGGAGAATTAGTATGCCCAAACGGGAAAAACGATATAAGCTCAAACGCAAACGAACCAGTCTGAAGGCCACCAACGCAGGGCCGATATTGGCGTTTTCCGCGACGGTGGCGGCCATACTGGGCGTTGTCGCGCTGATCGTATTGGTCGGGCTCCCCGCGCTTTTGCCCAAGCTGGGCATAGACTATCACCCGCCCTGGCAGCCCACGCCTACGCCGCGGCCTACCGCCCAGCCTACGCCCACACCGCATCCGGCGGCTTTAACCAACCCCGTCGATCTCCAGCATGAGGTCGTGCTCTCCGGATATGCGGGGTACAACTGGTTTGCGGACCCGTATGCGTGGAACAACACTTTGATTTTCACCGCCGGTCACCTTGTGGACAACGACGTCCGTATGGACCTTTTGTTCCGTTACGATATCAATACGGGCGAAGCGCAGGAGATCGAAGCAACGCTTCAAAACCAGAGCTATGTATACCCCATGATGAACGACAGGTGGCTTGTCTACCTGGATGCAAAAAAGAACGGCGGCGGCGTCATCCGCGCAAAGCGGATGGATACCGGGGAGCTGTACGAGGTCAAGCAGGTCTATGCGGACCAACCCGTGCTCCAGTTGGACGGGGATACGCTGGCCTGGATCGAGCGCACCGGCTCCCGTATGGACAAGCTATTCGTATGCGACCTGAATACGCTCGAAAACACCGCCATCCGGCTGTTCAACAACACGGTTTACGGACAGTCCGCCGTTTCCATGAAGAACGGGCAGATCGTGTTCGCGGATATTACCTCCGAAGCAGCCGGGACGGAGGCGGAGCAAACGATCAGCGCCATATATAGCCTGACGCTTTCGGATGAAAACTTCAGCCCCTATATGCCCGGCACCTATGTACACGACCCGCTCACCAACGGCAAACAGTGGATTTGGCGCAACGGCAACCATGGGCCGGGAGACGACCTGTACCTGATGCAAAACGGCGCTGCGCCCAAGCTGCTTGCCGAAGACATCACCGATTACGGCATATCCGAGCAGTTTGCGGCGTACAGCAAGAACGAGGCCATTTACGTATACTTCTTTGACGACGGAACGGCCGTGCAGATTACGCCGGATATCGAGCGCGAACGTACGCAGCTTTTGGGCGTTTCCAATGGCGTGGTCATTTGGATGGACGTCACCTCGCGCGAGCGGGATATTATGAAATACGCGGTAGTTGAATAAGTTGGAAATGCTCAAGAAATAGTATGTTTCTAAAATGGTTCTCAGGGGCTTTCCGAAGGAAAGCGGGTTCGTTGCCCAGAGGGCAAAAACCGATCCAGTGGATCGATTTTAGAACCTCGAGTACCGCTGCTTACGGCCCTAAGCGGGTGTTTGAGGGACATAGCCGAACGCCGCCTGTGACGGATGCAATGAGGCGGAGTCCCTGTGAGCAAGGGAGTATTAGGAGCGGTTTTGCGCAACGCAATACGACCATTGCGAACTGTGAGCCCGGAGGGCAGAGCCTTCAACGTACTTCGTTTGTTGGCACTCTGGAATCAATAGAACGTTATTAGTTTGGAGGTAACATGCCGAAAAACGCCCGTCCCCTGTTTTTTTGCGGGGAATGCGGATATGAAAGCGCAAAATGGCTAGGCAAGTGCCCGGGCTGCGGAAGCTGGAACACGCTGGTGGAAACCAGCGTTGTGCAGGTAAAGGCTGCGGCCTCCGGCGCGCACGCGATTCCGCTTTCGGATATCGATACGCAGGAAGCGAAGCGGACCACCACCGGCATGCAGGAACTCGACCGGGTGCTGGGCGGCGGCATCGCAGCCGGCATGGCCGTGCTTTTGGGCGGCGACCCCGGCATTGGAAAATCCACGCTGCTTTTGCAGGCGGCAGGGAGCCTTGGCGAACATGCGAAAGTGCTCTATGTTTCCGGCGAGGAATCGCCCGCGCAGATCAAGCTTCGGGCGGAGCGGCTAACTATTCCGGGCAATGTGCTGCTGCTGGCGGAAACCGACCTTGGCATAATAGAGGCGCAGATACGGCAGCTGCGCCCGGCGTTTGCGATCATCGACTCTATACAGACCATGTCCTGCCCCGATCTTCCGGGGGCAGTAGGCAGCATCAGCCAGGTGCGCGAGGCGACGGCTATTTTGACGCGTCTTGCCAAGCAGACCGGCACGGCGGTGCTCATCGTGGGGCATGTGACCAAGGACGGCGCAATCGCAGGCCCCCGCGTTCTTGAGCATATGGTGGATACCGTGCTGTACTTTGAAGGGGAACGCCACGCGGACTTACGCCTGCTGCGTGCGGTAAAGAACCGCTTTGGCTCCACCAACGAGGTGGGCGTATTTGAAATGTGCGACGACGGCATGCACCAGGTGGAGGACCCTTCCCGCCTGTTCCTTTCGGGTGCGCATTTGCCCGGCTGCGCCGTGACCTGCGCCATGGAAGGTACGCGCCCCATGCTTGCCGAAGTGCAGGCGTTATTAGCGCAGACGGCGTTCGGCACCGCGCGGCGCACCAGTGCGGGTATCGATTCGGGCAGGCTTTCACTGCTGCTTGCGGTGCTTGAAAACAAAGCGCGGCTGCGGCTTTCAGACAAGGACGTGTACCTGAACGTCGTGGGCGGGCTGAAACTTTTGGAACGTGCGGTCGATCTGGGCGTGGCCATGTGCGTAGCCTCCTGTTATAAAGAAACGCCGCTCAAACCCTCCACCGCCGCAATCGGCGAGGTGGGCCTGACCGGCGAGGTGCGTGCCGTCTCCCATATGGAAAGGCGTATGCGCGAATGCGTGCGGCTGGGGTTTACCAACCTCATCGTTCCCCGTTCGGACGCACTGCCAACCGTTCCCGGCGCTGTATTGATCCCTGTGCGCAATGTGGCGGAAGCCGTCGCGTTGCTCTAAGCTTATGAAGAAAACCCCGGCATTCGTGCCGAGAACCTTTGGAGGATATTTTGCGTTACCGTTTGCGCCCCGGATTGCCCCGACTGCTTGCCTGTATCGCCATGACGCTGGTTATGGCGTCTTTTTCGGCATGCGATATTCTGTATCGGCCGGAGACCATACTGTCCCCCGCCCCTTCCGCCTCCCTTCCCGCAACCAACAGCCCCGCAAAGACTGCGGCGATCGAACCCGGCGCCGGCATTCCCGACCTCAGTGAAAAGTATTTCATCAAACGCCTGCCCGCGGAGGAACTTAAACTCTGCGAGCAAATGTATACGGGCATCCAGAACTTTGAGCAGGAGATCCGGTTTGAAAAGCCCATACCTGAGAAAGAGCTCAAAAAGCTGATGTGGCTGTTGAGTTACGATTGCCCGGAGTTGTACCAGATCAACGGGGAATATTCCTACTTCGTGCAGGAGAGCGACCCGGAACAGGCGCTTTCCATGCAGCCCACCTACATCCTGACCAAGACCGAATATCTGGCCGCGCAGGAAGAGATGGAGTCCGTTGCGGGCACCTTGGAAAAAAAAGCCGCAGGCTTGGGCCAGTATGAAACGCAGCTGTTGTTCTACAATGCTCTGATCGAAGGATGTACCTACCGGGAGGACGGCGAATACGACGGCACGGCCTATGGCGCGCTTGTGCTCGGCTACGCCCGGTGCGAGGGATACAGCAAGGCGCTGAGCCTGTTAATGCGCGAGGCCGGCATCGAATGCCTGACGCTCACCGGCGAAGCCTGGTCCACCGACGAAGTCCAGCCCAAAGCGCCGCAAAAGCACGCGTGGAATGTCGCCCGTATTGACGGCTCATATTACCAGATGGATATCACATGGGACGATTCGGACGGCACGCTGCCTCACGGCTCCCTTTACGCGTACTTTAACCTGACGGATGCGGAAATCTATAAAAGCCGGACGCTGGACAGCATGTACGAAACGCTGGAACTGCCCGCCTGCACTGAAAACGACAGCAATTATTTCATGAAAACCGGCAATTACATTCCGGACGGCGAAGATGTGAAGGACGCCTTGTATGAAGCGCTGGATGCGGCGCTTATCCGCGGGGACGATTTTGTATCCTTCCGGCTTTCCACGGACGCGCAGCGGGAGGAGCTTAATTCCCAGCTGGATAAATGGATGAAATCCTGGTACAACAAAAACCACTTCTCCGGCTCTTACTACTGGACGACGTTTTCGGTCAGCAACGTGTTTTCGGTGATGGATATTATTACGAATGAATAATGGATAGTTTGGAGTAAGAATCTCTTTGGAATTTAATCACCTGAAATTTGCGATCATACAAAAACCGGCCTGATGGCCGGTTTAAATCGTTATAGTTCTTAGAGCCGTTACGATCCTTTACGGGAGTTGTTTGGAGGCAGAGCCTCCAATTACCTGTGCGTTCCGAAATGAAACAGCGCCACCGTGCCGGGGCCGGAATGCGCGCCGATGATGGGCCCGATGTAATGGATCACAAAATTCTTGACTCCCAGGCGTTCTTCCACCAGATTTTTCACATACTCCGCATCCTCGGGGCAGTCCGCATGGCCGATAAATACGCAATCGTTGCCTTCGGGCGTGAATGTCTGCTCCATGTATTCCACCAGAGTCTTAAGGGAGCGCTTGCGGCCCTGCACCTTATTTAGAGCGAGCAACGCGCCGGAATCCTCTATGCGCAGCACGGGCTTGATATTGAGCGCCGTGCCGAACATGGCGGACGCCGCCGAAATGCGGCCGCTGCGCAGCAAGTATTTCAAATCCTCCACGGTGAACCAGTGGCAGACCTTCAGCTTGTTTTCCTCCGCCCACTTCGCAAGTTCATCCATGCCCATGCCCTCTTGCTGCTTTTTCGCGGCGTGGTAAACAAGCAGCCCCATACCCAGCGAGGCGCACAGCGTATCCACCACAATGAGGCGGCGCTCCGGATATTTTTCCTGGAGATCCTCCATGGCGTGGTTGGCCGCGACGCGCGAGGTGAGCGCGGAAGTCACGGCAAAGTAGATCAAGTCGTACCCTGCCTTGAACTGTTCCTCAAAATATTCGGTAAACGTGAACGCGTTGATCAGAGAGGTCGTCGCCACGGAACCCTGCCGCATCCGTTCATAAAAGTAGGCCGGGTCAAGCTCCTTGCCCGAAGGGTCCACCATATAAATCTTTTCGTCCATGCGGCAATCCATGGATATGACTACAATGCCGTATTCTTCAACGATCGATTGCGGAAGATCAACGGTGGCCTCCGTGAGAATGCGGTATTTGCTCATACTTTTACACTCCATCATAGATATGATGGTTCTATTATACCCTATGTATAGCGTCGGGGGAAAGAGGCATAGGGAAAAAAGGGG
>JAFABA010000118.1 GCA_023426265.1 Bacillota bacterium
CAGGACTGGAAAGACGGGAACCTTACTCATAAGGACTACCGCCAGATGTACGAGGACTATGAACGCCAGATTGAGGACATTAACGCCGCTATCGGAAATCTGACGGCAGAACAGGCGGAGCTTGAAAAGGGCATTGATGCAGAAAACCCCTTTTTGACAGCTTACAGGAAGTATGAAAACATCGACAAACTGACACGGGATATTTTGATTGAACTGGTTGACCATATCAAGGTGTTTGAAAACGGCAGTATCAGCGTAAAGCTGAAACACAGCGATGAGATACGCCGGATTCGGGAATACATAGAGGTCAACACTCATTCAGCGGTGGGATAAAGCCCACTTTTTAATAGGCAGTTTGTTTTCTTAATACGAACGGCCCGACTGGTCCCACCGGGCCTACGGGCGATACCGGGCCTACCGGAGCTGCCGGCGTGGGTGCGATCATACCCTTTGCATCGGGCGAGCCTGTTGCGCTTACAACGATCGCCGGAGGTCTTGCAGGCCTGCCCGGATTGGTCGGCTTTGGCAACTCCATAACGGCAGTCACCGCGCTGGGAGCAACGATCGATACGACCACGCTTACCAACTTCGCGTTCTCCATGCCGCGGGACGGTACGATCACGTCGATCGCCGCATTCTTCAGCACCACGGTGGCGCTGACGCTGGTTGGAACAACCGTAACGCTGACCGCGCAGCTTTACAGCTCGGCCACGCCGGATAATACGTTTACGCCTATCCCCGGAACATTGGTGACTCTGGCTCCGGCACTGACCGGCGTTCTCGCTATCGGCACGGTAAGCAGCGGTATCCTGACCGGGCTGAGTATCCCCGTCACCGCTGAGACCCGGCTGCTGATGGTATTTTCCGCTACGGCGGAAGGCGTGGCCCTCATCAACACCGCTACCGGTTACGCGAGCGCGGGGGTTGGCATCGCGTAATACAACGTCGGCATCAAAGCCGGCATCAGATCTGTCACGGGCGTCGGCGCAATGCGGCGCCCGTATTTAAAGCATTCGGAAAGGCGGCATTGAATTGAACCGTTTTAAAATATGTGTCTATGCAATCAGCAAAAATGAAGAGAACTTTATAGACAGATGGATGGACGCCGTTTCAGAGGCGGATATGGTCGTGGTGGCGGATACCGGTTCCACGGACGGCACCATGGAAAAGCTGAAGGCGCGGGGCGCGCATGTGTATTCCGAGCAGATCGTCCCATGGCGCTTTGACGAGGCGAGAAACCGCGCGCTTTCCCACGTGCCGGAGGATATGGATATCTGCGTTTCCAACGACGTCGACGAGGTATTTGAAAAAGGCTGGAGGCAAAAGCTCCTGGCCGCCTGGCAGCCGGGAACCACGCGCGCCCGTTATACGTTCGTCTGGACCCACGACGGGAATGGAAATGCCGATAAGCAATTTCAAATGGAGAAGATCCACCTCCGGCACGGCTACAAATGGATCCATCCCGTGCACGAGATACTCGCGTATGAAGGAACGGAGCAGAAGGTGTTTGTGCCGGGCCTTGTGCTGCACCATTATCCGGACAACACAAAGCCAAGAAGCCAATATCTTCCTTTGCTGGAATTGTCCGCACAGGAAAACCCAAAGGACGCACAGACCCATTTTTGGCTTGGCCGGGAATATGTATATAACAACCAGCATGACAATGCCATCCGCACACTCAAGGAATACCTTGACCTGCCCGACGCCACATGGGACGAGGAACGCAGCGCTGCCATGCGGTTTATTGCGACAAGCTACGAGCGTTTGGGCGACAAACAGGCGGCAAGATCCTGGCTGTGGCGCAGCGTCGCCGAATGCCCGCGCACGCGCGAGCCTTATTATGCCATGGCGCGCTTTGCGTATTTTCAGGCGGATTGGCCGCTCGCGGCTTTCATGGCGGCCGAAGGGCTCAGGATCACCCAGCCCAGCGGGAGCTATCTGGTGGATATGGGCGCGTGGAAGGGTGGCCTTTATGATTACGGCGCAATCGCCTGTTACAGGCTGGGGCAATACGAGCTGGCAAAGCAATACGCGGAGGAAGCGCTGAAATTTGATCCCGAAAACGCGCGGCTCAAAAAGAACCTGGAGCTGATCCTGGAAAAACTGGCCCAGGCCGCCGTAAAGTAGGAGGCGCATATGAAGTATAAAGTATGCGTATACGCCATCTGCAAAAATGAGGAGCAGTTTGTGGACCAATGGATGGATTCCATGCAGGAGGCGGACCTCGTTGTGGTAACGGATACCGGCTCCACGGATGAAACCGTGAAGCGTCTGACGTCGCGGGGCGCCATAGTCCATACGGATATCGTAAAACCCTGGCGTTTTGACGTGGCACGCAATATCTCGTTAAGCCACGTGCCCGAGGACGTCGATATCTGTGTCTGCACGGACCTTGACGAGCTGTTTCACAAAGGCTGGCGGGAGCATCTGGAGCGCGCGTGGGACCCTTCCGCCTCAATGGGCAACTATATCTATAACTGGAGCCTGAAGCCGGACGGTTCCCCGGAAGTGCAGTTCCATTATTTTAAAATCCATGCGCGGCACGGTTACCGCTGGATGCATCCTGTACACGAATGCCTCGCCTACGAAGGAAGCGGGCCGGAAATAAAGGTATTTCTGCCGGGCATCGTGTTGGATCACCACCCCGACCCGGCAAAATCCCGCGGTTCCTACCTTCCCCTTTTGGAGTTGGCCGTGCAGGAAGCTCCGGAAAACGACCGCATGGCCTATTACCTGGGCCGCGAATACTTTTTTAAAGGGCAGTTGGAGGACTGTATCCGAACGCTTACCGCCTACCTGAAGCTGAAGTCGGCCATCTGGCCGGACGAACGGTGCGCGGCCATGCGGTTGATTGCAAGATGCTATAGCCAGCGGCAGGACGCGAAAAACGCCGAAGCCTGGTTTTACCGTGCGGTTGCGGAACAGCCCGTCATGCGGGAGCCCTACGTGGAATGCGCCCAGCATGCCTACCGCACAGGCAATTGGCCGATGGCCTATTGCATGTGCGAAGCGGCGCTCAAAATCGCGACCCGTTCCACCACCTATGTCAACACAGGGTACGCGTGGGACCATACCCCGTATGACCTGTGCGCTATCGCCTGCTACCGTTTGGGCATGTATGAGAAGGCGCAGCAGCATGCCGAGGAGGCATTGCGCATCACGCCGGGAGACCCGCGGCTTATCAACAACCTGATGCTGATCAAACGGAAAATCAATCTGGGATAAGAAAGAAATGAACGGCTGCAGTGCAGCCGTTCATTTCATCAACAAAGCCTTTTTACTGTCATCCTGAGCGAAGCGAAGGATCTTGAATGCCTATATTAGGGGTATAACGGGAGCCAGATTCTTCGCCTTCGGCTCAGAATGACAGGCGACGAGTTTTATCCACACGCTGGCGAACGGCTGTGGTACAGCCGTTCGCTTAAAGTATGCTTACAGGAAATTGACCCGCGCGATTTTTCCAATCTGCTCTTTTACGCGTTCAAAAATTCCCCAAAACACATCGTTCAGCGCATCGCTCAGGCCGATTCCGGGGCCTATGTCGGATGCTTCCACGCCGATCAGCCATCCGCCCGCGTGCGGCTCCTCAAATACCATCCGCCATGCGCCGGGATCATGCAGGGAAGCGATTGCCCCTTTAAGCCACCCCTTTGTCTCCAGTTCCACCAAATGCACCGTTCCCGGCGCAGTTCCGGTTTGCACCGCATCCAGAAGCACGATAGCATCCCCGGCCCGCCTGAGATCCACCGCATAGCGGATATCCGTTTCCGCTGCGCGCAAAAGCCAGGTATCCGGGCACGCTTCGTTCTGCAGGGCGTCAATGAGTTTGGGGCCAATTCCGTCATCCCGCATCAAGCGTGAACCGATGCCCAGAACAAGCAGCCTATTTGCGCGCATGGCCTTGCTCAAGGCACGACCCTCCACGTGCCGCGAAGCCCTTCGGGCGTAAAGATATGCGTGCCGCAGGATACGCAGGGATCAAACGAACGGATGACGCGCCCGATCTCCACCGGGTTGTCAAGATCGGCAACGGGGGTGCCGATAAGCGCCTGTTCCCCCGCCCCCCGGGTTCCCTGCGCGTTGGAGGAAAGATTCCATGCCGAAGGCGTAATGATTTGATAGAGCGATATGGCCCTGTTCGAAATTTCCACCCAGTGCCCCAGCGCGCCGCGCGCAGTATCCACAAGCCCCATGCCGCGCGCCTGCTCCGGTATGGTATACCTGGCCTGCATCTGAACCACGGGAACAACATGGTCCAGAAGCGTTTGCATGATATCGATGAGCTTCCCTGTCTCATAGACGCGGGCCAGCGTCCGGTCCATAGCGGAAACGCCGTTGCGGTATTCGCCGGAGATCCACTGCCGGGCCAGCGGACCCACTTCATAGGGAACGCCAAAATAGCGGGGAGCCTTGATCCATGAATTCGCTTCCGCTTTGTTGATATCCGGCTGTACGACCACTTCAAACGGCGTATATTGTTCCGGAGGGGAATAAAACGCATGCTCGGTCGATTCCGTAATTCCATTCGGGTCAAGCGGGCTCACAACGCCGTTATAATATGTAGACGGGCTTAAATAGAGTGTGCCAAGCTCCTGATAGTTATCAAAGAAGCCATAGCTCAGGAAATTGCCGTAGCCGCCTCCGATCTGAAAATAGTCCCCATAATACTGTGCAAGGGCCAATGCGTCGGGAATCATGACATCGTTCACAAACACGCGCAGCTCCTGAAGCATGGACCTGAGCGCGATAATATCCTCCACCGTAGCGGGCTTTGTAACGCCGCCCACGAATATTCCATGGTTGTGCGGCGCTTTCCCGCCCAGTAAGGCCAGCATGGTATGCGCGGTCCTGCTGACATTCAGCGATGAGAAATAATGCTCCGCGAGCCTGTTGTTCACTTCTTCGGGCAGCCGGAAGTCGTTTCCCGTCGCCTCAAACACCGGCCCATAATCCGGCAGGCGCACGAAATCCGGCAGAGTAAGCTGGTAAAAATGGCGGATATGGTCTTGTATCATATCCGAAGCATGCGCAAAATCCCGAAGATACCTTCCCTGCTCCAGGGGAGTAATGTTGAGCGCAGACTCAAGCGCCAGGCTGGAGGCCGTGGCATGCGCCGCCGAGCATATTCCGCAGATGCGCTCCGTAAAATAGATCGCATCAAACGGCGACCTGCCCCTGAGCATCAGCTCAAAGCCGCGGAACATGTTGCCTTCCACTTTCGCGTCCACAACAGAGTTGTTTTCCACCTGGGCGGAAATTTCCATAAGTCCGCTGATTCGGGTGACCGGGTTGATGACGATTTGGCTCATCCCATGCCCTCCCCCGCGAAAGTCGTCAGCAGCCCTTCCTGACTCATCCTGATTTCCGAATCAGTCGGATACAGGACGAAGGGCGCCATCGCATCCGGGAAACCGAACTGCGCGCAGCCGATGCAGTTCGAATCGGCCCCCACCGGCCAGTTCACCCGCTCGTTCCATCTGCGGATGGGACAATCCGTCAAGGTAACCGGGCCGCGGCAGCCAACCAGGAACGTACACGTTTCCTCCCCGAGTTGCGTCGCAAATATGCCTCTGTCGAAAAACGAGCGGCGCGGGCAGCGGTCGTGGATGGTGGTGCCGTATATCATGGTGGGGCGGTGAAACGCGTCAAGCTCCGGCGGGCCAAAGAGCAAAATATGCGCAATCGTGGTTAAAAGCCAGGCCGGGTTGCAGGGGCAGCCGGGCAGGCGAATGACCTGCCTTTGCAGTATGTCCTGTACGCCGATACACGTGGTGGGGTTGGGAGACGCGGCGGAAACGCCGCCGTCCGAAGCGCAGGCCCCCATTGCCAGCACATGAGTTGCGCGTTCTCCGAATGTACGGCAGGCTTCCAGCGCCGTAATATCCCGCCCCTGATAGTTGCCGATTATGGTATAGCGCCCATCATCCCGCATGTTAACGGCGCCTTCGATCACCAATATGAATTCTTCATTGAGCACGCCGAACAGGGTTTCCATCGCCTGCTCCCCTTCTTGGGCGCTCAGGCTGTTCTCATACACAAGCTCCACCATTTGGGTGAGAAAATAGCCGATATCCGGCCGGCTCGCGTTCATCAGGGAGATGATGTTGCCGGAGCAGCCTGAAAGTTCCAGCCAGACGACTTTCGGACGGTTGATCGTGCCGCTGTTCAGGCCGTTCTGCACCCTGCTGAATAGATCCAACGCCATCCTGATGGAACAATCAGACAAGCGTTCCTTCTCCACTTTCCAGCCTCCCCACCGGTATCATAGCATCCAACACAAACGGCCTGTTGGAATGACAGGTATTGAATTCGAGGGAAAGATCCTGCCCCGCGTGCAGGCCAAAATGCGTTCCTGTCTGCCAGATGGGCGCGTTGCTGACATCATATACGATGCCGTTTACGGCGACATAGGACGGAAAGCCGTTGGTGCCGCTATAGAGCGCAAGCTCTTCGGGGGTAAACACGCGCCTCGTTCCCTGTGCCGGAAGCGCAGGCTCCTGCCCGCTGACGGCGGGCGGTCCCCCCGCCGGGGCTTGAGGAGGCGGCTCGGCTTCCTGCCCCGGTTGCGCCGCCCCCTGGGGCATGGGCCGCCCGGTAAGCTCCGCCATTGACCGCATCAAACCGCGCAGCCGCTCCATCAGCGCGTTCCTTGCGGGTTCGTTATACGCGCTGCGCAGCAGTTCCATAATATATTCGATCTCACCCTGGATGGAGGCGATCCGGGACTGATTGTCTACTTCCACAGCGGCACAGCCCTTTCGTGTTCAAAATTTGTACAGTATATGAAACCGGATGGATATTATACCTTTCATGCGCAGACATGACGCGGATGCCGGCATATCCGGAGAAGTGCGAAAAGAATATACACCAAAATGGCCCGCGGATAACCCGCGGGCCGCTACAAGCTACCAATACTATTTTCTGCGCAGCAGGTTGATGATGCTAAGCAGTATCACCGCGCCGATCACGGACACGATCACGCTCCAAAGCGTGAAGCCCGTAATACCCTGGCCGCCGATCATGTTCATGACGAACCCGCCGATAAACGCGCCTATGATACCCACTACAATATTCTTGACAGCGCCCATTTCGGCGTCATTGCCGGTGATTTTGCTTGCGATCCAGCCCGAAAGCGCGCCTACGATGATCCATGCGAGTATGCCCATAGTAACACCTCTTTTCGCAATTATAATCGCCTGTTATTTCTAACATAACCATAAATGCAGCGGTTATTCAAATAAATTGCTTCCCGGCGGCTTAATATGCGCAGCGCTTACCCATACGGATACAGAACCGCCGCTTACCGTGAATGTGGCGGCGCCGTTTTGATCCAGCGTGATGCGCTCCTTTTTGTTGCCGGTGAGATCAAAAAATTCCTGTCCCGCGCGTTCCGGCCCGAAGGACATAAATTTGGTGCCGTCCTCTCCGTTGCTTATCACCACCGCGACGCCGGAGTTCGGGTGTTCCGCATCCCCTTTTCTGATGAAGCCGATGACGTTGGCGTGGTCAAAATAATCCGCCTGCTCGCCGTAAGCCAAGTATTTTCTTGCGTACAGCAGGGGGTCGAGCTTGTCGCGTTTGGGCGGCACCTGGCCCACGATGCCGTAATAATCCCCATAAAACACGCAGGGCAGGCCGTCTATGCGCAAGAGTATCAGCGCGTAGGCGATGGGTTTGAACCAATCCTCCACCCAGGACCTGAGCGCCTGGTCGGGCTGGGAATCGTGGTTGTCCACAAACGTAACGGTGCGAAACTTATTGGTGGAAACGAGCGTACCGTCAAACAAATGCGTCAGATCATAATCCCTCCCCCTGTGGGACGCCTCATGGAAATGAAAATGCAGCGCGACGTCAAACAGATGCAGCGCCTGATCGGACACATCGATAAAATGGTTGAGCTTGCCCTGCTCGTAGTGCCAGTACTCCCCCACCACAAAGAAATCCTTTCCGGCATGCTGGTGCACATGGTCGATGAGCAGCTTTACAAACGCCTGGTCGATATGCTTGAGCGCGTCCAGCCGGAAGCCGTCCACGTGAAGCTCATCGATGAGCCATATGGCCCAACGCTTAACCTCCTCCACCACGTATTCGTTGTGATAATCGATATCCGCGGACATCAGATAGTCGTAATTGCTTTTTTCATCGTCCACATGCTCCGCCCACACCTTGCCATGGCCGTAGATTTTGAATATGGCGTTTTTATTGGCACGATCGTCCCGGTCGGTGGCGGTAAAGTGGGTATAGTTCCATTTGAACGCGGAATATTTGTCCCCGCGGCCGGGGAACGTAAATTTTGTCCATCCTTCAATATCATGCGGCCCGGACAGCTCATGGTTCCGGTCGTTCGCGTCCACCTCAATGGCGAGGAACGTCTCTTTTTCGTCGGCGCCCGCCTTGTGGTTGAGCACCACGTCCGCGTAGACTTTTATTCCCTGTTTGTGGGCCTCCTCAATCGCCGCGAGCAGCTGCTGCTTTGTGCCGTATTTTGTCCTGACGGTGCCCTTTTGGTCGAACTCACCCAGGTCATAAAGATCATAGACGTCGTAGCCCACGCTGTACTGCCCCGCGGCCTTGGTACAGGGCGGAATCCATACGGCGGAGATGCCCTTTTGCTTTAGGGAGCGCGCCTCGCTCTTCAGGCGTTCCCAATGCGCACCGTCGTTTTCGATATTCCATTCAAAGAACTGCATCATAGTAAAATTGTCCATTCCGCACGCCCCGGTTCGTTTCTTTTATTGATACCATTCCCCGTTTTCCCATAAACAGGCGCTTGGATTTTTCAGGGAGGTATCATACAGCGGCAGCCGGTACAAAATATGCCGCAAGACGCTGGACAAGAACATATGTTCTGTATTATACTAAGGGGGACATCATCAGGAGCGTGAACGGCCTTGGACGTATACGAAAAGCTCGAAATTTTAACGGACGCCGCAAAATACGACGTCGCTTGCACGTCCAGCGGTACGGACCGCGCGCCGGCTAAGGACGGTATCGGCAGCGCGGTCGCGGCGGGCATTTGCCACAGCTTTGCGGGCGATGGGCGCTGCATTTCGCTGCTCAAGGTGCTTATGACCAACGCCTGCGTCTATGACTGCGCCTATTGCGTCAACCGCCGCTCCAACGATTCCAGGCGCGCTACGTTTGAACCGCAGGAGCTTGCGGACCTCACCATGGCATTCTACCGCCGCAACTACATAGAAGGCCTTTTTTTGAGCTCCGGCGTATTGAAAAACCCGGATTACACCATGGAGCGCATGATCGAAGTATTGCGGCTGCTGCGTGAAACTTACAAGTTCTACGGCTATATTCACGCAAAGGCCATACCCGGTGCGAGCGACGCGCTGGTGGAGCGGCTGGGCATGCTCGCCGACCGTATGAGCATCAATATCGAACTTCCCTCCCAGGAAAGCTTAACAAGGCTTGCGCCGGACAAATCCAAGCATTCCATACTGGCCCCCATGGGCTTTATCCGCGGGCGGATAGAAGAAAGCACAAAAGAGCTTGTACGCTACAAAAGCGCGCCGAAGTTTGTGCCTGCGGGACAAAGCACGCAGATGATCGTAGGCGCTTCCGGGGAGAGCGATTTTCATATTCTGAACCTGACGGAAAATCTCTATAAAGGGTATCGGTTGAAGCGCGTGTTTTTCAGCGCCTATATGCCGGTAACGGAGCACGCGCTCTTGCCCGCGCGGGATGTAAAGCCCCCGCTCCTTCGGGAGCACCGGCTCTACCAGGCGGACTGGCTGCTGCGTTTTTACGGCTTTGAGGCCTCTGAAATACTGGACGAGGCGCACCCCACATTCAACCCGTACCTTGACCCCAAGTGCAACTGGGCCGTCAACCACCCCGCCCTTTTCCCCGTGGAGGTCAACCGCGCGCCGTATGAAACGCTGCTGCGCGTGCCGGGAATAGGCGTAAGGAGCGCCCAGCGCATCGTGGTTGCGCGAAGAACAGGCAGCCTGGACTTCTCGGGCCTGAAAAAATTGGGCGTGGTGTTAAAGAGGGCGCAATACTTCATCACCTGCAAGGGGCAGCGCTGCAGCGGGCTAAACGCCACGCAGGACCTGCTGCTGTGCGCATTGCTAAACGAACAAAAAAAGGGCAAGTTGGAGCAGGATGCGCTGTTCGCGCCGCGGCAGAGTTCCCTGTTTGAACAGCCTGCGTTTGCCCGGGAGGAATTGTACAAATGCCTGAGCGGCCAGCTGTAGGGTCCATCCCGTGTAAACAGCCCCTAATATATTGTTATGACGGCAGCTTTGACGGCCTCTTATGCTGCGTGTTCGAAAGCTACAACAGCCGGGAGATCCCTTCTGATATTCTGCCGGATACGAGCGAGCTTCCCTTTCTGCTGCCCGTAAAATCGATCGCCACCATCCCCGACAGGGCGCGCCGCGTGCGCCGTTCCATCCCCCAAAAAATCGGAACGGACGCAATGGATTTCGTGCGGCGCGCCTTTTTGACCTGCCATGCGCAAAAGGAGCTGCTTATACTGAAATTTCTGCGCCTGGGGTATGAAAAAGGTCCCGTCGTCATGCGCATGCTCACCGACGATACCGTGCACGCCCTGAATGAAGCAATATTGCATCTGGAACATGAAGCGCATCTGCTCACGGGCTTTGTCCGTTTTTCCGACGCGAGCGGCGTGCTGGTATCCACCATCGAGCCGAAAAACACCGTACTGCCCATTATCGCGCCGCACTTTTGCGCGCGCTACCCCAACGAGCGGTTTGTGTTGTATGATAAAACCCACTCCATGGCGCTGCTTCATCAAAATGGCGCATGGGAGATTGCCGATGTGGATGCGTTCTCCATGCCGGAGCCGGACGCGGAGGAGCGAAAGTACCGTGCCCTGTGGCGGCTCTTTTACGATACCATAGAGGTGGAAGGGCGGCACAACCCGCGCTGCCGCATGGGGCATATGCCCAAACGTTATTGGCGCTGCATGACGGAGTTTATGGCAAATCCCGCGCCAAAGGAGGAAGCGCCTACAGAAGCAAAAACCGGGCTTTTGACGTCCCCTTCCCTGCTTCCTTCCCCCCAGACTGAGACGGATGAATAGGCGGATGTATACCGCCCGGAAAATATATGATATCGAATTCGCCAATCGCCCCGGTTTGGGGAAAATTCTTAGATGAACCGCCAGTCTGTCTGAACAATATGCGAATTTAATGAATATTTTATAGAAAATCGTTTGACTTTTATTTTGTGGTGTGTTACTTTTATAAAAACTTAATTTGAGGGTATCAAATATGTCGTCACCGTTTAACTTCAGCATCCTGATTAGCATTCTTCTCCTCGGGCTCGTACTTGTAGTCCGGGGTGTTGGTCGTGCAAATAAGTGGATAGCTGCATAAACGGGTAGGCTTAACGAACCTTAGGGCCCTGCAGTGAACACACTGCAGGGCTTTTTT
>JAFABA010000119.1 GCA_023426265.1 Bacillota bacterium
GCCTCGATGGAGACGACCTTGGTATAGTTCTCCAGCGTGATCTCATAGCGCGAGTGGATTTCCTTTTCGGTGAGTATGCAGTGCCTTTGGAACAGGGCGACGTTTTTGTCCGCCACCAGGCAGGGCAGCGCTTCCACGGTAGACTTGAGGTTCAATAAGCCCCGCTTTTCGGCCTCCACCACCCATTCTTCAGAGTAGTTGTTGCCGTTGAACAGGATGCGCTTGTGATCGATGATGGTTTCGCGCACGAGTTGTGCGAGCGCGGTGTCAAAGTCCGCGGCCTTTTCCAGCTCATCCGCAAACAGGGAGAGGGATTCCGCCACGATGGTATTCAATACGTAGTTCGGCCCGGCGATGGAGAACGAGGAACCGAGCATGCGGAACTCGAACTTGTTGCCGGTGAACGCAAACGGCGAGGTGCGGTTGCGGTCCGTGCTGTCCTTGGGGATGGGGGGCAGTACGCGCACGCCCATGCCCATTTCGCCCTTCTTGGGCGCAAGGTAATCGGCATCCTTTTCAATGGCTTCCACAACGCCCATCAGCTCTTCGCCCAGGAATATAGAGACGATGGCCGGAGGCGCTTCGTTCGCGCCCAGGCGGTGGTCGTTGCCGGCGCTTGCGACCGTAACGCGCAGCAGGTCCTGATAATCGTCCACAGCCTTGATGACGGCGGCGAGGAAGAGCAAAAACTGCTTGTTGTCCATGGGGGATTTGCCGGGGTCGAGAAGGTTCATGCCGGTATTGGTAGCCAAAGACCAGTTGTTATGCTTGCCGCTGCCGTTGACGCCCGCAAACGGCTTTTCATGCAGCAGGCAGACAAGGCCGTGACGCTTTGCGACCTTCTGCATGAGCTCCATGGTGAGCTGGTTATGGTCGGTAGCAATATTGGTGTCCGTAAATATGGGCGCAAGCTCGTGCTGGGCGGGCGCAACTTCGTTGTGCTCCGTCTTTGCGAGTACGCCAAGCCTCCACAGCTCCGTGTCCAGATCCTGCATGTACGCGGCAATGCGGGGCTTGATGGCGCCAAAGTAATGATCCTCCAACTCCTGGCCCTTGGGCGGGCGGGAGCCGAACAGCGTGCGGCCCGTGAACCGGATATCGGGGCGGAGCTTGAAAAGCTCTTCGTCTATGAGGAAATATTCCTGCTCGGGCCCAACGGTTGGGACGACATGGGTCACCTCTCCATGGCCAAAGAGCTTCAGTATGCGCAGCGCCTGGGTGTTGATGGCCTCCATGGATCGAAGCAGCGGGGTTTTCTTATCCAGCGCTTCGCCGCCGTAGGAGCAGAACGCGGTGGGGATATAGAGCGTATTGTCTTTGATGAACGCAGGGCTGGTCGGGTCCCACGCGGTGTAACCGCGCGCTTCGAACGTGGCGCGCAGGCCGCCCGAGGGGAAGCTTGACGCGTCCGGCTCGCCCTTTATGAGTTCCTTGCCGGAGAATTCCAGAATGATACTGCCATCCGAGCAGGGGGAGAGAAAGCCATCGTGCTTTTCCGCGGTGATGCCTGTCATCGGCTGGAACCAGTGGGTGAAGTGGGTTGCGCCCTTTTCAACGGCCCAATCCCTCATTGCGTTGGCCACGATGTCCGCCACGCCGGGCTCCAGGTCCAGCCCAAGGCGAATGGTCTGCTGAAGCTTACGGTACGTTTCCTTGGGAAGGCGCGCCTTCATGACCGCGCGGTTGAACACCATGCTGCCGAACAGTTCCTTAACCTCGCTCATATTTTTTCCTCCTAATAACCTTCTTCAAATTCATTTTTAAAAAATAATGAGGGCGCCGTGCTAAAAGTTAGCACAGCGCCCTTGCTGCCCTAAAGATACGATTACTTTACATGGTATGCACGTGGTTTGTCAATGGGTATTTATTTAATTGCCCGTTTTTTTCGGCGGCCGCCTTTTGTGCTATAATAGCCGCACACGGCTATTATAGGCTTCTTATGCGCGTGCGATTTCGCCTGCGGCCTAAACGCACATGTGCTTTTATACCATATCGCTTCTATGGTATAATACGCGTATTGTCTGAAAGGAATGCGTATTTGTGCAGGTTGCAAAAAAACAGGTGCTGTTAGCGGAAGCCGCCCTTCTCTTTGCGGGGCTCATTTGGGGCAGCGGCTTCGTCGTAATGAAAAACTCTCTGGACCTTCTGCCCGTCAACTGGCTGCTTGCCCTCCGCTTTGCCATTGCAGCCGCCGTATTGTGCGGCATACTCTGGAAGCGCGTGCTGAGAATGAACAAGCGGATGCTCATGATGGGCGTTATTTGCGGCGTGCTGATTTACGCGGGCTATTATGTGCAGACGCTGGGCCTTGGGTTTACAACCGCAGGCAACAACGCGTTTATCACGGCGATATATGTGGTGCTGGTGCCCATGCTGCATTGGCTCATCAGCCGGAAAAAGCCGGGCGCGCACGCCGTGATGGCCGCCGTATTCTGCCTTGCGGGCGTTGGCATTATCGCGCTGCAGCAAAACTTTTACGTCAACATCGGAGACGTGCTGACTCTGTTTTGCGGCATTCTGTACGCCGTGCATATTGTAGTGGTGGCGCGTTTTACCGAGAAGGGCATGGACGTATTCTTATTGACCGGGCTGCAGTTTCTGTTTGCCGCCGTCAGCGCCGCGATTATGGGCGCGTTTTTGGAGCCGTTTCCCCCGCCCGAAACGCTCTTTGCACCCGAGACCGTATCTTCGCTTGTATATCTGGGGCTTATTTGCACGCTGCTTGCACTGCTGCTGCAGAATATCGGCCTAAAGTATGCGCCGGTTTCCCACGCTTCCCTGTTGATGAGCACGGAAGCGCCGTTCGGGTTCTTGTTTGGCATCATTTTTTTGCAGGAGCCGTTTACCATGCGCTTCCTGCTTGGCGCGGCGCTCATCGCGAGTTCCATTGTGCTTTCGGAACTCGGGCATAAGCTGACGCGCAAAAAAGCGGAGCCCGTTGAAGAAGCGTCTCCCATTCCCGCAGGCGCGCTGCAGCCAGAGCAGGAATAACAAAACGGGCAGACAGTGTCTGCCCGTTTCTAAGTTTCATTATTTGGCCTTGCTTATCACATCCTGCAGCACCGTCTTGACGGCGGCGGAGGTCACGGTCGCGCCGGATACCGTATCGAGCTTCGAGGGGTCAAAGTCGGAAAGCGGTTTCCCTTTGAGTTCGGCAAGCGTTTTGTTATAGGTTTCGATGGCCGCTTTGCCCACGCCCTCGGTTTCATTCGGCCCGCTGAGAATAAGCTCCTCAATATTGCCGTCCTTTAAAGCCAGCGTCGCGGTCACGTCCCCGCCATATCCTTTCGCCGAAGCCGTCATGCCAGTACCCGGCGAAGCCTCCGGAACGGCGCTATTGCCGGGCGACGTTTCCGGCGATACACCGGGTGAGGTTTCCGGCGATATGGCGGGCGAAGTCTCCGGCGAAGCGCCGGGCGGCGTGATTTCCGTGGGAGGCACCCCGGATACCGCGGGGGAAGGCGTGACATTCGGCGTGGTGGTGCAGGCGAATCCTGAAGCCAGTATGAGCGCCACAATCAAAAATACAGTTATTTTTTTCAATTTTACCAATCCTCCTGTATGTTTGCTGTTAATATGCGCAAAAGCAGGGAGGCTATACCGCAGCAGCGCGGCGCTTATCGGACCCATCCGCATTCCGCTTCCGTATTACGCAAATACCTCCCGTTGCGACTAACTGCAACAGGAGGTATTTGCAATATGGGGTATTTGGGGGTCCACCATGTCAGATGCTGGGTTTTACCGATCACTTGAGTTACGCCATGGGCGTAACGTCGAACATCCATTTTTCGCAGTCTTCCATGTTGCGGGAAAGCTCGTGGATATAGTTGCTCAGGCTGCTGACCTTGGTGACGGCAGTCATGCCTAAAAATTCGCGGTTGACGTCCATCAGCTGGCGGAAGTAGCCAAACAGGGTGGTGAACCGCTCGCGCTGGGCTGCAAGCTCCTGCTTCTGATCGTTCAGCTGCGCCTTTAATTCCTGGTTCTCTTCCATGAGCAGCGCGATATCCTCGCCGCCGCTCATCGCCTGCAGGCGCTGCTGCGCCGCGACGCCCTTTGCCGCGGATACGGCCAAAGCGCCTAAAGACTCAAAGAACGCGGATACGTCCAAACCTTCCACACGGTCGAGCTGGTTGACAACGCCGCCCACCACATCGAGAAGGCTGCCGCTCTGCTTGCGCGGCCTTCCGGCGCGGCGCACGGGCGCGGTCTTTTCAAACGGGTCGAAAGCGGACTGCCCCTGTTCCCGAAGTTCCTTCGCAACGCGCCTTACCATGGCCGGGTTGCTCTTCAGGAGGGAGCGGTACTTGTTCTGGTAGCGGAGCATGGCGCGGTTATCGCCGTTGCCCATCTGCAGCGTGCAAGCCCGTACGGAGACCCCGCGTGCCTGCGCACTCAATACGGTGGTGAGCAGGTGGTGGATCTCTTCATCCGTAAACGGGACGAACGCCGGGTTGTGCTGGAGCTGCGCGTTGCTCCCGTTTTCCTGTTTGACGCGCGCATAGTAATAATTGCGTATGCTGTTCGGCCTTCGGCCCGTTCGTTCCGCGACATCGTCAAACACCGCTTTGAGCGGCGCTCCTGCCTCACGGGCGATGCGGACTGCCTCGAACAGCAAGGTGTCCTCCTGGGCGCTCCAACCCAGACGGGCGGAGTGTTGCTGTGTGTATTGACGGTTTTCTACAGTCATGCTTGATCTCTCCCCTGTCATACTTTGGATGCAGTGAGTATTGCCATACCAACCGGGTTTATACCTGCATGCGTGCATGAATTTTTTTTGCAATTTGTATTCATGTTGGGAAACTGGAGCTATGACAGCTATTTCTTAGCTATTTCTATGCACGTTGACGCGGGGAAATGAAAACCCGCCCATAAAAAGGTTCGCGGGCGTTTTTTTATACGCCCGAGCGGCGCTGATGCCAGTACATATCCGGCTGTATGAGTTTCAAAACCAAGAGGAAATTCTTTTCCATGCATCCCATACAGGCCGGTGTAACAAAAAAAGGACGCTCTATAAAGGGCGTCCTTACAGTCTGTCGAAAAATCTCTTGGGGGTTCGGGGGGGCGCTTCGCAGTTCGCAATGGTCGCGTCGTTCTCCTTACGTGGTGCTCCCTTGCTCACTGGCCTTCCGCCTCGCTTCATCTGCCACTGGCAGCGCTCGGCTCCGGCTCACCGTAGGCTTCCAACCGCCGCCAGCGACATGTGCGGTGGCGGCGGAAGGCCTTGCAGCGCAAGGCTTTCCTTGCAGGAACAACCGCCCGTGCCATAGGCACAGGTTGTTCCTGTAAACCTCGAAAAAGTGCCACACGGGCACTTTTTCGACAAATTTGTCGGGCGCGGCACCATTGCCCTGCGCGGGGATATGTTACCCCCGCGTGGCCTCCGGTTGCAGCGCCCATATTGGAATCCTGTAATCCAATTCAGCACGAAAAGCGCGCCGGCTTACCTGTACAGCGGCCCGAACGCGCTGCAGGCGCGGTAATCGGCGGCCTCAAGGTCATCCGTGCCGAACGCGGCCCAGGCAGCGGGACGGAATATGTGCTCTTTTTCCACGTTGTGCATGGAAACGGGAATGCGCAGCATGGAGGCAAACGTGATGAGATCCGCACCCACATGGCCGTAGCAGAACGCGCCGTGGTTCGCGCCCCAGTTAGCCATGACGCTGTACACGTCCGTGAACGCGCCTTTACCGGTCACGCGCGGCGCAAACCAGGTGGTGGGCCAGGTGGGGTCGGTGCGGCCGTCCAGCTTGGCGTGGACTTCAGGGTCCAGCTCGCAGCTGTAGCCTTCGGCAAGCTGCAGCACGGGGCCAAGGCCCTTAACGTAGTTGAGGCGCGCCATGGTGACGGGCATGCCGCCGCGCGTGCCGCCGATGAAGTTGGAGGAGAATCCGCCCCCACGGAAATAGCCCTTGTTGGCGGGGCACCACTGGGTCGCTTTCAGGCAGGCTTCGGCGTCCTCCTGCGTGAGTTCATAGGAGGGCTTGATGGTATAGTTGCCGCTGGCGTCCTTGGCTGCGCCGGTACCATCCAGAGCGGCAGCACCCGAGTTGATGAGGTGGATGATGCCGTTCTTAGCATCCCCCGTCAATTCCTTGCCGGTAACGCGTTTGACGGCAGCCGGGCTCCAATAGGTGCGCACATCCGCAAATATGCCGGGCGTGTTGGTCAGCAGGTGTTCAAAGAGCATGGTCATGCCGTTGAGCGTGTCGTTCTCGGTGGCGAGGATATAGGAAGGCCGGGTACCGTTCCAATCGAACTGGCTGTTGAGCATGGCCTCCAGAAAATCGAAATTCGGCTTATAGTCCGTCCACTGGCGCTGGCCCTGTATGCCGCCCGCAATTGCGTTGTGGCCGCAGCTTTCCTCTACAAAGCCCATCTCGGCCAGGCGGGGGTTGCCCACCATTAAATCGCGCACGATGAGCATGCACTTGACGCAGAATTCCCACTGGGCATCCTTTTCCTCGCGGGTGAACTGCTTTTCGGCGGGATTGGGGTCGAAGCCTTCCTTGCAGTGCTCCTTTGTCCACTTGAGCGCACGCTTGAACTCTTCATGATCGTAAATGCCCAGGTCGACGCGGCGCAAGAGCTCAGTTTCATCCACCGACTCGGAGCGCATGCCGAAGTATTCCTGGAACATATCCTGGTTGAGTATGGACCCCGCGATGCCCATGCACATGGAACCGATCTGCAGATAGCTCTTTGCGCGCAGCGACGCCGTGGCAACGCCTGCGCGGGCAAAGCGGAGTATCTTTTCCGAGACGTCCGCGGGGATGCTGTTGTCCGAAAGATCCTGCACATCACGGCCGTATATGCCGAACGCGGGCAGGCCCTTCTGGGCGTGGGCGGCGAGTACCGCCGCAAGATACACGGCGCCCGGACGCTCCGTGCCGTTAAAGCCCCATACGGCCTTTATGGTCTTGGGGTCCATATCCATGGTTTCCGTGCCGTAGCACCAGCAGGGGGTGACGGTGAGGGTCACGCCCACGCCTTCACGCTCGAATTTTTCCTGGCATTTGGCGGCTTCATACACGCCGCCGATGGTAGTATCCGCAATGACGACCTCAACGGACGTGCCATCCGGATATTTTACGTTTTCAGAAATCAGTTTGGCGGCGGATTTTGCCATACCCATCGTTTTTTCTTCCAGGGATTCGCGCACGCCGTTGCGGCGGCCGTCGATGGTTGGACGTATGCCGATCTTTACCATAGTAGTAAGCTCCTTTCGTGATGTCTCTATATTCTCCCGCGCGCATTCCGCACGTATCCGCACGCATCATGCCGCAGGGGGTATCCTTCGCAATGATAGCATGAAACTTCTTTTCAATGCCATAGGATTTTGTTAAGATGCCCCCCGCCAAGGGACGGGGGGCATTTTGTTATGATAATTCGCTTTTCGATTAATCGTAGAGCAAGGGAGCGATCTTGGCGTCTTCCATGTTGGCAGCGGTGTAATACTGGAACCCGGTGTCAACGACTGCGTCAACCGCTTCGCCGTTCATGGACTTAACCGCGAGTTCAACCGCGAGGAAGCCGATCATGTACGGGTCCTGCGTGATGGAGCCGTTGAACCAGCCGTTCTTGACGGCGTTCTTCTGGCTCGCACCTGCGTCGAAGCCGATAACGGCGACGTCCTTATACTTGCCGTTCGTACGGTCGAGATCCTGGCCGTCGGTGGTGGCGGCGAGCAGACCGGAAACCGTGCCTTCGTTGGAGCAGAAGATACCGGCGAGACCAGCCTTGGCCAGCAAGCCCTGCGCGGTGGTCTGGGCGTCGGTGGTGTTGGTGGAAGCGGGAACGAGGATGTTCAGCTCCACGGAGACTTTGCCGGAGGTAGCGGCCTTCGCGTACTTGTCATGGCCGGTGATGGCGACTTCGCCGGGCTTCACGGTTTCGCACAGCTCAGCCATCTTGTTGAGGAAGCCGACGGTACGGCCCACAACGGAGGCGGAGGTTGCATCCTGGCTCAATACGCCGATGATGACCGGGTTTTCCGGGGTGGCGGCGTCGATCTTGGCCTTGACGGATTCGATCTTGAACATTTCGTCGGCAGCGCCCGCGCCGGCGTTTTCATTGTCGGTGGAAGCGGTGGAAACGATGGTGCCCTCGGGCGCATTGGGAACGCCGGAGTCAAAGCCGACAACGGGGATGCCCTTGGCCTTGGTGTCATTGAGCTGCGAGGTCACGGACTCGGTGTCGAGAGCCGCCAGGCACAGCGCCGCAGGGTTCTTGGCGAGAACGGCGTTGAGCTGGTCGATCTGGGTGCTGATCTCGGATTCGGACGGAGGACCGTCGAACGTGATTTCAACATTGTACTGCGCAGCGGCGGCGTCCGCACCCGCTTTTACGGTTTGCCAGAACTGGTGCTGGAAGCCCTTGGAGATCATGGCGATGTAGGGTTTGCCTGCAGGCTGTTCCGCGGGCGCTTCGGTCGCGGTGGCGGGCGCTTCGGTGACTGCGGGAGTCTGGGGGGCCGGAGCGGCCGTGCAGCCGAATACCGCAACGGTCATCAGGGCCGCAAGCAGTATCGCGAGGGTCTTCTTCATAAGATTCTTTCCTCCTGTTTATGGTTTCTTCCCGGCGATTTTCACCGGAAACTGAAATTCATTGTTGTGGCTCAGCCGATCCTGACCTTGTTGGCGGCGGCCATGCGGTAGTTGTCGATCAGCACTGCGCCGACGACCACGAAGCCGGTAAAGAACGTCTGCCAGTGGCCCTGCAGGCCCATGGACATGAGGCCCTGCTTCAACACGCTCATCACGAACACGCCGATGATGGTGCCGGTGAGGCTGCCCACGCCGCCCGCCATGGAGGTGCCGCCGATGACGACGCCCGCGATGGCCAAGAGTTCAAGGCCGTTGCCTGTGCTGGGGATAATGGTAGTATAGGCCGCTGCGTAGAAGATACCCGCGAGACCTGAGAAAAAGCCGCACAGCGTGTATACGCCGGTGATCCAGCGCTGGGTCTTGATGCCCGAAAGGCGGACTGCCTCGTGGTTGGAGCCGATGGCGAACGTATAGCGGCCAAAGCGCGTTTTGTTGAGCAGCAGGTATGCGATAAAGAACGCGATAATCAGCCAGACCACGCCGATGGGGAAGCCGGTAGCGGTTTTATAGAACACATACTTGAACCAGCCGTCCGGCGTGCCCACGGTGGGGAAACGCATGGTCATAACCTTGGTGACGATGGCGCCAAAGCCCATGCCCATCATCTGGGTGCCCAGCGTGGCGATAAAGGGCGGCAGCTTGAGGTAGGCAACGAACACGCCGTTCATAATGCCGATGATTGTGGCCACGGCCACGGAGAGTATGAGCGCCGCGATAATGGGCCACTTCCAGATGTTGTATGCAGCGCCGCCCAGGAGCGCGCCGCACATCATGGTGGTGCCCAGAGAAAGGTCGATACCGCCGGTGATGATGACGAACGTGACGCCTATGGCCATAAAGCCGATGTAATAGGAAGCGTCCAAAATGTTGATCAGATAATCAATGGAAAAAAAGTTCGTTCCGAATATGGAGAAGAACACGTACAGCAGGATGAGTACGCCCGGCGCCAGCAGCTTCTGCATGTTCAGTTTGGTTCTGTTGCTTTTCACGTTTTCCATGTTTCCACCTCAAATGTTTGCTGTCGCATAGTGCATGATGTTTTCCTGGGATGCCTCGCTGATGTCCACGGTGCCTGTAACAGCGCCTTCGCTCATGACGATGATGCGGTCGCTCATGCGCAGAAGCTCGGGCATTTCCGAAGAGATCATGATGATGGACTTGTTTTCCTCGGCGAGCTGGCGCATCAGCTTGTAAATTTCGCTTTTCGCGCCGACATCTATGCCGCGGGTCGGTTCGTCGAATATCAGGATATCGCAGTTGCGGATGAGCCACTTGGCGATAACGATTTTCTGTTGGTTGCCGCCCGAGAGGTTCTTCGCAAGCTGCGCGGTAGCCGGGGTCTTGATATTGATCTTGCCGATGTACTCCCGCGTGATCTTTTCGATTTTGGCATCATTTGTGAACGGGCCAAACTTGTAGTTTTCCAGGCTGGGCAGCACGCAGTTGTCCCGCACGGAAAGCCCGGTCGCAAGGCCGAACGCCTTACGGTCCTCGGACAGGTACCCGATCCCTAAGCGCACCGCGTCGTAGGGGGATTTGATGGTGACCTGCCTGCCGTTTAAGAAGATTTCGCCGGAGACGAGTTCGTCCGCGCCGAAGAGCGCGCGCATGGTTTCCGTCCTGCCCGCGCCCATGAGCCCGGCAAAGCCCAGTATCTCGCCCCGCCGGAGCGTAAAGGACACATCCTTGACGTTCTTGGCCACAAGGTTGCGCGCTTCGAGCACCACGGGCGCGCCTTCGGGCACGTCGCTCTTGGTCTTGGGTTCCTCGTAAATGGTGCGGCCCACCATCATGGAGATGATCTGCTGTTTTGTGACGTCCGGGGTATTGACGGTGCCCACATACTGGCCGTCCCGCATAACGGTGATGCGGTCCGTAATGACGGGCAGTTCGTCCAGCCGGTGGGAAATATAGATGATGCCGTGACCCTTGGCGCGAAGATCCCGGATAAACTTGAACAGCTCCTGAATCTCGTTTTCCGTAAGCGCGGCGGTGGGTTCGTCCATAACTAAGAGTTCGCTGTCAAAGGAAAGCGCCTTTGCGATTTCCACCATCTGCTGCTTGGCGACGGTGAGCGATTCGATTGTCGCCGTAGGGTCGATATCGATATGCAGCGAGTCAAGGAGCTTTTTCGCTTCCCTGTTCGCCTTGGAGTCGTCGAGGAACATGCCCCTTTTGAACTCGCGGCCAATGAATATGTTTTCCGCCACCGTGAGATGCGGCATAAGGTTCAATTCCTGATGGATGATGCCGATCTTCAGCTCTTTTGCGTGCTCGGGGGAGGTGATGTCCACTTCCTTGCCGCGTACGCGCACGGTGCCGCCATCCTTCTTGTAGATGCCCGCAAGTATCTTCATAAGCGTGGATTTGCCCGCGCCGTTTTCCCCGATGAGCGCGTGCACCTCGCCCGCATTGACGGTGAGCGCCGCATTGTCCAGCGCGTGGACGCCGGGGAAATACTTCTGTATATTTTCCATCTGAAGCATTACTTCTGCCATGGTTGCCACCTCAAACCCATGAATTTCGATTGACCTTAACGGTCCCTTTAAAGCGCCCCGCCTCTTTGCTGCGCGCCTTTAGGCCCGTACGTATGTAAACAAAAGAATCTGGAATTGTGTTTTCCGTTTCTGCTTTCTTTTATTCCCAATAGCTGTTTTTGAATTCCTGCTGCTCTGTTCTTTAATTGAAACCGCATATATCACGTAACGTTTCGCTTGAATTATAACATATGCAAAATTGCATTGTCAACATGGAAATGATAGGCGGGAAGGGGGCGCTTCCTTGCGGCCCCATTGAACAAATTTCCCAGGAATCATCGATATTTTTCGGCATGTTCTGCGGATGCGCCGCGGTTGCGTTTTCTTCCTGAAAACCAAGTTTCTTCCTAGGATAATCGGGTTCTGTGCCGCTTGACAGGAAATAACGGGCATATTACAATAAATGAAAGGTTTCGCGCAGTTTTTTGTTATAACAACGGGGGGAATCCAGTGTCCAATATCAAGGATGTTGCCAGGCTGACCGGCCTTTCCATATCCACCATATCCAAATACATCAACGGCGGGAACGTTCTTGAAGAAAACAGGGCGCTCATTGACCATGCCATCCACACGCTGGATTTTAGGGTCAACCAGGCGGCGCGTAGCCTGAAGACCAGCAAGACCATGACGGTGGGGGCGCTTTTGCCCTCGCTTTCCGTATCTTTTTTCTCCAGCCTGTTCTCCCTGATAGAGGACCGATTGGGGAAAGAAGGGTATTCCCTGATTGTCTGCAGCTACAACAACGACCCGGAGCAGGAACTCAATAAACTCAAATTCCTGGTCAGCAAGCAGGTGGACGGAATCATATTCGTTCCCGAGCGCGTGAATGTGGAACAAGTGAACGCCATAAAGGAAATTTATACCCACAAGGTCCCGCTGGTGATGCTGGACCGCTGGATTTCCGGCCTGGAATATGACCGCATACTGGTGGACAATTCGGGCATTTCCTACGCCGCGGTGGAGCACCTTTTAGTAAACCGCCACCGCAGGATCGGCATTATGATGGGCCCAAGCGACATTTCCACCGGCTATGAGCGCACTTTAGGCTATCAGCGCGTGCTCGCGGACTATTCCATACCGCTCGATTCATCCCTGATGCTTCTGGGCGATTACACCTATGAATCCGGCTATCGCCTGTTCTGCGAGTTCATGGATATGAGTGACCCGCCCACGGCGATATTCGTCACCAACTATGATATGACGCTCGGCGCCGTGACCGCGGCCTATGAGCGCAAGCTGAAAATCCCGCAGGATATCTCGTTTATCGGCTTTGACGAGATACGGCTTACCAAAATGTTCAACCCGCCGCTTTCCATTGTGGTTCAGCCGATGGAGCTCATTGCCGAGCAGACCGTGGCGACATTGGTACAGCGCATGCGGGAGGACTACGCCTCCTTCCCGCAGATGACGCGCCTGAAAGCGGAACTGCTGCTCCACGAATCCGTCGCAACCCTTTGATTTATGACAAATTGCAATTCGATAGCCGGACTTCTTGCAGCGGGACGAAACGTTTCGCTGTATGGTTGCGCGCTAATTCGGATATGAATACCCGCATAAACGCTGCTTGAAGGAGGAAACAGATATGTTACTGGGCGTACCCAAGGTCCTTTCGCCGGAGCTTTTGGCCACATTGTGCGAAATGGGGCACAGCGACGTCATTGTATTGGGGGATGGGAACTTCCCCGGAAAACGGTTCGCGCATGAGGGCAACTGCAAGTTTGTGCGCGCCGACGGCATCGGCATACCCGAGCTGCTGGATGCGATCTTACAGATGATGCCCTGCGACAGCTACGTGCCCACACCCGTCATGCTGATGGAAACCGCAGAGTGCGACAAGGGCTTGGAGGTTCCCATATGGGAAACGTACAAGGATATCGTGGCCAAGTATGAGCCGCGCGGCATGAGCGCCATCGGCTTTTACGAACGGTTCCGCTTCTATGAGGAAGCGAAGAAGGCGTACTGCATCGTGCAGACAGGGGAAAGCGCGATCTACGCAAACGTGCTGATTCAGAAGGGCGTTATTAAGTAAAAGGTATCGGCGCCTTCAGCGCCGCGTCCTCGGCGGGAGACGTCACCGCAGGTGACAATACCAAGAGTGCCTCTTTTGAGACTGTAGTGGGCCTGCGCATGCAGGCCCACTTTTTCTGTTTATAAGTTTTAGTTAGTGCCGGTCTTATCCATCCTGCTCCGGCGCGCAGGGCGGCTGCGCCTTGCGCTTGAAGGACCGCTGCACAAACAGCATCATACCCGTCGTGGCCAATGTGACGATGGAAAGAACCAGAAACGCCGGGCGTATGCCAAAAAGTTCCGTCAGCACGCCGATGAGCGCGGGCAGCGCCACGCCTCCCAGACTGCCGGTAGTGGAGATCACGCCCATTGCGGTTCCCGTATCCTCCGGGCATGCGCCCATCCCCAGGCTGGCGATGATGGGCCACAGCGGCCCGCACGCAATGCCGGCCGCCGCGCAGAGGATGAGCATGCCGGCTTCCCCCGCGGCAAAAAACATCATCACAATCAAAGCCGTGATGCATGCGAACCCGACAAGCACCACGCGCTGGGGCCGAAAGCGTATCTGCCCGAACGCGATGCGCGAAAGCGCCGTGCACAGCCAGAATACGGCGATGCCGTATGCGCCGATGGACGCCGCTGAAAATTCCAGGTGGAAAAAGCTGTCGATAAAGAAAGCAATGCCGCTTTCGATGCCCACATAAAGGAACATGGCAACGCCCATGAACGCAAGCATCGGGGTTTTGAACACCCGCAGCATATTTCCCTTCCGCTCTTCCTGCGCTTTGACGGCGGGAACGCGGGAAAGCAGCAGCATGGGGTATAGGAGCAGGTATCCCAATCCTGCCACCAGAAACACCACGCGCCAGGATGCGCCGCGCAGCATGAAAAATTCCGAAACCAGCGGCCCCGCCACAGCTCCTAGGCTGAACAGGCTCTGCACGATGTTCATGGTGCGCGCGGACGCCCCGCCTTTGATATCTGAGACCACCGCGGCGGAGACGGTCTCCGTTACGGAAAATGCGGAGCCGATGAAGAGCACCGCCAGAATGAATACAAGCGGCGAGCGGCTCAATACGGCAAGCGCGCACCCCAGCATGAATACGGGAAGGGTCATAATCAAAATCCGCTTTTTTCCCATCCGGTCCGCCATGCGGCCCACAAGAAGCGGCAGTCCTGCCATGGCCAGGAACTGAAGCCCGGCGAGCACGCCCATCATGGATTCGGTCAGGGAAAACTCCTGCGCCACGCGCAGCAGCGCAAGCTGGAACCCGCCCCACTCAAAGCCTATAAAGAACATCATGCCCGACGCAATGGGCACAAACGGGACACGCCGTACGGAAACACCGGATTGCTGCATTGCTTTCTCTTCTCTCCTGGCCAATATATGGATGAGACACCATATAGCATGTTACAGGAATAAAGGAAGCGCGTCAATTGCCGGGGGGATATCAATCCATCAATGCGCCATCCACGATATGCACCACGCGGCGTGCGTGGGCGGCCACCTGCATGTCATGCGTGATCATGACGATGGTGTGCCCCATATCGTTGAGCTTCTGAAACAGCTTTAAAACCTCCTGCCCGGTCCGGGTATCCAAAGCCCCGGTCGGTTCATCCGCCAGCAACAGCTTGGGCTCGCCCACCAGCGCGCGGGCGATGGCCACGCGCTGCTGCTGCCCGCCCGAAAGCTCGTTGGGCTTGTGCAGGATTCGATCGGTCATTTCTAAGAGCTCCAGCTTTTCAAGCGCCGTCCGCATGGCCTCCTTATGCGGAACGCCGCGCACCAGAAGCGGCATCATGACGTTCTGGAGCACCGTATATTTCGAAATAAGGTGATATTTCTGGAATATGAAGCCGACCATGCGGTTGCGGATGATGGCCATCTCTTCGTCTTCCATCTCATGGATGGGTAGGCCCATGAGGTAGTACTCCCCCTCCTGGAACGTATCCATGCAGCCGATGAGGTTCATCAGCGTCGACTTCCCGCTGCCCGAAGGGCCCAGTACCCCCAGATATTCCCCCCGGCCTACGGTGAGGGAAACATCCTTGAGCGCCTCCACCACGCTGTCCCCCACAAAGAAGCGTTTGTGGATAGACCTGAGGTCTATGACATTTGCCGCCTGTTCCATACCTGCCTCCTAGCCGGCTATTATGCGCACGGCGGTAATAGTCCCTTCCCCGTTCAGGGAGAGGGCGAGCACCATGCCCTTGCTGACGTTGGAGAAATCCCCGGAACCGATTGCCATGCCCACGGGCAGCAGGTACTTTGCCTTCTCACCGGTATAGTCCAGGGATACGCTGCGCCCCATTCCGCCGGAATTGCCGGACGCCTGTATGGACTGCACATCTTTTCCGCCGGAGGGCATCTGGCCGCCGGAACGCTCGCCGGAACTGGAAAATGTCTTTCCGCTGGGGCGCTCACCTTCCCCAAACGTAATTTTTTTGCCCGAGGCATCCGTCTGCGCTTCGCCGATCTGTACCTTCTGCCCTTCCGGCGCTTCGCCGATCTGTACCTTCTGCCCTTCCGGCGCTTCGCCGGTTTGTGCATCCTGGCCTTCCGGGGCTTCCAGGCTTGAGGCCGTGCTTTTCTGCGGTTCTCCCAGAGCGAGCACAACCTCGTTGCCCACGATGCTTTCCACCTTTCCATATACGGTGGCGCCGCTGTCTTCCGTGGCCGGTTGCACGGCGCCCTCCTTGACGATTCCTTCCTGTTCCGCCTTCGCGGCGGAGCACCCCCACAACGTAAGCGGGAGCAACAGGCACAGCAGCATGATGATGCGTTTCATAGCGTTCTCCTTATCTCTGCCCATAGCTTTCCTATTCCAAATTCATGGCCTCGATCGGCACGAGCCTTGACGCTTTCCATGCGGGGTAGAACCCGAACACCGTGCCGGTGATGACGGCAAACACAAGCGCCAACAGGTACCCCCACAAGCTTGCTTCCACGCGCATGCCGAACAGTTCCACCAGCGGCAGCAGCCCGAAGCTGACGCCCACGCCAATCAATCCCCCGACGACGGACAGGATGCAGGCCTCCAAAAGAAACTCCAGCAGTATGGTCTTTTTGGAGCAGCCGATGGCTTTCAGCAGGCCTATTTCGGATGTGCGCTCCTTGACGGAAACGAACATGACATTCATAATGCCGATACCGCCCACGATGAACACGATGGAGGCGACGCCCAGCAGCAGCAGCGCCAGCGTGTTCGCGGAGCTAGAAGCCGCTTCCATGGCGCTCCCGGCGTCGGTGACGTCAAAGAAGCCGTCGGGGTAATTTTCGGTCAGCAGGGCCTCGATATCCTCCATAATCCCGGGCACCTCCTCCACGTTAACCGCTACCGCCGCGATCTTTGGCTCCGCGGAAGCGCCGAATATCTGCTTCTGCGCCGTGGTATAGGGGATATAAACCGACGTATCCGGGCTGATGCCGGAGGAGACGTCCCCCATGCTGTTGAGCACCCCCACGATCTCGTAATTCTTGCCGTCTATCGTCAGGTAGTCCCCGTAAGCGTAGGCGGCGTAGGTAAATATCTCCTCGGCCAGACCATAGCCGATGGCGCAGACATAATCCTCATACTCGGTATCCGTTTCCTCGATAAACCGCCCGTAGAGCACGGAAAGGTTGCTGACATCCTGATAATCCTCGTACACGCCCACCACGGTGGAGGTCTTCTCCTCCTCCAAAGTCCCGCCGTATACGGCAGTTTCCCCGCTTTGGAGGATCGTGACCTCCTTGAGGCCGGAAACAAGGGAACGAATATCCTCCACATCGTCCACAGTCAACCGCACGGTGTTTTGCCTGTTGTTCGCTCTGCCCCCACCGAACATTCCGCCGCCGCCTATGGAGACAGTTTTCCCGCCGGGCACAGTCATGCTGAACATTCTCCCGCCGCTTTGCTCCACCTGCCTGCGGATCGCATTGAAATCCATATTCGGCATGGCGCCGACCACTGCGTCCGGCCCTCCCTGCAGCATGGCGTCCATATCCACGCCGTCTCCCACGCTCACGTCGATCGCGCCCGCGTTGAGGTTTCTGAACTGCTCGGCCACATCGGCCTGCCCGCCCCGGCCTATGGCGATAACGATGACTATGGTTGCGGCGCCCACGATGATGCCCAGCGACGTCATCATCATCTTGAACTTATTCTCAATGATGTTGATCCACACCAGCCGCAGGACTTCCAAAATCCGCATCATTCGCGCCCCACCGCACTTTCCGCGAGCACCGTGTCCCCTTCCTGCAGGCCCTCCAGTATTTCCACATAGCGCCCGTCGGAAAAGCCGGTTTTTACTTCCGTCGTGACCGGCTCGCCGTCTATGAGCTTCTGCACGGTGGCGGCGCCGTTTGTATTGGTGACCGCCGCGACATTGACATACAGGACGTCAAACGCCGCGCGCTGCACAAGCGTGACGTCCGCGCTCATGCCCTCGTACATCAATTGCGTGTTTTCGCCCTTGAGCCGGACATTGACCGTATAGCTCACCGTCGCGGCGCCGGAACGGGAAGATTCCACCGTGATGGCATCCACTTCCGCCTCAAAATCCTCACCTTCGAACGCGTTCATAGCCACGTTCGCTTCCTGGCCGATGGAAACGTCCAGAATATCCTCCTCGGATATGGTGATGGGCACGTAGACGCTTGAAATATCGGTGAGCGTACAGAGCGTCTGCTCCATGAGCATGCCAAGGTCCTCGTTGTAGGTGACGTCAAACGAATCCCCCGCTTCCACGTTTACGTTCGCCACCATGCCCGTGCAGGGGGAAAGCACAAGCCCATCGAGCGCGATGCTTTCCTTGAGGTCCTCAATTTCCGCCGAAAGCAGGTTATATTTTTCCTGTGCGGCGTCCACCGCCTGCTGCAATTGCATCTTTTTTAGCTCCAGCGTGGTTTCCGCCGTGGAAGCCTCGCTTTTTGCAAGCGCGCTGTTCTGATCGGCACTCGTACTCCCCGTGTTCAGCGCGAGGTTGGCCTTTGCAAGCGCAAGCTCTGTCTTTTCCACGTTGGCGGCCAAAGCCGCAAGCTGCGCTTCCATATCGTTTACATCCTCCACGTTGTTGCCGTAGAGTTCCACGAAGTCCGCCTTATATTCGTTGTAATATTCCTGGTAAGAAGCAAGCTCGCTTTTGAGAGAGGAAAGGCTGCTGGAGGAAGCAACCTGCTCTTCCTCCTCTATTTCCTCTTTCAGTTCCTCAATCTCTTCCTCCAGGTTTTTAAGACGCGCTTTCTTGGAAGAAAAGCTCGCGCTGGCCTGGAAATATTCCTCATACGCCTTCTGTGCGTCCGCATAGGCGGTCTGCGCGTTGGTTACGGCAAGCCGCAGTTCGTCTACCGTCAGGTTTTCCTGGGAGGAGGCGAGCTTCCCGTTTTCCACGCTGCTTTCGTACTCCTGCTGCGCTTTTAGAAGGCCCGTTTGCTGATCCAGCTTGGCTTTTTCCACTTCCAGCGCCGCCTGCGTAAGCTCCAGCTCATAGGTCGCAAGACCTGCTGCAATTTCATCGGCATTTAGCTTCATCAGCGGGTCGCCCTCTTTCACGGAAGACCCCGCCTTGACGTATACCTCCTCCACGGTGGAGGAAACCGAGAATGTCACGGTTTCCCTGTCCAGCGAAATAGAAGAGCTTTCGTTCTGCCCGACGATGATATCGCCGCGCTCCACCTGGTATTCGCGGTAGAGTGTCTCGCTTTGCGCCGTCTTTTCCCTGGGCAACACGAGTATGAGCACGGCCGCCGCCACAAGCAGCGCGCCGCCCGCAAGGAATATCCATTTTGTTTTCTTCGGGCGCGCCCGCTCCTGCTTTTCGCCCAGCATGGCGAGTATTTCCTCCTCGCCGTGCCTGCGCCTGCCCTTTTCACTGACCTTACGCTGCATTCTGCTTTATCCCTCCCAAACCGAACCCAATCCACGGCCTGCATTTCATTTTTTGCCATTATAGCGAACATGCCTTTAAGAAAGCTTAAAGAAAAGGGCTTTGTCACAATCAAGCCAAAATCTGTACTTTTTTTGCCATGCTTTTTGCCGGTTTATGCCCAGAAACCGGAAGGAATGTGTGATACGATACCGGTAACACTTGGATTTCCCGCTAAAACTTTGGATGGGGAGGGGCTATGTGAGGCTGCTGCTGGTGGAAAACGAGCGGGCGATGACAGACGCCCTCCATGAGGCGTTTTTAAAAAGCGGCTATACGGTGCAGATAGCCTTCGACGGCACGGAGGGCATGCGCATTGCGCTTAATGAATGCTTTGACGTGATCGTGCTGGACATGACGCTGCCCGGGCATAACGGGCTTTCCATTTTGCGCGCCCTGCGCCAGCAAAAGCGCTCCACTCCGGTGATGCTGCTGACCGCGTGCGCGGACGTGAGCGAATGCGTAAACGGGCTGGACTGCGGTGCGGACGATTGTTTGGTAATACCCTTTGCGCTTGAAGAATTGCTTGCACGCGTGCGCGCGCTTTACCGCCGTACCGGCGAGCCGGAAAAAAGCGACGCGCTGCATTTTGCGGATATCACGCTGCATTTGTATGCCTATACGCTTTCCCGCGGGCAGGAAAGCGTGCGGCTTTCGAAAAGGGAGACGGAAATTTTCTCTTATTTTTTACAGCGCAAATCTGCGGCGGTACAAAAGGAGGACCTGTACACACGTGTCTGGGGATATGACAGCACGGCGGATCCTTCCATTGTGGAGGTATATGTTTCCTTCTTGCGCAAGAAGCTCTCTCAAATCCACGCCCATGTGGAGATACAGAGCGTGCGCGGCGTGGGCTACAGGATGGTGGATACGTTGTGATGTGCGGGAAGACCCCTGGATGAGCCTCTCCATAGGGGGTGTGGGGGATCGCAATCCCTCCACATTTCAATCAAATCTGACGATTAGTTGTGCAGCTTTAGCTGCACATCATTCCTTGTAGAATACCCGAATGTGCCATTCGGGTGCATGCGCGTCAGATTTGTGGAAAAAAGTGCGTAAACGCACTTTTAACTTGCAGAAAACCCGCCAATAAAGCCCAACGAGCTTTATTAGCGGCAAAAAAAGACTCCGTCCGGATCCTGATCCAGCGGAGGCTTTTTGCGGTCATACGCTTTTGGGTTTTTCGGTTTTCGGGTGACAGGGCTGAACGTGCCCCATGTGGTGCGCTGCGTGCGGTCAAGGGCGCGCTTGGCCTTTTTGCCGAGTTTTTGTTTGGGGATAAACTTTTCCAATTGCGCCACGTCCTTTCTTTTGGGTTCTCAGGGCTGTTACAGCCCTAAGCGGGGTTTGGGGGGAATGTAGCCAAGCGCCGCCTGTGGCGAAAGAAGCGAGGCGCAGTCCCAGTAAGCAAGGGAGTACAGAATAATTCTGTGCGACCATTGCGAACTGTGGAACGGGCCCTAACGCACTTGAGCCTTTGGAACTGGCGCGTTTGCGCCGTATTTGCGGCCTGTGGTATACTCTAAACCAAGCCTATGATGCGCAAAGCATCGGCGCATGATACCTAAGCCATGCTGAAAAGGAGCGGGATAATGGGACTGGACATCGTATCCTATCTGGCGCTGGACGTGGAAACGCCCAACGCGCGTTCAGACGCGCTCTGCTCCATCGGCGTTGTCTACAAAGAATACGGGCAGACCGTATTCGAGCGGGAATATCTTGTAAACCCGGAAACGTATTTCGACCCGTTTAACATCGACATCCACGGCATTACGCCCTCTATGATATATGACGCGCCGACATTCCCGGAAGTGTGGGAACAGATCGCGCCCTATGCGCTCCGTATGCCCGTGCTCGCGCACAGCGCGACGTTTGATCTTTCCGTGATCAGCCGCACATTGCAGCGCTATGAACTGCCCGCGCCTGTGTTTTCCTACATCTGCACGTGCAGACTCGCCCGGCGGCATATTGAAAAGGAGCGCTTTGGCAACCACCGTCTCAACACGCTGTGCGAAGGGTTGATGCTGCCGCTTGTGCGCCACCACAACGCGCTCTATGATGCGCAGGCCTGCGCCGCTCTCTTTGACCTGCTGCTGGACAAATACGGGGTAGATGAAAGGGATGTGCTGCAATACCCGCCCGTCAAGCATGCGGGCAAGCGCTCCCGCTCCGAAACCACCGTTGCGCCACGAAAGAAAAAGGGCGATGCTCCGCTTGATTTCTAGCGTTCACGCCCGCAATCCTCTTAAGGCAAGGTTCAGATGGAAAAATCCCACCCCATGTTCTGCGCGTGTTCGTCCGCAAGGTCCTGCAGGGTCTTGCTTTCCAGATAATCCTGTATGACTTTATTGAGCCCTTCCCAGAACGGCAGCGTAGGACAGCTGCCCTTGCGGGGACACTGGTTTTCCGCATCCTCCATGCAGGCCACGGGTACAAGATCGCCTTCCACCACGCGGAGTATGCTCCCCACCGTGTACTGGGTGGCGCTTTTTGCCAGCATGTAACCGCCCATGGGCCCGCGGCTGCTGCGCAACAAGCCCGCTCGGGTCAGCGCGGTGACGATTTGTTCCAGGTATTTGACGGATATCCCCTGCCTGCGCGAGATATCCTTTAACGAGACCCAGTCTCCGGTATTGTTCATGGCGATATCCAGCATCATACGCAGCGCATATCTGCCTTTTGCAGAAATCTTCATATGATCACCTCTTTTTACTAATATACCACCATTCTACTATGAAAACAACGGCAGGGTACAGCGTTTGGGAATTTTATAAAAAACCGCCCGCAAAAATTTGCAGGCTGGCAGCCGGAACGTTTTATGCGTAATAAGAAGCAGCATGGTGGGACGCTCCGCTGTCCCGCCAACGCTAACAAATTAGAAAGCCCCTTGAAATCCGCCCCATTTGACGACATGCGCGTCAAATGGGACACCCCGCACGTAAAAACTCAAAAAAGTGGCAACCGCCACTTTTTCGAAAAATTTTATGCGGGGTTGAACATATCCTTGCCCACACCGCAAACGGGGCATACCCAATCATCGGGGAGGTCTTCAAACGGGGTGCCGGGCGCGATGCCGCCATCCGGATCGCCAACGGCGGGATCATACTCGTAGCCACACACGGAACAGACGTAAACCATACGATACCTCCTAGTTATTTTTTAGGCTCCATCGGTAAACTTGAAACAGGGCATGCCGCTTCAAGGCAGCAAGCATACCGCCTGCTTTTTGTTATGCGTTCTGGACGCTTTTTGACGCCAGATGCTCATTGATGCGCTTCACCATGTCGTCCGCATCGATACCGTGAACGGCGCATGCCTGGCCAAGATCCTCGCCGTGGGCCATGATGCAGCCCAGGCAATGCATGCCCGAAGCCATCAGTATGCTCGCGATGCTCTGATCCATTTCAATGATCTCCGCGATTGTCATATCCTTATTTACCTGCATGATCGGTTCCTCCTGTTATAAGCCTCAGCTTTTGATTTCGAATTTGTTGCCGCAGCGCGTACAGGTGACCCTGAGCTTTCCCTTGCCGCGCGGCACCCTTAAGCGCTGCGCGCACTGGGTGCAAATAAAGTACTTATACTTGCGCCGCTCCTCAAACGTGGGGTTGTGGCCCGCCGTGCGTGCAGAATTCCTGCTGAAAAACGCCCGGAATTTGTTTTTGAACGGTACCCACCAGGCCAGGAACTTCGCGTTTTCCGCGGCCCGCGCCGAGAAGTTCCGTGAGAACATCCTTACGATCATCCACACGATAAGCACCACGGATATGGCGGAAAACGCCAGCCCCACAATGCTGTACCTGGGCAGAAACATTCCGATCAGTACGAGCACGATCGCCGCAACGCTTAACGCACGGTTGAGATGATCGTTTCCGTAGTGTCCCTGAAACATAGGCACTCTCCTTATAATACCACAACATACGCGTATTTAACGCAGCGCATGAGAAAATTGCTTAGGTCGCAATAAATCCTGCGGGCTTTATTAGCGGGCAGACCATTGACAAACCTTTTTTCAGGGGCTTTGCCCCCGAACCCCCACCCAAGGGACACGTCCCTTGGGAATCCCTTTCTTCGGGAAACAAAACATCCTAAAAGGTGTTTCCGGGAGGGTTCTTAGGGCCGTTACGGCCCTAAGCGGGTGTTTGAGGGCAGCGCCCTCAACGTACCCCTTTTATGCCTTTATGCACTCTTATCGCTCTTTTCCAGCAGCAGCATGCCGTAAGGCGGAAGCAAGGCTGCAAGCGTACCGTCAGAGAACGTCCATTCCTGATAGGTCAGCGCGTCGTGGAATACGCCGCCCAGCTTACAGGGAACGTCCGCGTCCGGCCCTTCCGAAAGGGACAGGGCGTCGAACACGATCTGCTGCGGCTCCGGGGAGCGGTTACATAGCAGCAGTGCCGCAGCCTCCGGCGCTTCTTCTAAAAACGCGTCCCGTCCGGAAGCGGTATAGCGCAGTATGGCGAACACATCCGCATTCACGGCGCCCATGCGGCAGTAGCCTGCCCGCAGCGCCGGATTTTCCGAACGGGCCGCAGTAAGCGCGCGGAAAACTTCCAATAGCGCCCCGTCTTCCTTCCCCCAGGGGTAGGCCGCGCGGTTGAACGGATCCGCCATGCCTGCCATGCCCGCCTCATCCCCGTAATAGATGGAGGGCACACCGGGCAGCGCCATCTGCATGGCCGTGGCGAGCATCAGCCGCGCGCGCCCGAGCGCGTGGGCTTCCGGCGTGAGGGTAAAGTCCGCCTGCGCCTCCCTTGTCAGCGCGTCCCGGTCCGGCGCCCCGCCCAGCATGGTGAGCGCGCGTACGGTATCATGCGTGGAAATCAGGTTCATCTGGGCGTAGTAGAACGGCTTGGGGTAATGCTCCCGCAGCGTCTGCAGCTCGTGGTTGAGCGCGTACGCGTCGGACCTGCCCAGCAGATAATCCGCCACGGCGGCCCGGAAGGGATACCCCATGACACAGTCAAGCGTTTGCCCCTCCACATACATGCGGAGCCCGCCGTAGGAGACCTTATTGGAAGCGTCCTCCCAGACCTCGCCCAGCAGCACGCCGTTTGGGTCGGCGGCCTTGAGCCGCGCGCGCAGCAGGCCGATAAACGCATCGGGCAGTTCATCCGCAACGTCCAGCCGCCAGCTTGTAACGCCGCGCTCCGCCCAGTAATGGAGCAGCGAGTCATTTTCCCCGGCCACAAACGCGGCATAGCCTTCATCCAGCTCGTTCACCTCGGGCAGCTCCGGAAACCCCCACCAGCAGCGGTAGCCATGCTCATGGCGGGGATGAAAATCGTACCAGCTGCGGTACGGGGACGCCTTGCCCTGGAACGCGCCCACCGTCGGATACCGCGCGTATTTGTTGAAATACACGCTGTCTGCGCCCGTATGGGAGAATACCCCGTCGAGCATCAGGCGAATGCCTTGTTGTTTTGCGGCCTCAACGAGTGCTAGAAGCGCCTCGTTTCCGCCGAGTATCGGGTCCACCCGTTTGTAATCCGCCGTATCGTACCTGTGGTTGGAGGCGCTTTCAAACACGGGGTTCAAATAGAGCGTATCCACATGCAGGGACTTGAGGTAAGGAAGCGCATTCATTATTCCGTACAGGTCCCCGCAGTAAAAATCGTTAGGCTCGTATTCCTCTCGCCCTTCCTCCGGCAAATACTTGGGCCGGGCGAACCAATCCTGCTGCACGCGCACACGCCGCCCCAGCGCTTCATGATAGGCGACGCCGGGATGCGTGCCGTTTTGAAACAGCTCGCTGCGGCAGAAACGATCCGGAAATATCTGATATAGGATGCCTTCCCGGAATGCGCGCGGGACGGTGAAGGCGGGATCGTAAACGGTGATCTGATACCCCGGCGGCTCAAACGGATACAACGCGCCCTCCCCGCTTTCGCCGCCGTAAAACAGCGTTTTCCCATTGGGCGGGGTGACACGGAAGTAGTACCAGACAAGGCCGGGCTCCTGAAGCTTTACTGTGGCTTCAAAATATGCACCGCCGTCGCCGGAAGTCCCCTGCATGGGCAGCAGCCGCTCCTGATTGCCGATCCACATCCGCAGCGCAACCGAAGCGTTCAAATACCGGGCGCCGACCCACAGACGGAGCGTAACGGCCTCCCCCGCGGGAACAGCCCCATACGGGGAACGGAAACGGAGCATCCGGGAATGGTGCAGCGCGTGAAACGGCATTGGGGTCTCCTTTTGGTCTTCCTCTTTATTCTAAGCTTGCCGGCATTTTATCTCAAGTATGCGGGCGGTTATGTTTCCACATTGTCACATTGCATTCACACAGGAAGGGAAACCATAGGTTCATAACGAATAACCCTTTTCTTTTTCAGGGGCTTTGCCCCCGAACCCCCACCCAAGGAACACGTCCCTTGGGAATCCCTATCATTGGAAACGACCTTAATGGGCGTTTCCGGGACGGGCGCTTAGGGCCGTAACGGCCCTAAGCGGGCGTTTGGGAGCCAAAGCTGAGCGCCGCCGGTGGTGGAAGGCTCAGTGCTCAAGGGAGTGCAAGCCTACTAGGGCTTGCAAGACCATTGCAAACTGTGGGTCCGCCAGGCAGAGCCCTCAGCGATGTATACTATACCCGCAGCCGCTTCATGATCTCCTCTTTGACCTCGCGCTTACGCTCAATCAGGAACAGAATGAGTCCGATTGCAAACGCCGGGATGATGACGAACCAGGACCATTGGGGCTGCACCTGCATGCTGT
>JAFABA010000124.1 GCA_023426265.1 Bacillota bacterium
GCCCGTATGTCCAGATCATGTGCAAACGCCATCAAAATAGCGACGGCATCATCATGTCCGGGGTCACAGTCGATGATGATCCTCATGTAACATTACCTTTCTTTTATGCCTTCTTCATTTTCCGCAATGGATTCTTCTTGCGCGAGACTGAAATGGAGTACGCCACCAGGCCGATCAGCGTCGCCGTGTAGGGGATGATACGGATAAACTCCGACGGAACGCTGTAGATGCCCAGTGCGTTCGAAAGCGCATCCGCGAAGCCGAACAGGAACGATGTAGCGGCTGTGCCGATGGGCGAGCTTCTTCCCATTGCCTCGGCCGCGATCGCCGTCCAGCCGCGCCCGGCAATCATATCGCGCGAGAACCAGGAAACGTACCCCATGGACATGAACGCGCCGCCCATGCCTGCAAGCAGGCCGCTGATCAACAGCGCGATCACCCGCGTGCGGTTTACGTGGATACCGACCGAGGTTGCCGCCTGCGGGTTTTCTCCCACTGCGCGCAGCTTGAACCCGAACGACGTTCTGCGCATCATCAGCGCGACAACAATGACACAGAGAATGGCGCAATAGGTGAGCGCGTTGTGCCCGGAGAAAATGTCCCCCAGGATGGGGACGTCCTTAATGAGGGGAATGTCCACCTGCGGGAGGACCTTGCTGGGAAGACTGGCGCTCGTACCTTTGTCATGCGCGAAAAGATACAGGAAAAAGATCGTTCCTCCGCTCGAGAAAAGGTTCAGGGCGATGCCGCCCAGGATGACGTTGGTCTTATAATAGAGCGTGAAGAACGCGAGCACCGCTGCGAGCAATATCCCAAATATAATGGCGCCCAATAGCCCGGCCCACGCGCTTGCCGTGAACGCGCTGACCACGACGCCTACAAACGCGCTGAAGAGCATGATGCCTTCAAGCGCGATGTTGGGCGTGCCGGCGGTGTTGGCAACAACGGCGGCCATCGCCGCAAAGAGGATGGGCGTTGTAACGCGCAGCACCGAATAGGCGAAGTCGGTAGAGAAGATAATCCCTAATAAGTCAGGCATGCTTCGTTACCTCCTTGAGCACCAGGCGCTGCTTGTAGCTGTGCAAAAACCGCTCCGCGCTGATAAGCAGGATGATGATCCCCTGCAAAATAAATACCATTTCGCTGGGTACGTCTGAAAGCCGCGCAACCATATCCGCCCCTACGCGGATATACGCCAGAAACAGCGCCGAAGCGACAACGCCTCCCGGCTTGTTGCGCGCGAGCATGGCGACGAGCGCGCCGTCAAACCCATAGCCGGGGAGGCCCGTCCACTCAAACTTCTGGTGCATCCCCAGCGTTTCGATCGCGCCGCCCATGCCCGCGATCAGCCCTGCAAGCAAATGCGCCAGGATAATGACCTTAAAGGTATTGATTCCTGAATAGTCCGCAAACCGCTTGTTCATGCCCGTTATGCGGATTTCATAGCCCCACTTTGTACGGTACATGAAGACGTAGACAAGCAGGACCATAAATAGCGCTATGATGAGCCCCGAATGCAATCTCGTACCGGGCAGTATGCGGGAAAGGACTGCCGTCTGCTCGTACTTTACCGAGATGACTGCCGTTGCGGTGACATCGCGCAGGTGATAGTTCATGATATATTGCCCGATTCCAAGGAGAATGCTGTTGAGCATCAGAGACGTCACAAGCTCGCTGGCGTTCCACTTTGCCTTAAAAAAGCCCGGGATCGCCATGATCAGCATACCTACGACACCGCCTGCGAGGATCGCCAACGGCTGATGCACAAATGCGGGCAGTTTTAAGAATATCGCAATTGCGGAGGCCACAGTCGCGCTCATGAAGAACACGCCCTCCCCGCCCAGGTTGAACAGCGAGGCCTGGAACACCACCGCCATAGCAAGCCCCGCGAACATCAGCGGGATGGCGAGCTCCACCACGTTGCCGATATAGCGCAGCGACCGGATTGGCCCAAGAAGAAAGGTAGAAATGGCCTCTAAAGGCTGCTCGCTGATCAAAAGAATGATCCCAAAGCCAATCAGCACCGCGGTGGAAATCGCAACCAGGGTGCGGAGCGCTTCAAACCGGGTTTCCCTATTCATAAAGCGCCTCCTTTATCCGTTTTTCATCATGCCGCTCTACTCCAAGCATGTAAAGTCCGAGCTCATGTTCCTGCACGTTTGAAGCGTCCCCGAAATAGGCCACAATCTCGCCGCCATACATGACGAGCAGGCTATCCGAAAGCTCCATGACCTCGTTGAGATCCGCGGAAATCAGCAGGATTGCGCAGCCGTCCATGCGCATTTGCAGCAGCTTCTGGTGGATGATCTGGGCTGCGCCGATATCCACTCCGCGGGTTGGCTGCTCCGCAATGAGCACATGCGGGCCGCCAAAGCATTCTCTTGCGACGACGACTTTTTGCATATTCCCGCCCGAAAGCATGGACAGCTTTTGCGAAGGGGAAAAGCACTTGATGCCGTATTCCTCCACGGCCTGCCTGGAGACGCTTTCGAGTGCGCGCTGCCGCAGCAGCCCGTGTTTGCAAAACGGCTCTTTTGCGTATTTGTTGGAAATGAGATTTTCGAGGATGTTCCCTTCTTTGGCCGAACCCACCTCGATACGGTCTTCCGGGATATATCCAAAACTCCGGCGGCGCAGCTGCGCGCGGCTCAACGCGGAGATGTCCTTGCCCTCCATGCGTATAGAGCCTGCATGCGGGGTGAGCCCGCGTGAGAGAAGCTTTGCAAGCTGTGCCTGCCCATTTCCCTCAACGCCCGCGATGCCTACAATGCGTCCGCCCGGGACGCCGAAGCTCGCGTTCTTTACAAGCGGCACGCCGCTTTCTCCATAATAGGTAAGCCCTTTTACCACGAGCAGCGGCTTGCCGGGAGAAACGGCGGGTTTTTCAAAATTCGTTACAATATCTCTGCCCACGATGAGATTGGATATCTGCTGCTCGGATAGGTCGGCCGTTCTATATTCGCCCACGCGCTTGCCTTGCCGCATGATCGTAATGCTGTCGGATATGGCCTTCACCTCGCGGATTTTATGGGAGATGAAGATAATAGTATGCCCATGCTTTTTCAGGTTTTTCAGTTCCTCGAAGAGCTGCTCCGTCTCCTGCGGCGTCAGCACGGCGGTGGGTTCATCGAGTATAATGATCTTTGCGCCGCGTATGAGTGTTTTAAGAATCTCGATCTTCTGCTTCATGCCGACTGAGATTTCCGAAACCCGCGCGCGCGCATCCACGGAGAGATTGTATTTTTGGCTGAGTTCGTTGGTGATCTCGATGCATCGCTGCTGATCCACAAAAAGGCCCTTTCGGGGCTCCATATCCAGAAGGATGTTTTGGGCAACGGTAAAGGAATCCACAAGCATAAAATGCTGGTGCACCATGCCTATGCCGCTGGTGATCGCATCCTTGGAGGACGAGAAAGCACACGGCTTGCCATCAAGAACAATCCTGCCGCTCGTTGGCTTTTCCATGCCGAACAGGATCTTCATGAGCGTAGATTTCCCGGCGCCGTTTTCGCCCACCAACGCATGGATCTCGCCGGCCTTGAGGTTGAAACTGACACCGTCGTTGGCGACAATGCCGTTGTCGTAAACCTTGGATATGTTCTCCATCGAAAGCAAAAGTTGTGACATGCTTGCCTCCTATCAAAGAGCATCTCAAAAAACTCCATTCGTCCCGCCCTGCTTTTGGAGCGGAAACGTGCACCGCACGTTTCCGCTCTTTTAGCATCCCGGCCTTTCAGCCCAAGATTGCGCTCAAACGAGTTTTAAGAGATGCCCATAAAGAGCAGGGGGTGTTCCCCTGTTCCGGCTCCGTTGCTTCTACGGACGGACCGAGTTTCTCAGCGCCTCGATTTCGGAAGTCTCTTTGCCGAACGCGGTATCGATTGTGATTTCGCCGGCCGCGATTTTAGACTCGATCTCGTCGATCTTGGCCTGATCGTCGGCGCTCACAAGTTTCTTATAGATTTCGTTCTTCGCAAGGCCGACGCCGTTTTCTTTCACGCCGAGAGCCTCATAATGGCCATAGAGCTGGCCCGAACGATGCTCCGAAACGGCGCGCAGGATGCACTCGTCAATTCTTTTTACCGCGGAGGTGATGATGCAGTCCGCCTTGGCGGGATCGCTGTCGATAAAGGCGGCCGCCTGATCGGAATCTACGCCGATGACCAGCTTATTGAGCTCCTTGGCCGCGTCGATGACGCCTAAGCCCGTCTGTCCGGCCGCCTGGTAGATGATGCCTACGCCGGAGTTGTACATGGCGATGGCATGTTCCTTGCCCTTGGCGGCATCCGTGAAGCTGCCCGCATAGGAGACGGCGACCTTAACTTCCGGCATGACATATTGTGCACCCTGGATGTAGCCGATCAGGAAATCGTTGATGCCGGGGATATCCATGCCCCCGATAAAGCCGATCTTGGTTTCGCCTGCTTCCTTGGCCTTGAGTGCCGCAAGCGCGCCGGCCATGTAGCTCAGCTCATTCGTTTTATAGAAGGCGGAGTACATATTGGGCGTGACTTCCTCTTTGGAGGTATCGAAGTTGATGAAGTATTTCTCAGGATGGTCAAGAGCCGTTTGCTGGAGCAGATCAAAAATCTCTACATTGCCCGTGATGATGATATCCCAATCCTGCTCTGCAAAATCGAGCAGCGTGGGCTCCCATTTGGTCTGGTCCGTACCCATCTCAACGACTTTTGTCTCTGCGCCCAGGGTTTCCTTGACGAGCGTCATGCCTGCGTTCGCCATGTCGAAGAAGGATTTGTCCCCCAGATTGCCGGGCACGAGCAGCGCAACCTTCAGGGGCTCTTCCGCATCGGCAGGAGCCTCGGTATTCGCGGCATCCGGCTGCGCGGGCGTTTCCTGCTCCGTACCGGGAGCCTCGGCAGGTGCGGCGCTCGGGCTGGGCGCTGCAGGCTGGGAGCAACCGGCCAGTGCGAGAAGCATCAGCAGTGCCAAAACGATACAAAATGTGCGTTTCATAGTTCCCCTCCATAATCGTTTATATATTTCAAACAAGCAAGGATGGCTCCTTCGCTTGGTTTGAACCGGCTGCGAAGCGTTGGGAAAACATTTACCTAAACTTGTTTCCTGAATAATTATTAAAATGTTATCATGAAGATTTATTGTTGTCAATCGGATACTTCTGCCTGCCGCATAATCCTTCGCATGAGCTGGACTGGCAAACGTCACCGCCTGTGAGCAGATGCAGCGCACCAAGCGCTGGGTTCAGAAAAGGGCGGTATCATGGCCTTTCACGGATATCGGGCGTTTGCATTGGGGAAGTTACGGTCGGGACCGCACACGCCATCGGCGTCAGCGCTTAGAAACAAAGTATGAAGATGAGGCTTCTCAAGAAATGAGAAAGACACAAAAGTTAAGAAGCGAAGCCCGAGCCAATCAGCTGTGAGATACAAATGATAGGCCCTCTGCTTTCGAAGGCAGAGGGCCTAAACGTTTACTCGATGATATTATCTTTTCTTATGCGACAATAATACGAAGATCATGAATAGGCTTCGGCTTTTAAATTAGCGCATGGACAGTATCTACCTGTATTATAAGAACATGCGATTGCTAATGGCGAAGATAGCAGCGATTCATCCGAACTGGTCTTTATATCTGCGCCGAAACTTATGAGCAGTTCGACCATTTCCGTATGTCCTTCACTTGCCGCAATATACAAAGATGTAATACCACTATTGCCCTAATATCGGCCCCCATATCTAACAAGTATTGAGCAAATTCTACATATGCCCGCCTTATCGCTTTGAGGCGGGAGACTTGTCAGCGTCGGGAAGCGGGCGGGTTGTCTCTTTATGGGTTATCTTGTGAGACATTACAACCCGTTTGATGATGGATTTCGGGTCGGTGATCCGTTCATAGAGCAAGTCGAATGAGGTCTTACCCATATCGTAGCCGGGCTGATCGACAGATGAAATCGCCGGCGTACACATGTCGGAAAGGTAAGTGCCGTCAAATCCAATGACATCGACGTCTTTTCCCGGAGTTTTACCAACCTTGAGCAGATATTTGGTCACGCCCGCGGCAGTCTGATCGCTTGAAGTGAAGATTGCCGTCGGCGGCTCAGGCAGGGACATGAGCGTCTTGCAGCTGTCGTAGCCGCTGCTGTAGTTATAATCACATCCGAGCAAATATTCCTTTCGGAATGGAATGTCATATTTCAGCAGCATGTTTTTATAACCGACTTCACGGTCCTGCTCATATGGACGGTCGAACATTCCATTGACAAACGCGATGCGTGTGTGGCCGGTTTTAATGAAGTATTCGATCGCTTCTTCTGCTGCTGCGACGTTGTCGATACAGGTGTAGCAGATACCCGTTCCGCTCGTGCGCGCACCGCACTGTACATATGGATATTTCATTGCAAATTTGAGTATCTTTTCGGCGGAAAGAGAGCTGGTAAAGCCAATCACACCATCCACCTGCTTGGTGCGCAGGAAGTCAAGATACCGTGTCTCGGAGCCAGGGTCGCGGTGAGTGATGCAGGCAAGAGTATCGTAACCAAATGCGCTTGCACGATGCTCCACTCCCTGCAGCACGCGGGAATAGTACGGGTTGGAGATGGAGGGGAGGAGTACCAAGATCTTTCCGCTCCTCTGGGAACGCAACGCACGACCGACAAGATTTGGCTTGTAGCCCGTTGATTCAATTACTTCCAACACCCGCTTGCGCGTCTCATCAGAGACATAGTCGTCATTGTTGATCACGCGTGACACCGTAGCAACGGATGTTTCAGCCAGAGTTGCAATCTCTCTAATATTCATGAAACATTAGCCTCTAACTATGAAATTCTACAACGCAGTTACATATATGTTACATTATCATGATAGTAGGAGTGGAAGGGATTGTCAACGTATTTTTGCACAACAGGAGAATATGTATTTCTTGATTTCGTCGTATTGAGAAGCTAAGGGGGCAGATTAGCGGCGGATGCTCGTTTTGAAGATAGATGACGTTAAAATGCTGGATATTTTGGCCCAATGCCGGTTCAACAGAGAACCATTCCCCTGATTTTAGGAATAAGACGTGCTTATCTAATTACTCCCTAATTAAAAATCTCCAAATAAAAAAATGTGCATTTTGGTATTGTAAAATCCGAAACAGCATGATAATATTCATGTAACAGATTACACATAGTTACATTCGGAATGCCAATTATTCGCGACTATTCAAACGGGTCAATCAAGAGCCAATCAGACGGAGAACCAATTAATTAGGAGAACCAAATTAAAAGTGAAAAAGTTTATTGTAGAAGAAAGACAGCAGATTGAAGTTCACGCTGAAACAGACGTACTGGTCGTAGGCGGGGGGCCGGCTGGGCTATGCGCGGCAATTAGCGCGGCGCGCAACGGCGCCAAAGTTATCTTGATGGAACGGTATGGCTATCTGGGTGGAATGGCAACGGGCGGTTATGTACTATTGCTTGATTGCCTGTGCGACGGAAAAGGGAACCTTGTGATCAAGGGCCTTGTTGAGGAGATGATTGAGCGTCTGCGTAAAGTAGACGGCATTATCGAACAACCCAAGGAGCGCTGGGGTTCGTCCAGCATGGATGACATTTTGCTGTGGCGCAGATACGGCGGGACTGGCGGCGAGGACAAAATCGTCCGCTACAGCCCGGTGGTGGATCCCGAAATGATGAAATGCGTCGCGAATGATATGGCGCTTGAAGCTGGCGTTCAGTTGCTGCTTCATGCATGGTTCAGCAATGCCTATGTCCAAGACGGCGTTGTCCAGGGCGCGATCTTCGAGTCCAAATCAGGACGCAAGGCTGTTCTCGCGAAGGTTGTCATCGACTGCACCGGCGACGGCGATGTGTTCTATACTGCAGGGGAAAACTATAGCACAGGCAACCTGCCGCTGGGCCTTGTTTTCCGTGTTGCGAACGTGGATAGCGAGAAGGCGGAAGCGTTCCTCGCCGATGCCGCAAACGGCGAGCGGATCACAAAGGACCTGGTGCGAATCAAAGGCGTGCAAGGCGGCTACAGCTTTGGCGAGTTGCCGATGGGCTTCTACATGAGAAGCAGCATCAGCAACGTCGTCTGGTTCAACACAACTCTCAAGGGCAGCGCGGTGAATATCGAGGATCTCACCCGCGTGGAAATAGAGATTCGTCAGGCGATGATGCGTACCATTGAATACTTCAAAGCGAATGTCCCTGGGTTTGAGAATGCTTGCGTGATTGACACGGCGCCCCAAGTTGGCACCCGCAGTAGCCGGATGCTGGATGGTGAATACACGATTACACGTAAAGAACTCATGGCAGGCGCACAGTTTGAGGACACAGTTGTTGTTGCGCAGCCCCCGTATAAGCAGTTCAACACGGATGATAATTTGAAGGAAGTTCCTTATCGTTGCTTTCTTCCCAAGAAGATCAAGGGCCTGCTTGTGGCTGGCCGCTGCATTTCGGGAGACTTCGGCGCCATTGAGATGCTGCGCGTAATTCCGACTGCAATGCTCATGGGCGAGGCATGCGGTGTCGCCGCGGCGATGGCGGTTAAGGAGGGTAAGGACGTTAAGGAAGTTGACGTCAAAAGGCTTCAGAGCCAACTTAGAGCGCAGAACGTGCTCATTCCTGAGAAATATTAACCGAAAGGGAAAATTATCATGCCGGGCTATAAATATTTTGAAGATTATACTGTCGGCCAAAAGCAGAAGACCAGCGGCAGAACGATGGCCGAAGCGGATATCCGCTTGTTTATCGGCTGCTCGGACAATACCCATCCGGTGCATGTCGACGCGGAATATTGCGAAAAGCATCCGTCGGTTACCGGATGCATCCTGCAAGGGGATCTGATTCTTGGCGTCGCGGACGGTTTTTTCGCCAAGGAAATTACTCCGTCCAAGGTTCCCTCCATTCACTATGGCATGGACAAGGTTCGGTTTGTAAAGCCGACCTATCCCGGCGACACAGTCCACTGCGAGACGGAAGTCATTGACCAGACCATTAAGAACGATCAATTTGGCGTTGTGACATGGAACGTGAACGTTGTAAATCAGCGCGGGGAGACGGTCATCTTCTATATCGATAAGCAATACATAGGCCGCCGCTCGGCGTTTGGCTATCAGGAAGACAAGACGGCGGAGGTGGAATAATGGGCGCACTGGATGGAGTTAAAATTCTTGGATTTACGCATTTTGCGCAGGCGCCCTTTTCGCTTCAACTGCTCGGAGACCTTGGCGCGGACATCATCAATGTTGAGCGCCCCGGCGTAGGCGACTTCAACCGCACGTTTCTGGCCCAGGAAAGCCTTGGCGGTGAAAGCCCGTTTTTCCTTGCCATGAACCGCAACAAGCGCAGCCTGTCGCTGGACCTTAAGAACCCAGACGCTAAGGAAATCGTACTCAAGCTTCTCAAGGATGCCGACGTTGTCGTAACGAATTATCGTCCCGGCACGCTTGATAAGCTAGGCTTTGGATACGAGGACGCAAAAAAGATCAACCCCCGTATCATCTACTGCGAGGCGCTCGGCTATGGCAGCTCCGGTCCCTATGCCAAACTCCCCGGCCAGGATCTTCTTGCGCAGTGCATGAGCGGCTTAGCCACAATTATCGGGCCCGATCAGGACGGCCGGCCGATTACGGGCGGCATCTATGCCGTTGACATGTACAGCGCGATGATGCTTACGGTGGGCGTGCTTGCTGCCGTCATCAGCGCCCGTGAGACGGGCAAAGGACAAAAGGTTGAGGTGAACTTGCTCAATTCCGGCATCCATATGCAGTCGCAAGAAATTGCTTATTATCTCAACACCGGCATCCAGCCTAAGCGGCCTAAGAACCATTCCGGTCACTTCTTGCAGGAATCGCCCTATGGCATCTATAAGACTCAAAACGGCTGGATGTGCATGGCGACAAACGCCTCCGAGAAAGTGAAACTTTTCGGGGAACTGATTGGCATCGACAACCTTGAGGAGCTCATGCCCAATAAGAAGGTCATGATGAGAGACCGCGACAAACTGCATGATATGATTGAGGCCGCTCTTGTTAAGCAGGACACTGAATATTGGATAGAGAAGTTCCGAGAAGTCGGCTTCTGGTGCGCGAAAGTCAACAATTATGAGGACGTTGTGAACGATCCTCAGGTCATTCACAACGGCATCATCAAGGAAATTGAGCACCCTCTCGCCGGAACATACAAGGCGATCGGCACGCCGATCGAGTTCAGCGAAACACCTACTACCATTCGCCGCCCCGCTCCGCTGTTGGGTCAGCATAACGACGAAATACTCCGCGGTTTGGGTTACAGCGACGAGGAAATTGCTAAATTCCGTGAATCCAATCTATTCTAAATTACTCTTTGGCGTTGGGCTAATAACAAACAGTGATAACCTTTACATTCCTGCTTGAGCGACAGGGCGGTCGCTGCGGCTTTATCAAAAACAATCTTGCTCAGATCGTACATTCTGGCAAAAAACATATAAGGAGAGGGAAGAACATGAAAAAACTTTTGGCACTGACACTGGCGCTGATCTTTGTCTTGGGTATGTTGACCGCCTGCAGCGGCAATGCGGGAACCAACGACGCTGTGGGTAGCAACAATGCTGCGGGCAGCAACAATGCTGCAGGCGGCAACAACGCTGCGGGCGGCAGCAACACTGCGGGCGGTAACGACGCTGCGAAGGAAGACGAAGTTATCGTTATCGGCGGTATCAACGACCTGACCGGCAACCGCTCGGTCACTGGTAACGCGATCAACAACGGCGCAATCCTTGCGATTGAGGAGATCAATGCAGCTGGTGGTCTTCTTGGCAAACAGATCAAGTTTGTTTCTTATGACAATAAGAACGACTCCCAGGAATCCATTAACGCCTATACCCGTCTGGCTGACGTTGATAAAGCCAGTGCGATTGTCGTGCCCGATGCGAGTTCAATCTGCATGTCTCTGATTGAGGTCAGTACCGAGAAAGGTGTTATCGCTTGTGGTATGCCTTCCGACCCCCGTGCGGTGATGGATACCGAAGGCAACGGCGAGGCCTACCCGTATATGTTCCTTACCGCCCAGTGCAATGCTCCGCAGCAGGCGGCGATTATTGCGAACTATTTGAACCAGAACACCGATCTGACCAAGGCGGCTATCTTCTATGATCAAGCCAACGCATATGCGGTTGCAAATATTAATGGCTTTATTACGGAGTGGGAAAAACTTGGCAAGGAAGTTACCATCCAACAGACCTGCAACGCTACCGACCAGGATTTCACGACCCAGCTTTCCAAGATTAAGAGCAGCGGCGCTGAGTTCATATACACGCCCAATCCCACCGCCCAGTTGACTATCATGGTTCAGCAGGCGAATCAGCTTGGCCTTGACATCCCCTATGCGGGCGCAATGGATATGAACGATCCGTTCCTTTCCCTGCTTGACGATCCGACGATTATTTCCAAGGCCTACTTCCAGTCTGCCGCTTACATGCAGGATCCCCGCCTGACCGACTTCTGCAAAAACTATGAGACCCGTTTCGGCGAACCAGCAACCATCAAGGCGGTCAATGGTTATGACACCATTTATATCATCGCCGCCGCGATTAAGGCTGCGGGGTCCGCGGACCGCGATGCTATCAAGAATGCAATGGAGAATAGCATCAACGGTTTGAATCTCTTGTGCACCGATAACTACATTCAAAGCGGCAAGACTCACTCTCCTGAGGGCCTTGGCATGGCAGTCTACGAAATCACAGACGGTACCCTCGAGTACAAGGGCTATCTCAAGCCGTAAGCTCCTATTAAAGGACCTTAAGTCGTTGAGTTGCGGTGGTGAAGCGCCCTGTATCCGGCGCTTCACCACCATATTCTCTACAAAGGTGGAAGGGAAATTTCACATGATATACTACATTCAATTGCTGATAAACGGCATTGCCCTTGGCTCCGTTTATTCGATCATAGCCCTCGGCTTCACGCTGATCTTCAGTATTCTGAAGTTTTCCAACTTTTCACACGGCGGTGTAATGGTCGTATCCGCTTATTTCGGATACATCATTACCAACCAGTTTGACCTCGGCTTTGTTCCGATGATCGCCATAACGGTGATTTTTGGCGGGCTTCTTTCCTGCCTGGCGCAGTATATTGGTTTTGAACGGTTGAGGAAAATAAAAGGCAGCACGATGCTGTTCTTTGTATCTTCCTCGAACTTGGGCATCTTTCTTCAGAACATCATCGTCATCACCTTCTCGAGTACCTATTATTCATATCCCGGCTTTTTTTCCCAGAAATTCTTTCAACTCACACCCAATCTTACCATAGGCGTCACCGATGTCATCATGCTCGTGTTATCCTCGATCGGTATCATGATTTTGATGTTTGTTCTGTATAAAACCAGGCTGGGTATTTCGATCCGTGCCCTGTCCATGGATAGCGAAGCAGCCAAGCTTATGGGGGTCAACGTTTCCAGGGTCATCGCGCTCACTTTCTTCATTTCGGGTGTTCTTGGGGCGGTTGCGGGCGTTCTGTGCGGCATGAAGTATCTGCTATATCCCCAGCTGAAGGATCTGGTCATGAAAGGTATGACTGCTTCCATTCTCGGCGGCCTTGGGAATATCAGCGGCGCGCTTTACGGAGGCCTGCTCCTCGGCGTGATGGAGATCTTTATGACCAACTTTGTCGGTTCCAGCCTGCAGCCCGCATTCACCTTCCTGTTTGCGATTGTCTTCCTAATTCTCCGCCCACAGGGAATCAGCGGCAAGTTTACGAAAGAGAAAGTTTAGGGGGGCGAGGAGGATGAGCTATAACGTAACGGTCATTTTAAACGTAGCTATTACAATGGTGGCGGTCATATCGATGTTCGTGCTCATGGGCCTGACCGGCATTTTTTCGATGGGCCAGGCATCGTTCATGTGCATTGGCGCTTATATCGTAGGTATCCTAGCAACCAAGTCCAACGTACCCTTTCTGCTTACCTTAATTCTTGCGGTTATTGGGGGCATGATTGCCGCATTCCTCGTAGGGATCCCAATTATGAAATTACGGCGAGACTATGTGGCGCTTATCACTCTGGCGTTTGGCGAGGCAATCGTCGCCGTGCTTAACACATTCAGCAATGTGACGGGTGGCGCGATGGGTATCAATAAGATTCCCCGTAACATCAATCTCGTGATCGGCTTTATTATTCTCGCGGTTGTCGGCTATCTTGTCCTCAACTTCAAAGACTCCAGGTTCGGCCGTCAGTGCATCGCAGTCAAGAACGATGAGATTTCGGCGGCATCTATGGGCATCAACGTTACCCGCATCAAGATGACGGCGTTTGTTTTTGCGGGGGGCTTGACGGCACTCTCGGGCGCGATGCTGGCTTATGCGACGTCATATATCGATCCCAACTCATTCGGTTCGGCAAAATCCATCGAGTGGATCGGCATTGTATTTATCGGCGGCATCAACAGCCTTTCCGGCTCGGTGGTTATGGCACTGGTCATCAGCCTGATGACAGAAATGCTGCGCACGACCAGCACCCTGCGGACCCTCATCCAGAGCCTTCTCATCCTTGGCATCATCAACTTTGTTCCGAACGGATTGTTCGGAGAGCATGAGTTTAAGGACATTTATTGCTGGATGAAAAAGCAGCTTGAAAAACTCTCCGGCAAAGCCAAGAAAGGAGAGATGAAATGAGCCAGAATATCTTATCCTGCGAGAATGTCTCGATCAACTTCGGAGGGGTCAAGGCGGTTCAGAGCGTGACGCTTGATATTGAAAAAGATTCTATCACCAGCATTATCGGCCCCAACGGTGCAGGCAAAACCACCTTCTTCAATATTATCTCGGGTGTCTACAAGCCCACTGCGGGTAAGGTCATGTTTGATGATACGGATATTACAAAAATGAAACAGCACGAGGTTTCCCGCCTTGGTATGGCCCGCACCTTTCAGAATATCCGTCTGTTCTCGCAACTTGACAACGTACGCAACGTCCAGTCGGCACTGGATGCCCGCGCGGATTACAATGTTTTTCAGGCAATCCTCGGCCTGCCAGCGAAGTTCAAAGAGGATAAAAAGAACTATGAAATTGCAATGGAATGCCTCGATCTGGTCGGCCTTCGTGAGTTTGCCCGCGAACGCCCGAGTTGCCTGCCTTATGGCATGCAACGTAAGCTTGAGCTTGCCCGCGCGCTTGCGTCCAAGCCGAAAATGCTGCTTCTGGATGAGCCGGCAGCTGGCCTCAACCCGGTTGAAGTTGAGGAGTTTATTGAACTGATCCGCAGAATAAAAGACCAAAGAAATCTGACCATCCTGCTCATTGAGCACCGTATCAAGGTGGTAACCACCCTATCGCATAAAGTCTTTGTGCTCAACTTCGGAAAACTGCTCACCGAGGGCACGCCCGAGGAAGTGCAGAACAATGCCAGCGTTATCGAGGCATATATGGGCGAAGACGACGATGAGGAGGGAAAGGCGTAATGCTGCAGGTCAATAATCTTTCGGTTAGTTACGGGCACGTTGACGCGCTCCACAATGTCAGCATCACAGTTCCCAACGGTAAAATTGTCAGCATAATCGGCGCGAACGGCGCGGGAAAGACCTCCCTTGTGAACACCATTTCGGGGCTTGTCAAGCCGCTAAACGGTGAAATTCTTTTTAACGGGGAGCCGTTACCCAAAGCCTCCCATAAGATCGTGGCCAAGGGTGTTGTGCAGGTGCCGGAAGGCCGCAAGGTTTTCGCCGGTCTTTCGGTTCAGGAAAATCTTATTATGGGTTCCTCCCAGCTCAAGAAGCCCTTCAAGGAAAAGGAAGAGGAAATCTACAAGATGTTCCCAATCCTAGGCGAGCGCCGCCATCAACAAGCAGGCACCCTTTCCGGCGGCGAACAGCAGATGCTCGCCATCGGCCGCGCGCTGATGTCGGAGCCGAAATTCATTATGTTTGATGAACCTTCCTTGGGTCTTGCACCGGTTATTGTGAAGCAGGTGTTCAAGATCATCAAGCAGATCAACAAGCTGGGTACCACCATACTGCTCATTGAGCAAAATGCCCGTCAGGCACTCGGTGTCAGCGATCATACCTACGTGTTGGAAAATGGCCGAATTACCCTCGAAGGCCTCTCGAAGGAGCTGCTTGCGGATCCCGCTGTGCAGAAGGCATACCTGGGCGAATAAAATACGTTGGATGTACGGGGCGCGTTGGCTGTATTTTACGTCTGTTAATAACTTTGGGGCCGATACGGCGCCCGCCTCCAAAAAGCGATCTAAGGAGTAACATAGATGAGACTTGGATGCTTCGGAACCGTTAAGGACATCGAAGATATTTCCAAATCGAATTTCGATTATATTGAACTCAACCTAAAGGAACTGGTCTTCCTTCCCAAAGAACAGTTTCGTGTGGTGCAATTGCGGCTTGCGGCTGCGGGCCTTGGGGCTGACGCCTGTTCCTGGGTGATGCCGATTGACGCCGACTTTACGGCCCCCGACCTTGACTTTAGTACTTGGCGGGACTATCTGAAAACAGGCGCCGAGCGCAGCGCCTCCCTTGGTACGGTGCTTTGGCCGCTGGGCAGCGGCAAAGGACGTAGCTTTAAACCGGAAAACGGCATTGAAGCGGAACAGCATGAAAGATTCTCTGCTTTTGTAGCGTCGATGGCTGAGGTCGCCCAGGAATTTGGAATTCAAATTGCAATAGAACCGCTCGGGCCGGGATATTCAAACTATCTCCAGACGATTGCGCAAGCCGTGCGCTTTGTGCAGGGAATGGGTGTGCCTGGTATTGGAACAATGTGTGATCTGAGGCATATGACCGCATCAAAAGATCCGCTCAGTGAGATTACGGCATACAAAGATTGGATTCTTCACACCCATATCGATTTCCCGTACGGAGATAAGCGGCTATTCCCGCGCAATGCGGACGGTTACGATTATACCGATTATTTCCGGCAAATACTGCGAACCTCCAGCCCGCGGCTCTCCGTGGAGGCGCTGCACGAACCGGATCTTGCGTTGGGGGCAGATAGTGTGGCGTATCTGAGGGAGTCCATCGCGGAAGTGAGAAGGGGAATGGAAATATGATACGAATCTGCCTGATTGGATGCGGCAGCATCGCCTTTGCTGCACATGGACCGGCATTGAGCCGCTTGCAGGCGGAGGACGCGGTCGAACTTGCCGCTTGTTGTGATACGGATATCGCAAAGGCGGAATCGTTTCGCCAAAAATTCGGCTTTATACGTACGTGCCGCGACTATGAACAGATGCTGGATACGGAGAAGCCGAATGCCGTTTTCACGCTGCTGCCGGTCCGATACAATGCGGCATACTCTATTCGGACGCTTGAGATGGGTTACCCGGTGATTATGGAAAAGCCGCCCGGCGTTAACGCGGTGGAGACGCACGCGATTATGGCAGCGGCTCAAGAACGGAATCTTTATCACGCGGTGCTGTTCAACCGGCGCTCAATGCCTCTGGTTAACCTTTTAAAAGAAAAGCTTACAGGGGAGCAAATTGAAGCGGTATCGCTTGAGATGTGCCGGGAAGGGCGGTCTGATGAAGACTTCACCACCACGGCGGTTCACGGGATTGATTGCCTGCGGAGTTTATTCGGGGAGTATCATGAACTGTCGTTCGATTATCAAGAGGATACCGTGCGCGGCAATGTCAACTATTATGCGTGTGGAAACTTTGAGAATGGCGTGCACGTCGATATGCGCTTTTTGCCCTGCGCAGGCGCGGTGACCGAGAGAATCGTGGTATATGCCGCGGGAAAGCAATTTTATCTCAATCTTCCGGTCTGGAGCGGTACGACCTATGTGCGGGGATTTGATTTTCCGGGGTCTCTTGTGTGTGCCGAGAAAGAGCGCGAGTCTTTGCGGATTACGGGCAGCGAACTCTCAAACAGTGAAGACGGCTTTGTGCTGAATGGATTTTATGAAGAGGATAAGCGGGTGTTAGCGGCGATTGAAACGGGAGATCCGGCCGAGTTTCCGGTATCCGTTTTCCTGCAGTCGGTTGATATCTCACATAAAATGAGGGACAGAAAACCCAATTACTTGCAAGGAGAATAAAGGGAAATGAGTGAAAAGAAAATCAGAATCGGCATCATTGGTACGGGCTCCATCGCCCGCGCCGCCCATTTTCCGGCCTTTGGGTCGATGGAGGATGTTGAGATTGCGGGAGTGCTGGGTTCAAGCCGGGAAAAAAGCGAGGCCGCGGCACGGCGTTACGGTATCACTCATGCGGCGGGAACTCTCGATGAACTGCTAAAGCTGGATCTTGATGCCGCGGTTCTTCTGACTCCCAAGACGGTTCGCAAGGAGTATCTGAGCCCTCTGCTTAATGCGAAGCTTGACGTGCTGGTGGAAAAGCCCCTTGCCTCCACCATGCGGGAATGCGAGGAACTTGCCGATATCTCTGAAAAGTCGGGCCAGATTGTGATGGTAGCGTTCAATCGCCGGTATTCGCCGGTGATCCAAAAAGGCATTGCGGAATTTGCAGGGAAAGCCCCGCACCTCATGGTTGCGAGCAAATCCCGCGAATTCAAAGAATATCGCGCCACGCTTGAAAATGCAATCCATATGGTAGACATGATGCGGTATGTGATGGGAGAATGCGTTTCGGTCAAGGCGGAGGCACGATGGGGCGACGACCCGTTTTTTGAGGATCTTTGCGCCGCGCAGCTGACATTTGAAAACGGCGGCATCGGGATGCTCAATGCAAGCCGGGAGGCCGGCCAGTGGTATGAGCGCATTGAATTGTTTGGCCGCAACAAAACCGTCATTATGGAAAGCCCGGACCGGCTGACCGTCATCAAACCGGATCATGAGGAGGTTTATAACTCCACGCCGCTGCATAAAGGATGGGCCAACTATGTCGAAGGCATAGGCTTCCAGGCGTGTGACCGGCATTTTATAGACTGTGTGAAGACGCGGAAGAAACCGCTCACTTCGGCGGAAGATGCATTGAAAACACATGAACTCATGAACCGGATTCTGGTCTCCGCTGGCCTGCCGGATCTCACAAAGGAATGGCGGCATTGAAATGAAGCTGGCAGGACATACAATGGCAACGCCCGAATTTGATGTGTTTGAGGCGCTTCGTTTTTTTGCGAAATTGGGGCTGGACGGCGCGGAGATCGTGGTGCAGACGGGATATGAAAGTGGCATTCCGTATGAGGCGGACGACGCGTTCATACAAAGAGTCAAGGATGAGGCGGATTCTCTTGGCCTAAAGATTGCGGGGGTGACGCCTTACCTGAACCGGTACAATGCTCTCGATGAGAAGGTACGCCACGGCGAGGTCACAGCACTCAATCGCGTGATCGATATGGCGCAGATTCTCGGCGCTGAGAGTGTTCGCGTTTATGGCGGTGCGTTCGCGGATAATGAAACCGACCCTGGGGGCACCAAATTTTCTCAACTGGTCAAGTCCATGCGGGAATGTGGAGAGTATGCAGCGCGTTACGGAATACAGCTTTCGATTGAGAACCATTTTGGAACCATGACCACAACCGCCCAAAGTACGATGAAAGCCATTAAGGCAATCAACCATACGAATGTCGGTATTCTATACGACCAGGCCAACCTTGCGTTTTTTCCGGCGGAGGAATATCGGGAGGCCATTGCGTTGCAAAAAGGTTGGATCCGCTATGTCCACGTTAAGGATCTCGTTTATCGCGGCGGTGTTCCCGGAAAATTTAAGTCGGACAGCGTTTCCCACATTTCAGAGGAAATACGTACTGTCTACAGCCGGTTCCCCGGCGACGGCATACTCGACTGGCCCGCAATTCTGCAGGAGCTTAAGGATAATGGATATGACGGCTGGCTTTCGCTCGAATATGAACGCCGCTGGGGGAAACAGGACCTCCCTGCTGCGACGGAAGGCTTATCCGTCTGCGTCGAGCGGCTGAGGCGCTGGATGTCGGCGCTTCACTAAATGGGGATACCCGGCAATGCTCGCCGGGTATTCCGGATTAAATTGCTAAGTATCATCTTGAAGGAGTTCCGTCAGACCGCTTCATAATCCGGTCGGCATAGGCTTTCGGGGTGCAGCCCTGCGTCTTTTTGAATAACTGGATGAAATAGCTCATATCCCGGAACCCGCTCTCATAACACGCATCGGCGATCGAGCCTGTCTTTGTGAGCACACGACAGGCATTGCTGATCCGGACATTGTTGAGGTAATGGTTGTAGGTGATGCCGGTGTTCGTCTTGAACCAGGAGCAAAAATAGTTTTTGGTGAACCCGACGGCGGCGGCCGCCTGCTCCAGCCGCACAGGGTTAATAAAATTCTGCTCGGTCCAGCGCAGGATGCGGCGCAACTCCTCGCGGCCGCGTGTGGTTTGCAGACGGTCTGACGTTACGCAAGGTCTCATCTGTTTTGAGAGGATTTCAAAAATTTCCAGCAAGGCGCGGGTTCTTGCAAAAGGGGCATCGTCCCTCTCGATCATCTCGTTGATAAGCACAAGCACCCGCTCGAATTCCGGGCAAACATAATCGATCCCTGCAAGCGTGAGGCCGCTTTGTTTCATCAGGGTGGGCACATCCATCACCCCGCGCAACTCAGTGAAGGAGACGTGCAGCACATAAGCGCGCCCAGTCCCCTTATGGATGGTGACCGAGTGCACGGCGCCGGGCGGAATTAATACGACAGCGTTTCCGTCGACGGCGATGCGTTTATTCTCTATCACAATTTCTCCAATAATTCTGCAACATATTAAAATCTCCATTGCATCGGCATAATGCAATGGGGCAATGTCGTCGTTCACAAATTCCTTGCAGCGAATTTTGTATGGAGAATACTCGTCAAACTGGAGATTCTCCCGAAATGAGAGAGGGGTGTTTTTACCAAAGCTAATACGGTTGCTCATAATAAAATAATATCAAAATAATCGTAATATTACAACATATTGCAGTAACTCTTTCTATTGTTTATAAACGTATTCTGCGTGACAATAAGTTGTAGAAACAACGAAGCCGGATGGGAGAAAAAGATGAAGAAGCCGATCACAGATCTGGGATTTGTCGTAGCGCACATTGGCATCAATTGCCCCGATGAACAGAGCGCCGCTGTGGCTGGGGCAAAATTTAGCGGCCTGTTTGGCTTCCCCGTTAAGAACGGAAGCTCTTCCGTGTTTGCAAGCAAAGAAATTGAACTCTTGAAAAAGCCGGGATACGGCTCGAACGGACACATTGCCGTAAAAACAAGCGATATTGACGAGGCGATCCGTTATTTGAAAGAGCAGGGCATCGCATTCATCGAGGAAACGATTACCCGCAACGCAGAGGGAGAGATTGTTCGCATATTCCTGCGAGAAGAAATTGAAGGGTTTGCCATCCATTTGCTCAGGACATGATGGGCCAACAAATCACCAAGCGCTTATTCTGGTGCTGCAAAGATGCAGGCAGCCGTCACATGGACAACCTACCGTGCTGGGCTGAAGTGGCCGATGCAAGGTTTTCTTAAGAAGAAATAGCAAGGAGATTATCAACATGAGTACTCTCGAGTTTGTATTGCAAAACAAAGTGATTACCATCTGCCGCAAGGTCTATGGGGAAGACCTGCTCAATCTTGCGGGCGCGCTGCTTGCGGGTGGCGTCAAACTAATTGAGGTTACGTTTGATCAGGCGGACCCTGACTGCGTCAGGAAAACCAGCGAGGCCGTCAGCGCTCTCAATAAAAAATACGGCGATCAAATGATGTTCGGCGCGGGCACCGTCCTGACCAAAGAGCAGGTTAAGGCCGCCAAGGAAGCAGGCGGACGCTATGTTATCTCTCCGAATACCGATCCTGAAATCATTGCTTATACCAAGGAACTCGGCCTTGTATCCATTCCCGGCGCGATGACGCCGAGCGAGATTATTGCCGCCCATAACTGCGGCGCGGATATAGTCAAGCTGTTCCCTTCAGGCTACCTCAATTTTTCCTACATCAAGGACATCCTTGCGCCCATCAGCCATGTCAGGCTCTGCGCGACTGGCGGCGTAACCGAGGAGAATTTTAAACAGTATCTTGAACTTGGCTTTGCGGGTGCCGGTATCAGTGGACGCCTTTGCGACAAAAAGTGCATTGCTGCGGGCGATTTTGCGGAGATTTCCAAGAGAGCAAAGGATTTCACCGAAATCGTAAAAGCATATTGATCACGGGGAGAGCAGGCCATGGAAAAGAAAAAATTTGTTGGATTCGGTGAAATGATGCTGCGTCTTGCGCCGGATGGTTATCTTCGCTTTGCGCAGGCGAATAATTTCAACCTCAACTATACCGGCGCGGAGGCCAATATGGCTATCGCTCTGTCCTACATGGGCATGCCCGCCGAGATGGTAACGAAATTCCCAGACAACGAGATAGGACGTTGCGCCAAGCGCATGCTGACAAAGTTCGAGGTTGAGACCAAGCACATTGCCTGGGGCGGCGAGCGTATGGGTGTCTATTATCTTGAACGCGGCGCTTCTCAGCGTCCTTCCAGGGTAATTTATGACCGTAAGTACTCCGCCGTCGCAGAGGCGGATCCCAGCGACTTTGATTGGGACGAAATCTTCAAGGATGCGGGCTGGTTTCACTTTACCGGCATCACTGTAGCTCTGAGCAAAAATATGCGGGAGATATGCAGGCAGGCCTGCATCGCCGCCAAAAGGCAGGGGGTAAAGGTTAGTATAGACCTTAATTACCGCAAATCTCTTTGGACGCCCCAAGAGGCTCAGGCCGCCACAAAGCTCCTCATGCAGTATGTTGACGTCTGTATCGCGAACGAGGAAGATTCCGAAAAGGTTCTCGGCATCAAAGCGGATAATACCGACATTACTGCAGGAAAGCTAAGTATTGAGGGCTATTCCGGCCTCGCGAAAAAGCTAACCGAAACCTTTGGCTTTGAGAAGGTTGGAATCACTTTGCGTGAATCAATCTCCGCTTCGGTCAACAATTGGTCGGCTATGCTCTACGCAGGCGGCGCGACCTATCTCTCCAGAAAATATGCCATGCAGATTGTGGACCGAGTCGGCGGCGGAGATTCTTTTGCCTCCGGTCTCATTTATGCCTGCCTCAACGATTTTGACAATCAAAAAGCGGTCGAGTTCGCGGCGGGCGCCAGTTGCCTCAAGCACTCTATCGAGTTTGACTTTAATCTCTCCTCGGTAGATGAAGTCATGAATCTCATCGGTGGCGACGGCTCCGGCCGTGTGCAACGCTGATGGAACCATAAGTTCCGGCAAGCGGCTGAACCGTTAATTGAGAAAGACTATTCCTTTTGAAGGCATCCGCTTCTATGAAGAGGGGATGCCTTCGAGTGTCAACAAATTAATTGGCATTGCGAGAATTGCTCTCTTTTTAAGCAAGCACTGTGATGTCCTCTGAACAAATCTGTAATACAGGAAGGGTGATCCAATGGAGTGTGTTGAGCTTAGTAAGGAAATGATTTTCTCCCGCATAATCCAAGGATTCTGGCGGCTGGTAGAGTGGAACATGACATCGGAAGAGCTTGTTCGATTTATGGAGCAATGCATTGATCTTGGCGTTACCACCTTTGACACAGCGGAAATTTATTCCAACGGAGAATGTGAGCGGCTGATGGGGGAGGCTTTTCGCAAAGCCCCGTACCTTCGCAATAAGGTGCAAATCGTATCAAAAACGGGCATCTTTAAAACGGAACGCAATGGCAAGCTGATGGGATATTATGATACACGGTACGAGCGCATTATACGTTCTTGCAAGGAGAGCCTTTCTCGCTTAAACTGTGATTATCTTGATCTTTACCTGATCCACAGGGAAGATCCCTGCATTGATCACTATGAAGTTGGGCGCGCGTTTCAGGATCTGATTACGCAGGGATATGTACGGGGAGTTGGCGTATCAAATTTTGATCCTTTCAAATTTGATGCACTTCAACACGCTACAGGTCATCTGTTATGCACAAACCAGATAGAAGTCAATCCTTTATGCTTTGATCATTTTAATTCAGGGATGATGGATTTGCTAGTTAAGGAAAAGATACATCCTATGATATGGTCGCCTTTGTGCGGGGGACGTATTTTCACTTCGCAGGAGGAATACGCTATGAGCTTGCGTAAGACACTTGCCGAAATAGCGGAACGCCATACCGTAGGTATAGATTCTATTGTGTATGCATGGCTGCTTTATCATCCCGTCAAGGCGCTTCCTATCAGCGGCAGCAGAAACATCGCAAGGCTTAAAAATGCTGTCAGGGGCATGGAAGTCCATCTCACTCACAACGAGTGGTATGAGATTTATACAGCGAGTGGGCACCAGGTACTCAGATAAACAACTATGCCCACGGACCCAGACGAAACGCGAGGATGCGAATTGGACATGGCCTGTTGTGGGACTTTCGAGGAAAACTGCGTTGCTGTGCCGCGTCGCGATGGGAACAGCGCGGCACACGCGATATATCACTGAAAGCTCAAGGAGAATTGGCGCTATGAGCACCTCATTCGTGTTTACGGGAAGCTATACAGAACAAATCCGCCTTGGTACAGGGGAGCTGGTACAGGCCCGTGGCGAAGGTATCTGTGTGTTTCGTTTGGATGAATGCGGACGCCTTACAAAGCTTTTAAGCCGCCCCGCGCCGAACCCGTCCTACGTTGTGCTGCATCCGGACGGGCGGTGCCTGTATGCTGTCAATGAATTAAAAGAATACAGTGGTCTTTCTTCTGCGGCGATCTGTGCCTATGCGTTTGACGCAGCAGGCAATAAGCTGCGCTTTTTGAATCGGCAGGCAACCAACGGGGAGGATGCCTGTAACCTGAGTTTCAGTCCCTGCGGGCGATACTTGTTGGTGGCCAATTACGGCGGGGGAAGCCTATGCGTGTATCCCATTCGTGCGGACCACAGCATCGGCAGAATGTCCTGCTTTTTTCAGCATTATGGCAGCGGCCCCAACGCAGTTCGGCAACAGGCGCCGCATGTGCATCAGGTGGTCGCAGACAAATCCGGAACGCACGTGCTGGCGGTGGATTTGGGTACGGATTCAGTAGCGGCATACCGCGCAGACTGGCAAAATGGGTACCTGACCCCCGGCCCGTCTATCCGCACCGCGCCCGGTATGGGGCCCAGGCTATGCGCGTTTGATAAGACCGGAAAACGGATGTACCTGATTGCCGAATTGGGCAATATGGTCTGCGTGTATAAATATGATGAAGAAAACGGCATTGCGGAATTGCTGCAAACTATCTCAACGCTGCCTGAAGGAGACGGAACCGAGAATACAGCCGCCTGTATCCGGCTGCACCCCAACGGCAGGCTATTATATGCTTCCAACCGGGGGCACGACAGCATCGCCGCCTATCGCATTGATGGAAACGGCCTGCTTACATTGCTGCACATCCAGAAGACGGGTGGACAAACCCCCAGAGATTTTGCTATTACACCCGCGGGAGATTATCTGATTGTAGGGCATCAGGAAAGCCACGACCTTGTGGTATTTGCAGTTGCGGCAGAAAACGGCACGCTCCGTGAAGTGACGAGAGCCCCGTGCGGCGCGGTTGCTTGCGTGCATATTGCATCAATCGGCTAATATCTGTTGCAATCTTTGCAGGGATTATCTAATAATGTTAAAGCGGATGGCACATTATTTGATTCCGGGTCCAAAATTAACATATTTAGCCGACTGAATAACTGGGGTATGATGGTTTGCGATATCCATTTGCTGTTATAATAAAGGAAATAACACTAAATAGGAGGCTTCAATATGCTGAAAATTGCAATCATTGTTGGCAGTACACGCCCTGGACGGAATGGCGCAACCGTTGCACAATGGATATTTGAACAAGCGCAAAAGCGCAATGATGCACAGTTCGAGTTGGTAGATATTGCAGATTATCATTTGCCGCTCTTGGATGAACCCATTCCCCCTTCCTTTGGACAATATATGCAGCCCCATACCTTGGCATGGTCGAAGAAGATCGCTGAATTTGACGGGTATGTATTCGTGACTCCGGAGTATAACCACTCAACCTCCGGCGCTTTAAAAAATGCCATCGACTATCTGTACAACGAATGGAATAATAAGGCCGCCGGCTTTGTCAGCTATGGCTCCATGAGCGGGGCCAGGGCGGTGGAACAACTGCGTCCCGTTATGGCGGAGCTTCAAATCGCGGACGTCCGCGCACAGGTGGCATTCTCCCTTTTTACCGATTTTGAAAATTTCAGCGAATTCAAGCCGGATCCCCGCCATGAAGCGGAAGTTGATATCATGCTCAACCAATTGATTGCTTGGGCCGGCGCCTTGAAAACGCTCCGATAATCTTTTTTTATTAATCATAGATCTATAGCTTAGGGACCGCAGTGGGAAAAACTGCGGTCCTTTTCTGGACATGAATGAATGTATGCATTAAAGGATCAAGCGGTCTATTACTTTTAGGAATTGTCCGAACTTGTTTATGAACAAATTCCAGAATTGTTTTCGCAATCTATTATACTTTCACGAATCATGATCTCGGTATTAACATATATAAACTGGGACGCTGGCTTTTGTTGAGTGGTCAAATAATCCGCCATCAGCTTTACTGATCTGTAACCCTGTTCGGTCGGATTCTGCGTTATCGTAAACAGAACTTCGCCACCCCTCATTGCTTGACCAATAATATCGGTATAATCAAACGTGACAATTCTCAGCTTGCGTTTGTTTAAAACCTCCAACGCGGCCTTTAACCCTCCGTCAACCGCTCCCGAGCAATATAAAAGAGCATCGATCTGGGGATTCTTTTCCAGGAGTTCTCTGGTTTGCAGATAAGAAGCAATACTATCGTTTGATAGTTCCAACACTTTTTCTATATGAATGCCTTTATAGGCCATGCGAAGATATTCTTTAATGCTCAATAACCGCTGCTGATTGCTCCACATATGCAGGTTGGAGATAACGATTGCCAAGCGGGCGTCACCACCCGTAATTTGATTTAGAATTCCGCATGATATTTGGCCGGAGTATTTGTAATTGCAACCTATATACGCCAGGAAATTTGCATTTTCTATAATGGAAGTTAAGAATACAATCGGATAGGATTGATGATACAATTCATTTATCCGGTCTCGTATTTTCTGATCATTAATTGGCACCAATACAATTCCGGAGAAATTTCCGGCTACAGCTTGATTGATTAATTCAAGCTGATGTTGGGCGTCGAAGTCTTTGCATTTCATAATTTCAACGGTAAAGCCGGCGGCGGACAATTCTTCGGCAGCTGCCGAGACGCCCTGCAAGACGACATCGATAAACTGGTTTCCCGTCACATTCAGTATTACGGCGATTTTTAAGTTGCGCCGTTTGATGGATAGGGATTTTGCAATGGAATTAGGCTGATAATTTAGCTCCTTGGCAATTTTTTTAATGCGGGTTGCCACGTGCTCGTTGACGCGGCCCCTGTTATGTAAAGCGCGGTCCACTGTTCCAATGGAAACACCGGCTAGCTCTGCAATCTGCTTGATTGTTGTCGCCATACTGATACCTCCTAAAGCTATTATCATCATACTGCAAATACACAAAAAGTCAAACGAATGTTAATGCACACGCATTTGCTTAAAAAATGAAAAAGCGGTAATCTTGCTGAAAAACTTTTTTTAAAACGCATAATATACTGAATTTATCAGAATTTCTATTGACAATCCCATAGGGCGTGTTACTATAAATACATCAAATGCGTTAACGGACACGCAAAATCCACTCATCATTCACACAAATTTATTCAAATCTGGAGGAAAAGTCAATGAAAAAACTGCTTTGCTTTGCTCTGACCCTAACACTTTTAATCAGCGGCATTGTTGCATGTGCACCCGTAACGCCCACTGAAGTTTCCCCGGCTCCCGATGCGGCACAAACGCAGGCCCCGGCCTCCGAAGGAACAGAGACGCAGGCTCCGGCTCCGCAGCCGAGCGGTAAAAAGCTGGTTGTCGGAACAATGCCCTTAACGGTAGGCGTGCCCGTCCAGTATGCTTTTGAAAAAGGTTACTATAAGGACGAAGGCTTGGATGTGGAAATTGTGATTTTCCCCACAGGAGCTCCGATCAATGAAGCATATGCCGCCAATCAGATTGATGTCGCGGTCAGCGGCTTAGCGTCTGTTTTTTCGCTCGCCCTTGGCAAAACGCGCTGGATCGGCGAAATCAATACCACCGGCGGCATTGGTATTTATGCGAGACCCGATAGCCCGGTCGCACAGGTGAAGGGGAATGTCGATGGCTATCCCGAAATTTACGGCAGCGCCGAATTGGTAAAAGGAATGAAGATCCTTGGGCCGCTGGGTACCGTGTCTCAATTTAATGCAATGAAATACGTTGAGAAGTTTGGCTTGTCCACCTCCGACTATGAACAGGTACATATGGAATACGGTCCTGCCTATCAGGCTTTTGTTGCGGGCGAGGGGGATGCGGTCGCGCTGAATCCTCCGTTCACCTTCCAGGCGGAAGCGGCCGGCTACCCTTGCATCGCATCTTTTGAGGATGCAACGGGCGTATCTCTGGTGGATGGGATCTTTACCAGCGAAAAAGTCGCAACCGAACGGCATGAGGATATCGTAAGGTTCATTCGGGCAACTTATAAAGCTTGTGCGGAATTGCAGGACGAAGCAACCCGTTACGAGATTTCCATGAGATGGTTCAATGAAAACGGCAAAGAGTACGATGAGAACGCATTGCGTTCCGAGATGGCCGTTCGCGAATACATTGACGCTGATTTCATGAGCAAGCCCGGATATGTATACGGAAAAGGCATGCTTGAGATCGCTGATTTCTTTACCTCTGACGGCAAGATCGAAAGCGCCAGCTTGGCAAACGTGCCCGCCTCCTTTGATCCTTCCTTTATCCAAGAAGCACTGGAAATTCAGTTCGAAGTGCAGAAGTAATTTTAAAAACAGGGGCCATATAGCGGGTTGTCTTAGGCTTCCCTAAGGCAACCCGTTTCAAATTCGGAGGTAAGTCGCTTGAAAAAGAAAGAAAAAAATTATGTATGGTTATCGGCCTGCTCGATAGCCGGATTTCTCTTTATTTGGTGGCTTGTTACGGACGGGCTTCATTTGGCGGCTCCGCAGTCGTTACCCAGCCCCATTAAAGTAATGACTACCTTTGTCCAGAAATTCTATACCAAGGCACCTGAAGGCGCCACGATGGGTCAGCATATCCTGGCCAGCCTTCAGGTGGCGTTGAGCGGCTATCTGATTGGCGTGACTGTCGGCGTTCCGCTCGGCATTCTCATGGCATGGTATGAAAAGGTAGATATCTTTGTTCGGCCCCTTTTTGATCTTTTGCGGCCGATTCCCGGGATTGCGTGGATTCCCATTATGATCGTGCTGTTTGGCATTGGCCTGCTCTCAAAGGCAATGGTCATCTTCTTATCTGCGTTTATTGCGTGTGTGGTCAACTCGTATTCGGGCATCCGCCAAACCAAGACAGTGCACTTATGGGTAGGGCAGACATTCGGCGCTACGAATTTTCAGTTGCTGACACGCATAGCCTTGCCGACGGCCTTGCCGATGATGCTTACGGGTATGCGCGTGGCGCTTGGCGGAGCCTGGACGGCGCTGGTTGCCGCAGAGCTTGTGGCTTCTACAAAAGGCTTGGGCTTTATGATTCAACAGAGCCGCGGCATTTTCCGGCCGGATGTTATTATCGCCGGTATGATTGCGATCGGTCTGACCGGGGCCGCTTTAACTGGACTGCTTTCGATTCTGGAGAAGAAACTGATGAAAGGAGAAAGATGGTGATGGGCTCCCAACACGCCTCATCCACGAAAAAGACGATTGGTACCATTCTTTCGATATCATTATTTTTTGTACTGTGGCAAGTGGGTACGACCAATACAACGCTGGGCTTGCTGATGCCGGGCCCGATTGAAGTAATGAAGCGCTTTTTTAGCTCCTTTGTCGACCCGATCGGCAAATATTCGATTCTCGGCCATATCATGTTCAGTTTGTCCCGTGTGTTGATCGGCTATGGCATCGGTGCTGTTTGCGGCATCACGCTCGGAATTCTAATGGGCCGATACAAGCCGATTGAAGCGATATTCATGCCGTTGTATGAAATGATACGCCCTATCCCGCCCATCGCGTGGATTCCACTGGCGATTTTGTGGTATGGATTGGGCGAAACCACAAAATGGTTTTTGATTTTTCTTTCCACGTTTAACACCATTACGCTGAATGTCTATTCCGGGGCCAAATCGGTAGATCCCGTGCTGCTTGGGGCGTCCCGGATGCTTGGCGCCAGCCCGATACAAACCATGCGGACCATTGTATTGCCATATACGGTGCCGTTCATTTTTGCCGGGCTTCATACAGCTGTTTCTGTAGGCTGGGCTACCGTTGTCGCCGCCGAAATGGTTCGCTCCACGGAAGGCGTCGGCTGGATTATTGTCAATGCCATGGAAATCAACAACATGGTCCAGGTGCTGACCGGTATCGTGGCCATCGGCATGGTGGGATATTTGCTCGCGATCATTATGAGAAAGGTGGAGGATGTGTTATGTGCATGGAACAAGGGCGGAAAGTAATGATCCAATGCAACGATCTCTCCAAGACCTTTTATTCAAATTTCGGAGAATTCAAAGTTGTCGATGAAGTTGACCTTTCGGTCGCAGAGAACGAGTTTTTGATTCTGTTCGGCCCCGGTCAATGCGGAAAGACAACGCTCATCAACCTGATTGCCGGGCTGGAGGAAAGCACGCAGGGGGCGATTCTCGTTGACGGAATGGAAGTAAAGACGGCAGGTCCAGACAGAGGCGTGGTGTACCAATCGGTAGCGCTCTTTCCCTGGCTTACCGTGATGGGCAACGTTGAATACGGCCTGAAAATGAAAGGCGTGCCCAAAAAGGAGCGCCAGGAACGGGCGATGCATTATATTAAGCTGGTTGGCTTGGAAGGGTTCGAACATACATACCCAGTCAAGCTGTCTGGCGGAATGAAGCAGCGCGTCGGAATTGCGCGTGCATATTGCATCGAACCCAAGGTCATGCTGATGGACGAGCCGTTTGGCGCATTGGATGCCCAGACGCGCTACCTGATGCAGAAAGAGCTCGAGATCATCTGGCAGACCGAAAAGCGTACCGTTGTGTTTGTTACCAACAATATTGAAGAAGCCGTTTATTTGGCCGACCGTATTCTTGTGCTCAAAAATTGCCCGACCGGCGTCAAGGCGGAGTATGAGATCAAGCTGCCGCGTCCGCGCAATTATGTGGACAAAGAGTTTCTTCGGCTCCGTAAAGAGATTACGAACATCATGGACCAGACATTGTGAGGGGTATTCATGGAAGTTAAGCAGAAAGTTAAGGTTAAGGTTCGTAACCTGGTTAAGCGATTTGGAGATCTGCTTGTGCTCGATGACGTGTCGTTTGATATTTGGGACGGAGAAATTATGTGCGTCGTAGGGCCAACGGGTTGCGGCAAAACAACGTTTTTAAACAGCCTGACCAAGTTGTACGACATCACGTCGGGTGAAATTCTGGTGAACGACGAGCCGGTTGATTTGCAAAAACAGAACGTCGCGTACATATTTCAGGAAACGTCAACAATGCCCTGGCTCACGGTGGAGCAAAACGTGATGTTCGGGCTTGAGATCAAAAAAACGCCTCATGCGCAGGCGATGGAGAATGTGGAAGAAGTATTGGAAATTGTGGGATTAAAGGATTTCCGCAAGAATTACCCTTCCCAACTTTCCGCCAGCATGCTGCAGCGTGTCGTCATTGCGCGCGCGTTTGCGACAAAGCCGGAATTGTTGCTTATGGACGAGCCCTACGCACAATTGGACATTGAACTGCGATATAAACTGGAAGATGAACTGGTGAAATTGCAGGAGCGCACCGGAACAACGGTCGTGTTTATTACGCACAACGTGGAAGAAGCTGTTTACCTGGGAACGAGGATCATGGTACTAAGCAACAAGCCAACAAAAGTGAAAGAGATCATTCTCAATGATATGCCCCGCCCGCGCGACATTGCGGGCGATGAATTTGTGCAACTGAGGAATCGCGTTACGGATGCGATCAAATGGTGGTAAGGAAGTGGTGGACTGATGAAAGCGATCATGTTGATGTTTGATTCCCTGAATCGGCATATGCTGGAACCCTATGGCTGTACCTGGACGAAGACGCCGAATTTTCAACGGCTGGCGGAGCGTTCGGTCACATTTGATAACTGTTATGTGGGCAGCTTGCCCTGTATGCCGGCCAGGAGGGAACTGCACACAGGGCGGCTGAACTTCCTGCACAGGGCATGGGGCCCGATGGAGCCGTTTGACGACTCAATGCCCGAGATATTGAAAAACAATGGAATCTATACGCATCTGATTTCGGATCATCAGCATTATTGGGAGGATGGCGGCTGCACCTACCACACTCGCTACAGCTCGTGGGAAAGCGTAAGGGGGCAGGAAGGCGATCCGTGGAAAGCATCTGTCAAGGATCCCGCCGTACCGCAGCATCTTGGGCGCGCTTGGCGGCAGGACCTTGTGAACCGCTCCTATATCACCGCCGAAGCGCAACAGCCGCAAACCATCTGCTTTGATCTCGGGTTTGAATTTCTGGAGAAGAACAAAAACGAAGATAACTGGTTCCTCCAGATCGAAACATTTGATCCGCACGAGCCGTTTTATTCCATGGAGAAATACAAGGAGCTGTATCCGCATCAGTACGACGGCCCTCAGTTCGACTGGCCGGAATACAAAAAGGTGACTGAGCCGCGTGAAGCCGTAGAGCATGTGCGGTATGAGTATGCCGCTTTGCTCAGCATGTGCGATGCCAATCTCGGCAAGCTGCTTGACTATATGGACGAAAACAGCCTGTGGGACGATACGATGCTGATCGTGAACACGGATCACGGGTTCCTGCTAGGCGAACATGACTGCTGGGCAAAATGCGTC
>JAFABA010000125.1 GCA_023426265.1 Bacillota bacterium
ATACTCCTGTTTACAAAAAGAAAGCAAACCCTGCCGGACCTTATCAGCAAGACAAAAATTGTTCCGGTACAATAACGCTGGCCTTATCCGGAAATTATTGGCATATACCTTTGAGTATTCGTTACAATTCGTCAACAAGCCTCGCCGCCTTCGCCTTACTAACTGACATCACAAGAATGGGCTGGCCCAGACTCTTGTAACCATAAGCCAGCCCAGGTTTCTGATGTCAATTCTCCGTATTTGCCACGCTTCCCCGGCTATGGGAGTATTTCAGGCCGCCGGTGGCTGCCGGCATCATAGCTCCGCATGTACCCCCTTTGCCAGAGTAGCGCGTACACAGAACTCCCCCATAGTCTACTGGGCATCATGACGGACCCGGCGATACCCGCCAGTACCGTCAGCACCGTCCCGGATACGCTTTGGGAAAGCAGCCAGACAAGAAAGGCCACCAGCCCGAACACGATCGAACCGATGGCCGCCTGAAATAGTTCCTTTTTTCCGAAACCGGGAAAATACTCCGCTTCGGTCTTCACTCCCATTGGGATATACAGGGTAATGTGTTCTTCATCCATGCAAGCGCCTCCCGTTTTCAATCCTCTGCGTGCCACCATATGTCGGCTTCACATCCTTAAGTTCAGATGCAAAAGCCCGCTGGCCATCAGGCAAGCGGACTTGTAAAGCCGGGTAAAAAAGCTCCTATTAAAAGCCTTATTTCTGTTCCTTGGATGATATAGGATTGTTTGTCATGATCGCGGTTTCGACAGGCATCATAAAGCAAATGCCGTTGGCAGGAGATTTAAACCCTGCCTTTTCTTTTACGATCGCCATAATTCTTTCCGCCGTATCCCCATCCACGAGGCTTAAAATCATTTCTTTTTCGGCGTCTATGGTAATGCCAAAAATTTCCTTCTGCACTGCGCCCATACCGCGGGCGTTGATAATTGTCGCACCGCCCGCCCCCGCCTTGCGCAGCAGTTCCACAACATCGTCCGCAAAGCCGGCGTTGAGAATAATATAAAGCGCTTTCATGTTGTCCGCTTTTTCCATGTTCTCCTCCAAAGTTAACGTGACAGCTTTTCAATGGGTATCGTAAAAGCAATGCCCGTGTTCGGCTTATCAAAATCGAATTTTTTGACCAGCATATCAAACACGGCGCCAGATTTTTCTGCCGAGAGCAAGCAGGTTATAACGACTTTGTTCTCCTCCGGCACAAGCCCCAGCATATCCCTGAAATAGCCCGCCTTAACGGAGCCTTTGCCATATACAACGTTGATAAGCCGCCCGCCGGTTTCATGTAACGCGCTTAAAAGAGCGTCCTTCTTTTTTCTCCCGGCTATCAGCGTTAGAAATTTCAAGCAGCATGTGACATCAGTCAACACTGTCATTTGCCTCCATCAGTAAGCTTTGATCATCGGGTTCGTCGTTTTTGTTCTCGTCTGCAGAGGCGTTTCCCGCTGCATGCTCGGCAAGGGAAGCCAGTTCCTCAATTTCAGCAAACTCGGCCTCTTCCATAAGCTTCTGCTCTTTTGCAAGCCGGATATCGTATATCATACCTAAAGCCTGCACAGCAATCAAGGGGGTTACAGAAATAAAGGCTATAATTCCGAATCCATTTGTCAAAACCGACTGTGCGCCCGGCCCCGCGGCCTCCGCCACAGCCTGCGCAGCACCCAACGTAAGCGGCGTGAGAAATGCCGATGTCAGCGCGCCGCCCGTAACGCCGCCCGAATCGAACGCCAGCCCGACAAAGAGCTTGGAGGTAAATTTCATCATGATCAACGCTATGGCGTAGAGCGGAACCAGAAACCAGAGGATGTTGATCTGCGTAAGAATTTTGACCATGGAAATCAATGCGGCAAAGCCGATGCCGATGGCAAGCGTGATGCGTATGGTGATCTTCCTGATATGGCCGTTGGTGATCTCTTCAAGCTGTTCGCCAAGCACCGTGACCGCAGGCTCCGAGAGTGTGATCGCAACGCCTAATACAAAGCCTATCACAAGCAGCAGCCATTTAAACCAGTGGGGACGCGCCGGATCCAGGAAGACCTCGCCGATATATTTGCCCGCAAACGCAAAGCCAAAGTCAATCCCCGTCAGGAAGATGAGCAAGCCTATATAGACCGCTACCGTGCCCAACAATATCATGACAAATTCTTTTTTGGGAAGCTTAATGAGCAGGAACTGAAATGGCAGGAACACAATCACGATGGGGAAAAGTGCGAGCGCGACGCCGCCCAGATTTAAAACCAGTATTTCGCTCAAGCTTTCCGCGGCGCCCGGATCGTATATGCCCGCAGGCGGCACCGTACCGCCGTGCACTGCTTTTAGGATGATTCCATAGATAAACAGCGCCAGTATGGGGCCTATCGATGCGAGGCCTATGATGCCAAACGTATCTTCATTGGTCTTGTGTTTTGACATGGTGGCCGATATGCCAACACCCAGCGCCAATATGAACGGCACCGAAACATCGCCCGTGGTTGCGCCGCTGCCATCAAAGGCCAGCGCCACAAACTGTTCGGGAACGAAAATGATTGTAAGAAATGTTACGATATAAAGGGCGGCGAAAACCACCTTGATATCCAGGTTCTTCATAATCCTGAACAGCGAGAAGCCGACCAGCACGCCGATCCCCGCGCCCATGATCCATACGAATAGCGTCTCGTCAACACTCTCCATGATCATGTGGGTCTGCCTGGCCAGCACCGAGAGCGCCGGTTCCGCAACCGTGGCGAGAAGCCCGAACACAAAGCCAAAAAAGATAATAAGGACGGCCTTTTTGAGCTTGATCAGCGAGCTGCCCACAAGCTTTCCAATCGGCAGGATGCTAATGTTGAGTCCGCCCAAAAACAGCGATTGCCCCACCACGACGCTTGCATATCCAACTACCAACTTTACATAATCGAACGTGTTTTTCATAGGCGCCACAAAGACGCAAACAATTATTATAATTGATGCAAGCGGGAGAGATGATACGAGGACTTCTTTTAATGTATTACTGAATTTCACACTCTAATTGTATTTTAAACGCGATAATAAGGCAACCACTTATTGAAAAACAGGTATTTTTGTTCTTTCGCATATGCTTTTTTGCACTTATTCATCGGTTATGCCTCCTTTAATATCGGGGCCTCGAATTTGTTATTATATGCAGCAAAAATGATAGGTCCCAAACGTAAAGTTCTAATGTGGATATCAAAATGTCCTAAGATGGACAGTTTTTTCAAATGAAGCGAGAAGCCCCTATCCATCTGCCTTTCAGGGCTTCAAAGACTAAAAATGTCCCATCTTATGTGGGTTACAAATCAATTCAGATAGGTTCGCAACGGACCATTTTAAGATAGAGCGGCATGCCTATATCCAGTATGGGGTTCAGGAGGCCGGAGGTTCAAATCCTCTCACCCAGACCAAATAAAAAAGATGTACCTTACAGGCGCATCTTTTTTATTTGGCTTAGAGTAGTCAGGATACGACCTCCTGCCACCGCCGAACCCATCGGGGGTCAAGGGTTGAGAGGCCGAAAACCTCCTGTTGCAGCGGTCCTGCACAGGAGGTTTTTTGATTTTCTAACAGCAGCCCACGCCGCGTGGCTCATGTTATGACCTGTTCTAAGCGCCTTAAGGCGTAACAACCGGTCATTATCCGTCCTTCTTCACCAACTCCACGGGCCATCTTTCGCTGACGTTTTCTTCGCCCAAGTAGTAGTCCACCTGGTCCCGGGTTTGGTAAAGCTCCTGATACGGCAGGATGTTGATCTTGCCGGAGTCCGGGTATTCGCAGACGTCTATGCCCATGATGGTTTTGATGTCCAGAAACGTGCAGGGCGCATCCGTATGGTTATAGAGTTGATGCGCACCGGAGGGGCCGGCTTCAAAAAACACGATATCGCCCTCCGACAATTCCGCAAAGGTATCCGGCGTGCGCAGCGCCGCCTTGCCGGAGAGTATGACGAACAGCTCCTCCGCGTTGCGGTGGAAGTGATAGGGGTACGAATACTTGCCGGGGTCCAACGACCTTACGTCAAACTGCAGATTCTTTGACGAAGCAAGCTCCGCAAGCTTCTCGCTCGTATGCCAGGAGAATTCGGGCACCGGGGATTGCCGCACGTGAAATGTCAGATCGTCTTTGTGGAATATGGTGGCCATTGCGCTTTTTCCCTTCGTCTTTTTATTACTATATATTTCTTTTACTGGATGTTCAAGGGCGATCCTTCCTTGGGACTATCAGCAGGGCAAAAAGTCCCCTCCCGTCTGCATGCGGCATATTCTAAAGCAGGAGGGGATCTTGCTACTTGCGCAATGACGTTACTTAGAGAACCAAACAAATTGCCCGAGACGAAACAGATCCTGCATAACCATATGTTGTTTGACCTGAAACAAATTACGTCCAATCTCCAGCGGGGCGCTTACCGGATGATCGGCTCCGGTACCGGAAGGCAGGTATACGACCTTAAGAACGGATATGTGGCGAAGGTCGCTAAGAACATGAAAGGCGTTGCGCAGAACGAAGCCGAATACCAGATATCGTTACAGGACGAAAGCGGCCTGTTTGCCCCCGTCATACAAGCCTCGGCGGATCTTCATCTGATTGTCATGGAGAAAGCGGAGCAGCTAAGGAATCTTTCCGGCGTCTGGCGGTACTACAATGTCCGAAGCAATAGGGAACTTTATCAAATTCCTAAAATAAAGAATGCTATGATGCAGCACAATCTGATTTTTGTTGACCTGTGCAAACCCCATAGCTGGGGGGGATTAAACGGAAGGCCGGTCGTGATCGATTATGGGTTTACCAGGGCGGTCAACCGGGATTTCTACTTGCGGAAATGACACGGCGCACGCTCGAATTTAGCGGCACAGAAACAGGCCCCGATATCCGGAGCCTGTTGTATTTATATTGCAGGCGGACAGGATCGAAGGTGATGCAAACTAAATCATGCGAAAAGGATGCTTTAAGCCTGGTTTCTATATTGCAGATATTCCAGAAAGCGTCTCACGGCAACGGAAACGCTGTTTTGATTTTTCATCACAAAACCGATCCGCCGATATGCGGGAACCTCCAGCTCGCGTTTCACAATGCGGTAAGGGATGCGCCGCAAGATGAGCTCGGGCAATATGCTGATGCCCAGCCCGTTTTCCACCATGGACATAATGGCGTAGTCGTCCCATGTGGTGAAGCGGATATTGGGGGTGATATGGTGCTCCTCAAATATGCGGGAGATCTCCGTCTTTTCCCCCTTTTCCAGCAGCAGGAACGGCGCGCCCTCAAGGCCGCTTAACGGGAACCGCTCCAATCCCGCAAGCGGGTGATCCTCCGGCAATATCACTAAGAATTTATCCTGCTCCAAATAGATGCTCTCAAGTTCCAGTTTGGTGGGCAGCCGCAAAAACCCGCAATCCACGCGGCCCTGCATGATCCAGTTTTCGATCTCCATATAGTCGCCCAGCAGCAGCTCGAATTCAATATTGGGATATGCTTTTTGAAACAGCTTGATCATATTGGGCAGCCAGTGCGTGGCCACGCTGGAAAACGTGCCGATGCGGATGAGGCCGGACTGCAGCCCGTGCAATTCGTCAATTTCGTTGAGCAGCTTATTTTGCGCGCTGCATACCGCCGCAACATAAGGCAGCAGCTTTTGCCCGTCCGATGTGATGCGCACGCCGGACCGGTCCCGCTCCAGCAACGAGATGTTCCATTCCTTCTCCAGGTCGTTGATCATATGGCTGACACCGGACTGCGTGTAGCCTAATAGCTGCGCCGCTTTTGTAAAGCTGCCGAACTCCGCGGTTTTTAACAGTGCCATGTATTTCTGGATGCTCATATCGATACTCCATCATTATTCTTCATGTTGCCAATGCTAAATATGCGTTTTTATAATCGATGGGTTTATAGTATACTGCATTTTGGAAAAAAACAAGGCTCCGCGAGGGAAACGTACAAAATGGTTTTATCCGCAGGTTTGGAGATTGGGCAATATGAGCGCAAAGCTGAAATTAATCGCTTCCATGCTGATATTCGGCAGCATGGGGATATTTATAAGAAACATTCCGCTTCCTTCCGGGGTAATCGCGCTTATACGCGGCGGCATAGGCGCGCTGTTTTTGCTTTTGGTATGCGCTTTTATGAAGACGCATGTTTCGCTCAATGCCATTAAAAGCAATCTGCCGCTTTTGCTCTGTTCAGGCGCGGCGCTTGGCGCAAACTGGATATTTCTGTTTGAGGCGTACCGCCACACGACCATAGCTGTGGCGACATTAAGCTACTACTTTGCGCCGGTGCTCATCACCGCGGCGTCGCCTCTTGTATTAAAAGAAAAGCTGACGGGCTTAAAAGTTGCCTGCATGGCGGCTTCCGTACTCGGCATGGCGCTTGTTTCGGGCGTTATGGGTGTGAAAGGCGCTTCCGGCATGGGCGTGCTGTTCGGAATGCTTGCGGCGGCCTCTTATGCGGGCTTTACGCTGATGAACAAGTTTATCAAACAAATCGCCTCGCTGGATGCGACAATCGCGCAGCTTGGCGTCGCCGCGCTTGTGCTGCTGCCCTATACCCTTCTCAACGGGGACCTGTCGCACATCCAATTGGAAGCGAGCGGCATGCTGTTCCTTATCGTGCTCGGCGTGGTCCATACCGGGCTGGGGTTTTGGCTGTTTTTTTCGTCCATTCAGAAGCTGCATGCACAATCCGCCGCAATGCTCAGCTATATCGATCCTGTCACGGCGATACTGTTGGCGTCGGTTTTTCTAAATGAGACTATGGGAATCGTACAAATTGCGGGCGCATGCCTGATACTGGGCGCTGCATTTTTGAGCGAGCGGGTTGGGAACATGCGTTTGAAGGACGACAAAGCCCCGCAAACGGCGGAGTCCATGCAATAAAACCATTCCTATATTCCTTCCAACCAGCAAAGGGTATGCTATTCGCATACTCTCAGTCCATTAGCGTCTTTACCGTCATCCTGAGCGAAGCGAAAGATCTTATCTATATTAGGATTTGTAGCGGGAGACAGATTTTTCGCCTTTGGCTCAGAATGACAAACGCCAGGGTTATCGATACGTTCGAGTATGCTAATCGCATACTCTTTTGTCATTGCGGAAAGCTACAGTATAATGACACTTTCATAATGAAAGGAGAAACAACCATGGGCAACAAGAAGGCAAGCACCCGCAACAAAAAGAAGGAGGACGGCAAGTTCCGTTCCAAGCACGTGAAGCATGATCCTCAGGCGGAAAGCGCAAGGGCAGTATTTGGCGTAAAGGACCAAGACACGGATGATCCACGCTGACCTTGTTGCACTGTATTGTGAAACCGGCAGGCGCTTACTGCACGACGACGCGCCGTCCGGATATTTAGAGGAGATTTCGAATACCCCGGAATTCAGGCAGCATCCGTTTTTGCTGCTGCACCGGCTCAAAAGCACGGAACAATCCCCTATTCATCACCCGGAAGGCAACGTATGGAACCATACGCTGCTTGTGGTGGACGCGGCGGCAAAAGTCCGGGAGCAAAGCCGTGATCCCGCCGTATTCATGTGGGCGGCGCTGCTGCACGATATCGGCAAGCCCGGCACCACAAAAAACCGGAAAGGGAAAATCACAGCCTACGATCATGACAAACTGGGTGAAAAGCTGGGCCGCGAATTTCTGGAGGTTTTCACGGAGGACCATACGTTCATCCGGCGGGTATGCGCGCTGATACGGTATCACATGCACATCCTGTTCGTGGTAAACAATCTGCCGTTTGCGGATATGAAAGGCATGCTTCGCAGCGCGGATATCAACGAGGTGGCGCTGCTCGGCTTCTGCGACCGGCTGGGCAGAACCAACAGCGACCGGGAAAAGGAAGAGGCCACAATCGCCCGGTTCCTGGAAAAGTGCAAACAACGCTGAAAGCATCCGTTCTTGCGAAGGAACGGATGCTTTTATTTCCTCACATGCTTGAAGCCCGAGCTGTAGCGGCCCCCCTTAAAAACCCCATAGGCTCCCTTCATATCCCGCAGAAACTTTATCCAACGGTTTCCCTTTGCGGGCGTTTTCTGTTACTATACATAGTGCGGAGTATACCGCAATACTGGCAGTATGGAGCGCTTAAATGGGATTTTCCGGTATCCTCTTTGATTTCAACGGCACAATGGTCATGGACGGTGAAGTAAATAAGAACGCATGGGCGGCATTGGCGCTGGAAGCCTGGAATCTCCGTTTGACGGAGAAAGCGCTCGACCGGGTTATTATAGGGAAGAATAACCTCGCAATCATCACGGAGTTTGCGGGAAGAACATTGCCGAAACAGGAGAGCACGGCGCTTTCCGAGCGGAAGGAAGAGATTTACCGTGAGCTTTCCCGCCAAGCGCAGTTACAGCTGATGGACGGTCTTACGGAACTGCTGGATGAGCTTGCAGGCCGATACCCGCTCAACATTGCGACATCCTCCATCCGCTCCAATATCGAATTCTATTTCAGCCACTACGGGCTAGACCGTTGGTTCGATATGAAAGACGTGGCGTACGACGATGGCGAGACCCTGGCAAAGCCGCACCCCGATATGTACTTGAAAGCCGCGGCATCGATTGACGCTTCACCTGAGCGTTGCCTGGTATTTGAGGATTCCGATACCGGTGTGGAAGCTGCGATCCGCGCGGGCGTCAAACATATTATCGCCATCCGCAAAACCGGAAGCCTTGCACAAAGACCGCTGCAAATGAAACAGGTGATTCCGGATTACCGGGAATTTGACCGCGGTATACTCGACAGATAGCAGACTGGTACTCCATAAAGCAGGATAAGGCCCCGTAGGTTTGTTCCCAAAGTTCCGGCCGAATGTGCCATGAAAATATTACAACGTAAAGGGCAACTGTAACATGGAAACGATGCGGTTTACAAAAAAACAGGCGTGCCGGTTCCTGCTGCGAAAACACGGATTATTGGGCGGGCACCAATTTATTGGCAAAAAGGGTGTGCTGGATTTTGTCCGTCAGGCGGGATGTATCCAATTCGATCCTGTGGACATTTGCGGAAAGAATTCCGAATTGGTACTGCAATCCCGCGTAAAGCATTTCACCAAACAGGCGCTGTATGAGCTTTTGTATGAAGACCGTGCGCTCATCGACTATTTTGACAAAAATCTTGCCATTTTCCCCATTGAGGACTGGCCGTATTTTGCACGTTACCGGGAGTGGCACCGTCTGTGGGAACGCAGCCATTCTGAGATTATGGCGGTACGGGATACCGTAAAGCAAACCATTGCCAACCGCGGCCCAGTCTGCTCCGCCGACATTGATCTGCCGGATAAGGTGAGCTGGTACTGGAGCGATACAAAACTGTCGCGCGCCGCTCTGGAGCATTTGTATTTTGCTGGGGAACTCGCCATCCACCACAAAAGCGGAGCCATCAAATATTACGATCTTATCGAAAACTGCGTCCCGCAAGAAATTCTCCTGCGCCCCGATCCGTACCCTGACGAGCATGCGCACCGGAAATGGCGCGTCCTGCGCAGAATAGGCGCCGTTGGCCTCTTATGGAACCGGGCGTCCGACGCGTGGCTGAATATCGAAGGGCTAAATTCCTCCGAACGGACGGCCGTATTTTTCGAGCTTTTAAACGAGGGGGAAATTGTGCAGCTTGCGGTGGAAGGCATCCGGGATGCGCTCTACATACTCTCCGGGGACATAGGCCTCGCGCAGCAATGCCTGCAGGATGAAACGTACAAAAAACGATGTGAATTCATTGCCCCGCTGGACAACCTGATGTGGGACCGAAAGCTCATTCAGGCGCTTTTTGGCTTTGACTACAAGTGGGAAATTTACACGCCGGTAAGTAAGCGCAGGTATGGGCATTACGTACTGCCGATCCTCTACGGCGAAAATTTTATCGGAAGAGTAGAAGCGGCGGCTGACCGGAAAAGTGGAACGTTACTTATAAAAAACATCTGGTACGAACCGCATGTGAAGCTGTCGAACGGAATAAACCGCGCCATTGGCGATGCGATCAGCCGTTTTGCGGCATTCAACCTCTGTAAATTGCAATAGAGCTAGGAGGCTGATCAGCTGCCTTCAGGCTATCGACAAAGGAGGTAACGTTGAGGGCTCTGCTTAGTTTGCAATGGTCGCGCAATTCCTCACGTGCTTGCACTCCCTTGCGCACTGAGCCTCTTCTTCGCTTGCCCCGCCGCCGGCGGCGCTCAGCTCCGGCTCCCAAACACCCGCTTAGGGTCGTAACGGCCCTAAGAACCCACCATCAGAAACGCCCTATTTAGAAAGTTTCCAGCAAAAGGGATTCTCAAGTGACGTGTCCCTTGGGTAGAGGGTTCGGGGACAAGTTCCTGAAAAAAGATTTATCGATAGCTGTTCGGCTGAAAAGCCGCCCTTTTTTTATTCGCTTTGCAGCGTGCTTGCAAGCGGCACCACGTTTGCCGTAATGGACCAATTGGTTCCGTCATACCGCCAGACGGTATTGAGCAAGGCCAGCACATCCAGCTTATGCAGGCCGCGAATCTCCTGTGTGCCATAGAGCGTAAGGGCTCCGTTGTCCACGCCGTATGTCAGGCTGGAAAAGCCGATATGCTCCTCAAACACGCGCGCGTCCGGCGTGAGGTTGCCGTTCTCGTCGATCCAGCCCGAGGCGCGGTAGGTTGCAAGATCCGTAGGGATGAGTACGAAGCGCTTCCCGGTTTCCAGCGTCAAAATGGCCTTGGGACCGTTCTGCATCGTCAGCGCGTAACTCATGCCGTTATCCCTGTATCTTTTAAAGATATCCTTCCAGCCGCTTTTTGCGTATTGCAGCGCCGAAAACCCCACATGGTCCACCGTGCCGCCGTACTTCCCACCCGCCACCGCGTATACGGTCGTCCTGCTGCCGTTCTTGATGGGCAACACGGTGAGTTTTATGCTGTCGCTCATTAGCCCGATATCAAATGGAAGAGCGATGTCCTGATGTTTTTTTGTAGCGCTGTTCACGGCGGAGACAGTCAGCTTGAACGCGTATCCGTCGCTCACCGGTTCTTCCCGGTACAGGACGATGGCGTCCTTCACCCCGTCGCCGTCCAGATCCACATACTGTATGTCCACCAACCGTGCTTCGTGGATTTTCAGTATGGAAAGCACGCCTTTTTCATCGATCTGTACAGGCCGCGGCGTGGCCGTGGGAGAAGGCTTTGGCGTGGGCTTTGCCGTGGGCGAGGCTTTCAGCGTCGCCGTTGGCGCGGGCGTCGGGGAGGGCGTGAGCGTAGGCGCCCATACCGCCGTTGCGGAAGGCGTTGCGGTAACGATTGGACTAAAGGACGGCGTTGCGGGCGCCGTCGGGCTCGCTGCAGGCGAGGGTGAAGGGGTCAGGCCCGGCGCGGGCTTTGGCGTGCATGAAGCAAGCAGGATGCCACCCAGACAGGCGGCGGCCAAGTGAAGGAACATGCGTTTACGTTTTTTCCCCGGAAAGTTCCGCATAGCAGCTCTCCATATTCCCTGGTATTCTGCCATTATTATGCCGTGTAAACGGCACGGTTATTTGCTGTTTTTCATTTGTTCCATGGGATTGATTTTCATGCGGCGCGTTATTTACAATACCGCGCGTGCATTTTCCTTCCTATTCCATTATAATGCTGTCAGGCTGTTATAAAAACAAGAAGGAGCCGGATATATGGTACAATCCATCGTGCATATTGCCCTGGTGGTGCGGGATTACGACGAAGCCATCGATTTCTACACAAAGAAGCTCCATTTTACGCTGGTGGAGGATACCTATCAGCCGGAGCAGGACAAACGGTGGGTGGTCGTCTCCCCGCCGGGATCGGTCGGGGCAACGATATTGCTGGCCAGAGCCTCCAAACCCGAGCAGGAGCCTTTTATCGGCAATCAGGCGGGCGGAAGGGTCTTTCTTTTCTTAAATTCCGATGATTTCTGGCGGGATTATGAGGACATGGTGGCAAAAGGCATCCATTTCGTGCGCCCGCCCAAAGAGCAGGAGTACGGCATGGTCGCCGTATTTGAGGATCTTTACGGGAACCTGTGGGACCTGCTGCAGCTTAACGAGAATCACCCGCTGATGCGGCGCATGCAATGAAAGCGGCAACAAGGAGCGCGCATGATCGAATACCGCAAAGCGGACAAACAGGATATCGAGGCGCTGGTCAATCTCCGCGTCGCCTTTTTGGGTGAAGTGAACGGCGCAGAATTCGAACGCATGAAGGACCGCCTTTTCGAGGAAAACAGGCGTTATTTCCAGCAGGCGATCGCGGAGGATACGTTCGTTGTGTGGATGGCGCTAAATGGCGGGGAAATCGTAGCGACCACAGGGCTGACGCTGTATGAGGCGCCGCCGACCTTCAGCTGTGTCAACGGAAAAATCGGCTATATCAGCAACGTCTATACACTGCCCCGGTACCGCGCACAGGGTATCGCCTCCAAACTGATGGAAAGACTCATGGCGGAAGCGAAAGATCGGGGCTGCACAAAGGTTGTCCTGAACGCCACGGATCTGGGCAGGCCGGTCTACGGGAAAATCGGGTTTATGGACGCCGAGAACGAAATGGTTTATTTGATGGAAGGATGAGCGCCGCTTGGATAGAGCGGCTGATAGAAAGGGGTACGTATGAACAATACCGCCATGGGCAAGATCGGGACCATTCTAACAGGGATTTCCGTATTCGCGTTTGCCCTTTCCATGCTTTTGGGCTCCATATTCGCAAGCTGCTTATCGAGCATATTCATTGCGATCGGCTTTATCTTCTTTATGGTTTCGATCGCGGCGGTGAACAAGGACCCGGAAAAGAAGGCGATAGGGCTTACCGGCCTTGCGTTTTCCGCGATATACGCCGTTATCATTTTCCTGGTGTATTACGCCGAATGCACCACGGTGCGCATGAACGGCACGTTAAGCGAAGAGGCGCTTTCCATTATCAGCTATGGCCATGCCGGCAGCCTGTTTTTCAACTATGACCAACTCGGATACGGGTTTATGGGGCTTTCCACTTTTTTAATCGCCTTTACAATCATCCCCCAAACAAAAGGGGACAGGGCGTTGCGGATGCTAATGTGGATTCACGGCATATTCTTTCCGTTCTGCCTGATATTCCCCCTATTCCCGCTGTTCACGGAAAACAATGCGGGCAGCGATTTGATGGGAGTGCTCATACTGGAATTCTGGTGCCTGTACTTCCTGCCCATTTGCATTCTGGGATACCGGTATTTCGCAAAGGAGAAAAGATCATAAATAGCATTTGAACAAAAAGGCCCGCCATAAGACGGGCTTTTGCACATTCATTTTGCCGGGTTTATCCCAACGCGACGTCCAATACCATCATGATCAAAAATCCCACCATGACGCCCATGGTGCCCACGTTGGAATGCTCCCCAAGGTGCGCCTCTGGAATAAGTTCCTCCACCACCACATACATCATGGCGCCCGCCGCAAACGAAAGCATCCAGGGCATGTAGGCGGCAATGACCCCGGAAAGCAGCACCGTAACCAGGCCGAATATCGGCTCCACAATGCCGGACATGCTGCCCAGGAAAAATGCTTTTCCAACGCGCATGCCTTCCTGCCGGAGCGGCAGCGAAATCGCGGCGCCTTCCGGAAAATTCTGAATACCGATGCCTATCGCCAGCGCCGTCGCTGCGGCATACATTGCCGGATCCCCGCCGTGCTGCGCGGCAAGTGCGAAAGAAAGGCCGACCGCCATACCCTCCGGGATGTTGTGCAGCGTCACCGCAAGCACAAGCAGGGAGGTCCGCCTCATGGAGGAGGAGAGACCCTCCTTGGTATTCGCTCCCGGATGCAGGTGGGGAATCAAGCGATCAAGTATATACAAGAACGCGATGCCCAGTATAAAGCCGCCGGCCGCGGGAATCCAGCCGACCTGCCCGGCCGCTTCTGCTTCCTCAATGGCGGGAATCAAAAGGCTCCATACCGAAGCCGCGATCATGACGCCCGCCGCGAAGCCCAGAAACACCTTCTGGACATTCGCGTGCATGGCCTTACGGAAAAAGAATACCATGGCCGCGCCCAATGTCGTCATCAAAAACGTGAATCCCGTGCCGCCCAAGGCCCATGTAATTCCAGTTTGCATAAATTTACCCCCAAACGCAGGCTGTGCCCGCTACATTACAGTTAGCATACCGCATATTAGCTTGTATTTCCAGATGCCAGGCGCTGTCGAATGACCGCCCTTCTATTTGTAAGCCGCAATCAGCGATTATTAACAGCGTATGCGCATAAAATGTGTGGAAGTCATATTGCCGCGGGATGGGGCCGAACCGGTGGAGGAAACATGAAAAAGAATATAAAAAAGAGGCTGATCATCGTTCTTGTGATTGCGAGCATGCTGCTTCTCTCCGGTGCTGCCGCGCTGCTTCTCTACCACGGCGTCATATGGTTCCAGTACCCTTCGAACTATATCTACCCCGTGCGCGGGGTGGATGTTTCCGCATACCAGGGGGAAATCGACTGGGAAACGCTCAGCGGGGCGGGCATCCGGTTCGCGTTCCTCAAGGCGACCGAAGGCAGCACGTTCGTGGATAAGCGGTTCTCCTACAATTGGGAACACGCGCACAAGACCGGGCTGCGGGTGGGCGCCTACCACTATTTGAGCTTTGACAGCCCCGGCCTCACACAGGCCGAAAATTACATCAGCGCAGTCCCGCAAACGGAGGATATGCTGCCTCCCGTCGTGGACCTGGAGCTTTACGGAAAATACGTGAAGGTGCCGCCCGCACAGCAACATACGGATAAAATTTTAGGAGAGTTTTTGGCCGCCTTGGAGGAGGCCTATGGTCTCCGGCCTATTATTTACGCCACGCATAAGACGTACGACCTCTACCTGAAAGACGGCTATCGCAATTACGACATCTGGATCAGAAACGTCCTGTTTTACCCGTACCTTTCGGACGGGCGGCAGTGGAATTTCTGGCAGTATTCCAACCGTGGAAGGCTCGATGGATATGACGGCGAGGAAAAATTCATCGACCTGAACGTATTCCATGGGACGGCAGAAGAGTTTAAGGCATACGGGAAATAGAAAAGGTCCGGCGAAAAAATTCGCCGGACCTTTTTAAACTGACATCAAACCTTTTCCTGATACCGGTCCGCCTGGTTAAAATACGTCATATCCGCATACCCCGCAAATATCCTGCCGGAGTGTTTGACCCCTTTAGGGATAAAGTATCGGTCCCCTTTCCGGAATGTCTGTTTGACTCCGCCGATCACAAGCTCTATTTTCCCTTCCAGCACAATGCCCCACTGGCCTTCGTGCGCGTGCTCCGGAAGCTCCACGTCCTCGAAAAACTCCATAAATATGATCTGATGGTCCTTCCCCTGCGAAAGGTAGGCACGGATGCCGTTGAACGGAATATCCGCCTCCGGCAAGGCGCGTATGACATCGGGAAACGGTTCGCTCATTGTCTTTCCCTCCTGTTAGACTGCCAAAAATCAGAACTACGTTGGGGCTCTGCCCCAAACCCCGCTTAGGGCTGTAACAGCCCTAAGAACCCATAATAATTTATCCTCTATGGTTCTGCGGCACGTAGGGAGGGCAGCGCTTTTCCACAAGCTGCGCCCGGATGCGGGCAAAACGCAGGACGCCGTTTTCGTATTCAAAGGGCGCTACGCCTTCGCCGATGAGGGGTTTGGCGTACCTAATAAAATCGTCCGTCACGTCGAGACCGCCGAGCGCGATCCAGCTCTTGGGTAAAAAGCGCTCGGAATTCGCAACGGTGGAAAGCGCGACCTTATCGTAGTACACCCCGTATGTTTCCGCCTTTTTGCGCAATATGGTGGCCATGTAGCCGCTCTGGCCTTCCAGTATGAGTTTTACCGCGTGCGCGCCGACCTCGTACGCCTCCTGCGCGTCAACTGCGGAGCGGTGCAGCGAGCAGGAACGCTGCAGGATGCCCGGCACCTGCCCCACAGCGTTGCCACGCGCGGCAAGCCCGACATGGTTCAAATGGTTGATGACGTTCTGCGCGGCGGTGGACCGGCTTGCGCCGTATTCCGTGTGGCCGAAGCCGTCCTTGCGCTCGCCGAGGTTGCCGGTATCGAACCCTTCGTTGACCACGACGATGCAGCGCCCGCTGCGCTTCAATTCATCGTTGACATGGTCGGTAAGGCTCGCCAAGGTATGGGCGGATTCCGCAAAATACATCTGCAGCGGGATCTTCCGCTCCGGGTCCGCAAGGCGTGCGGCGGCGGTGATGTAGCCGGATTTCCGGCCCATGGCCTGCAGCACGCACACCCGTTCGGAAACGCACATGCCGCGGTTTTCTTCTTCCGTTTCCAGGATGATATTGGCCCAATATCGCGCGGCAGAGCCGTAGCCGGGTGTATGGTCTATGATGGTGAACGCCTCGTCCCCCACGTCGTTGTCGATCGTCTTAGGGACGCCCACTACGGTTAAATCCATATCCCGTTCTTTTGCGAGCTTGTTGATTTTATCCGCGGTGTCCATGGAATCGTTGCCGCCGATGTATACAAAGCTGGTGATACCGTGCTTTTGGAACACGTCGAGCACGCGGATATAATCTTCCTCGTTGCCGTCCTTTAGCTTATAGCGGCAGGTGCCGACGGCGCCGGAGCTTGGCGTATTCCTGAGGTGGGCGATCTCTTCCCTGCTCTCTTGCTTCATATCGATGAGCTCTTCCAAGAGCACGCCCTCAATTCCGTGGGCGGCGCAATAAACATTGTCAAATACGTCCGGGCAGTCAAGGCAGCTTTCCAGCACGCCCTGCAAAGAGGCGTTGATCACCGGCGACGGTCCGCCGCCCAAAGCGACGAGTATGTTCTGTTTTGCCATATGTTCCTCCAGTACTTGTGAAAGACTACTGCTATTTTACCATCCCTCTTCCACAATCTCCACCAAATCTCCCGGGCGGATGACGCCTTCCTTCAAAACAATGACGAATATGCCCTCAAAGGGCATAATGCACGCGCCGAGCCTCCGATAGATTTCACAGTGCTGATGGCAGGTCTTGCCGATCTGCGTGACCTCAACTAAGCAGCCCCCCAGACGCAGCTTCGTGCCCACGGGAAGGGTAAACAGCGTGATCCCCTCCGTGGTGACGTTTTCCGCAAACATGCCGGGGCGCAAATCCCCCGCTCCCATGGCAATCATTTTATCGATGCTTTCCTGCGCCAGCAGGCTTACCTGCCTGTGCCAGTTGCCCGCGTGCGCGTCGCCCGGGATACCGTGGTCTTTCATCAGGCGGGCTTCCGGAACGGGCTGCTTGACGGTCCCTTTTTTTGTGCTGATATTGACGGATACGATGCTGGCCACGTTACCCTCCGATTCTTGACATGTCTTTTTGCGAATGGAACCCTTCGTCCTCAAAGCGGTGCGATGGCGGTTTCCGATACACCGCATCCCGAATGACCTCATGAAGCAGCGTATCGTCCTGCTGCGCGAGCGCCTCGGCAAGCGATATCTCGGCATCCACGCCCAGGCACAGCCGCAGCATGCCGTCACTCATGACCCGGACGCGGTTGCAGAAGCCGCAGAACCTGTGGGAAAGCGGGCTGATAAACCCTACGCGACCCTGATGGCCCTGTACCACATAATCCGCGGAGGGCTGCCCCGCATAGCGCGGCGGGATGGCAACGAGCCGGGGCCGCGTTTTTAACAATTCATCCCCGGTCACCCGGCGGGAAACGTCTCCTTTGCCCATGGGCATCAGTTCAATAAACCGAACGTCGATGGGGTTTCCCCGCGTCAGGCCGATGAACGCATCGATCTCCTCATCGTTGATACCGCGCATCAACACCACGTTGATTTTGAGCGGCGTAAGGCCAACGTCGATTGCCTCCTGCATGCCTTTAAGCACTGCCGCAAGCTCCCCGCCGCCGGTAATGCTGCGGTAGCGGTTTTCGTCAAGGGAATCCATGCTGATGTTGATGCGCGTCAGGCCCGCTTCTTTTAGTAACCGCGCCTTGCCCGGCAAGAGCTGGCCGTTGGTGGTCAGCGTGATCTCTTCTATGCCGTTGATTGCGCGCAGTTTTGAAACGATGATAAGGATATCCTGCCGCAGCAACGGCTCGCCGCCGGTCAGTCGTACTTTCTTTACGCCAAGCTCCGCCATTGTGCCCACAATGCGCGCAAATTCCTCCGCCGTCAGTTCCCGCTGCTCCGCCTGTTGCCGGTAGCCCCGGCAATAGGCGCAGTTCAACTGGCAGCGTTCCGTTACGGAAAGGCGCAAATAGGTAATATCCCTGCCCCACTGGTCCTTCATGCGTTCTCCCTTTTGTATGTTCCCGAGCGGCCGCCCGCTTTTTCCAAAAGACGGACTTGACCTATCTCCATACCCTTGTCCACCGCCTTGCACATATCGTACACGGTGAGGGCCGCTATGGAAGCCGCGGTGAGCGCCTCCATCTCCACGCCCGTTTTATAGCTGCAAGTAACGGCGGCCTCGATGCGCAGTCTTTCCCGCTCTATCGGGGAAAAATCCACTTCCACGCCGTCGAGCGGAATGCTGTGGCAAAGCGGGATCAGTTCCGCCGTTTTTTTGGCGGCCATAATCCCCGCAACGCGGGCTACCGCAAGCACGTCGCCCTTTTTCAGATCGCTATTTAATATCCTCTGAAGTGTTTCCGGGGCCATGGTCAGCACCGCCTCCGCCACAGCCGTACGCCTGGTGATGTTTTTTTCGCCGATATCGACCATATGCGCCTCGCCCTGCGCATTCAGATGTGTAAACTCCATAGCGCCTCCATTGCTCAAAAAAGACAGGCTTTTATTCAGTATATCATGGTCCGGGCTGCCGCCGCACCGTTGTTTTCAATTATATACAACGAGGTGAAAAGTACAATGAAAAAAGCCGCCCGGAAGGGGCGGGTTCAGCGTATCAATAAACCTCGTCGTCTCTCATTCTGAGCCGAAGGCGAAGAATCTGACTCCCATTATATATAGGCGCGTCAAGATCCTTCGCTTCGCTCAGGACTAGTAAAGCGACTTTATTGATGAGCTGAGTCGTCCGGAGGATGGTCGTGCATGTCAAAAAAGCATAGGCCCGTATTGTATTTCCAAAGGCTCCATTCTCCACTCGCCAAAGGGCGTACTCAAACGAAGGGATTGGGGAAACGTAGTTTCCCCACATTAAAAATCTATCGCGACGGCCCGTAGCCTAGTGTCCGAGGCGTCTCCCGCCGAGGATACGGTGCCGGAAGCGCCGATACCTTGAACCCCAACTTGCCTTATGTCTCTATAATCACCTGGCAGGAGCGCATGACGTCGAGCGCCTTCTCGTGCATCTCCGGCGTGGTGCCGGCGCAGCAGGCGGCATCCACGTAAACTGGCGTTTCGGGCAGCGAGGCCTTTAACAGCAGCGCGTTCGACACCACGCAGATGTCCGTGCAGACGCCGCACAGGTGCACCTCGTCGTATTCCCCCGCTTCCACATGTTTCCCTAGCGCCACGCTCGCAAAGCGGTCTTTCCAGAAGGGCATGTACGCTTTTTCCGCAAGCGCGCGGGATATGGTGGAAGGGAATTCCCACCCCTCCGTATTCACAGCGCAATGAGAAACGGGCAGCATCCTTCCCTCCTGCGTGTTGGGGTAAGAAGCATCATGCGTATCCTTGGTGGCGGCAACGTCCCCGTCAAACGCCCGGATCTTTTCCGCCACGCGCCCCACGATGGCCTGCGCCTCAGGGCTGCCCAGCGTGCCGGTGATAAAATCGTTCTGCATGTCGATTACGATGAGTATCTTCTTCATTCCCTTTTCTCCTTTGCTCTTAAGTCAGCCTTCAGCCGATCAAATACCCCGTCATGGAAAGCGAGCCCAGCACGCGGGAGTCATTGAACACCTCTACCGGTTCGCCTTCCTCCGCCGCTCCCAGCACATATAAAAGCGGGTAATAATGTTCCGGCGTGTGGAACGCATGGTTCGCGGAGTTACCCGCCCGTTCATACGCGATAGCATCCCTGTGCCGCCAGCCCGTCACGGCGTGTTTGATATACAGGTCAAACTCGTCCGCCCAGGGGTAGCCGCCCTCTTCCATGCTCCAGTTGATGCGCGCAAGGTTATGCACCACGTTGCCCGTGCCGAATAGCAGCACGCCTTCCTCCCGGAGCGTTTTAAGCGCGCGCCCCAATTGATAGTGCGCTTCGGGTCCCGCGTCCCGGTCTATGCTCAATTGCACCACAGGAATATCCGCATCCGGATACATGTGCACAAGCACCGACCAGGTGCCGTGGTCGATACCCCAGCCGTTGTCTATCGCAACTTCCCTGGGCAGGAGGGACGAAGCTTCCCGCGCCAGCGCCGGGCTACCGTTCGGGCGGTATTTTACCTCGTACAGCTCTTTCGGGAAGCCGTACATATCGTACACCGTTTCCGGCCTTTCGTGGTCCGTGGTGCGCGTTCCCCGCGTATACCAATGTGCGGATACGGAAAGTATGGCCTTGGGGCGGGGGAACAGCAATGCAATCTCCCGCCAGCTTCTTGTAAACGCATTGTCCTCAATTGCGTTCATCGGGGAACCATGCCCCGCAAATAAAACAGGCATCCGCTTATCATTCTGCATTGTCCGCCTCCCCTTCCCTTTCCTGTTCCATAGGCAGCGTTACGGTAAACGCCGCGCCCTTGCCGGGCTCGCTCTTCACCTCGATCGCGCCATGGTGCAGCTCCACAATGGCCTTCGCTATGGCAAGCCCCACGCCGATACCGCCCGTACGGCTGCTGCGCGAGGCATCCGCCCGGTAAAACCGTTCAAATATATATGGAAGATCCTTCTCGGCAATGCCTTCCCCGGTATCCTCTACCGCAAAAAACGCTTCGCCCGAAGATTTAAGCCCGGTGCGTATGAAGACCGACCGCCCATTGGGCGTGTACTTGATACTGTTTGATAAGAGGTTTACGAGCACCTGAAACAGTTTGTCTTCATCCGCTTCAACAATCGCGGGTTCTCCCGTGACTTCCACGCTGAGCCTCTTTTCCTCTATGGCGCGCCCGAAATTTGCGGCGACTTTTTTTGAGAGGGCGAATAGATCCACCCTGGAAAGCTCCAGACGTTCCATGTGGCTTTCCAGCCGCGCAAGCTTTTCAAGCTCCTTGACCAGCCTTCCAAGGCGCATGACCTCCTCATGGCAGCTTTCAAAACGCTTCTGTTCGGGCTGCCATACGCCGTCGATCAGCGCCTCCAGGTTGCCCTGGAGCGCGGTCAGCGGCGTGCGCAGCTCATGCGCGATGTCCTGCGTGAGCCTGTGCCTGAGCATTTCTTGCTCCTCCAAAGTGCCGGAAAGCACGTTGAGGGATTGGACAAGATCATGCAGCTCCCGCGTATCCGCGCGGACTTCAATTTTATCCTGATAATTGCCAAGCGCAATCCTCTTGGCGGCGTGAGTCGCCTGTGAAATCGGCCTTGATAATCGTCGCGCCATAAAGAAACCGAGTATGCCCGCGAACAGCAGGGACAATAGCCCGATCACGATGAGCGCGCGGTTGAGCGTATTGATAAACAGCGTGTCGCTGTCGGTCAGGTAATACGGGCCATAGTACCCGATGGCTACGCTCCCCGCGTTGGCGCTTTCCACGGCAAGCGGGTATTCCTTTTCCTCATATGCGCCCTGGAAATTGGGGTAGCGGCTCTGCATGCTCTCCGCCATGCTCATGAGCATCTGGTTGCACAGGCCGTTGTTGTGCGTCATGGCGTTCCAAAGCGTCCGCCCCTGTGCGTCTCTTACGCGCAGGATCATGCCCTGCTCCAGCGCGCGCATGCCCAGAGTCTCGAGCGTTGATATGGAGAACCCGCCGTTCTTATATTGCCGCTGCAGTTCCTCTACAATGGATTGGTTGCGCGCTTCCTGCGCTCGCATGACATACTGCACGAATGCGCCCCGCAAAAACAGATTGGAAAACAGGCTGACCGCGGCAACGAGAATAAGCGCCATCAGCGCATAAGAGCGGGAAAGGCGCATGCCCAGCGTTTGTTTTTTCATAGGCCCTCCTATTCCCCGCCGAACGCGTACCCAATGCCGTGGATGGTTTTCAGGCAGGATGAATTCCGGGACTGTTCCCCCAGCTTGTGGCGGATGTTTTTGATATGCGTATCGATCACGCGGTCATACCCTTCGTAATCATCCTCCATGGCAACGGCGATAAGTTCCTCCCGCGTGAAGGTCTTCGTCGGATGCTTGGCCATGGTAAAAAGTATATTGAATTCCGTGGGCGTCAGCGGCACGCGCTCGCCGTGCTTTCGCACCTCATGCCTCGCGCCGTCGATCACAAGCTCCCCGTCGTGAAAGCACATCACGCGGTAGAGCGCCTCGTCGGGCGCGGCGCGGCGCAGCACCGCCTCCACCCGCGCCATCAGCTGGCGGGGGCTGAAGGGCTTGCTCACATAATCGTCCGCTCCAAGCTGGAGGCCGCCTATGATATCCGGCTCCTCCGCCTTGGCGGTGAGCATGATGATGGGCGTACGCGCGCGTTTGCGGATAGCGGCGCACACATCCTCGCCGCTCCTATTTGGCAGCATCAGGTCGAGGATAATAAGATCGGGCGCATGAAGCTCAAAGAGCCTCAGCGCCTCCTCTCCGTCATATGCCGCAAGCACCGCGTAGCCCGCGTTTTTTAAATATGCGCTTACAACGTCGACGATTTTTTCTTCATCGTCCACAACGAGCACGGTCTTCAATGCGTTCTCCTTGCCGCCGCTTTCTTTTTCAACGCAGGGCGGCGATCCCTGCGTTTATCATACGCTATTTCCAGTTTTCAAACAATATTGAGGCTTCGTCCAAATAGCTTGCGGTTATCACAATATTTCCGTCCTTGTCCGCACGTTCTTTTTCCGTGATGGGAACGGGGTTGCACCCGCCGCGGGTCACCGCGATATCGTCAAAGCCGAACGTATTGCCGCAGTTCTGGCAGACAAGGCTATCCCCTTTTACTTTATAATACCCTCTGCCGGAGCTGTAACAAACCTGGCAGGTGTTGAATGACGTGCGGATGGACCCGTCCGACGCGGTAAGCGCGATGATCTCCATATCCTTGCCGTCCGCGTTATAGGCGAAAAACTGCGGTTTGCCCGTAAGATCGGATACGGGGATCACAAGGTCTTCGCCCGACGCCTCGGTCGTATCGCCCGAAGCTTCCGACTGCGGCGCCGCCGTAGGCTGTACGGATGCGGGGCCTTCCTGCGCCTTTAAGCTGCATCCTGCAAACAAAGCCAGCGCAAAAAGCGCGGCCGCGGCGATTGCGATACAACGTTTGATGGTATTCTGCATGATCATTCCTCCTTATACGGCGCTGTCGTGCCGATCTCGACAGAAATGATATCAGCGCGATGTGTGGAAATTATGAAGGTTCCTTTTCCGTTCACGGGCTTACAAATATTCCCCGTCATTCGGCAAAGAATTGTGTTTCCCCGTTGCGCATGCTATACTCATGCACGATGAGGAGGAAAACATGCGAAACGCGAATTTTTACATGATATCCTTTTCCTCTACGCATTGCGCGCTGCAGGCGGAGCAATATTTAAAAACCAAAGTATCCGTGTGCACCATGCCCACGCTGCGGGCGGTTTCAAAAAGCTGCGGGATCTCGCTGCGCGTTGAAGAAAGCGAGCGCGCGGCATTGAAGGATGCCCTGCTTCAAGACTTCCCGGTGCCGCGCGATTGCTGCCGCGTTTTTTATGTGAAGGACTCGCTTCCTGTGGAACTTGCCCCGCAGGAGCTGTAACGGGATACTAAAGCAATGGAACTTATAAATCGGAACAAGGAAGCGGGGGATTTTCGTCCACCGCTAGGAACCGGAACGAAGCGTAGCAGCGCTATGCTGAGTGGAAGGAGACACCGCGGGGGGCGAAAAGAGCCGCTGAACTTTCCGGTTTATAAGTGGAATTGCTGTAATTAGAGGAACGATATGCTGCATTCTTTTTCACGGACGGAGCTGCTGCTGGGCAAAGCGGCAATGGATCAATTATCAAAAGCACATGTCGCGGTATTCGGCATTGGCGGCGTGGGCGCGTTCGCCGCGGAAGCGTTAGCGCGAAGCGGCGTGGGCGCGATTTCGCTGTTTGACGACGACCGCATATGCTTAACGAACATCAACCGGCAGCTGATCGCCTTACGGAGCACGGTGGGCAAAAAGAAGGTGGAGGTCATGCGCGAACGCATCCTCGACATCAACCCCAAGTGCCAGGTGGAAGCCAACGAATGCTTTTACGGCAAGGAAAATGCGGATGAATACGACCTTTCCCGCTATACGTATATCATAGACGCTATCGACACCGTTTCCTCCAAGCTGCTGCTGGTGGAGCGGGCGTACACCGCGAACGTGCCCATCATCAGCTCCATGGGCGCCGGCAACAAGCTGGACCCCGCGCGCTTTGAGGTGGCGGATATCTACAAGACCTCCGTCTGCCCGCTTGCGCGCGTCATGCGCAAAGAATTGCGCGCGCGCAACATCCCCGCGCTCAAGGTGGTGTATTCCAAAGAGGAAGCGATAACGCCTATCGAGGATGAAAGCATCAGCTGCAAGACGCACTGCATCTGCCCGCCGGATACGAAACGGAAGTGTACCATACGCCGTCAGGTGCCCGGCAGCGTGGCATTTGTGCCCTCCGTGGCGGGGCTGATACTTGCCGGAGAGGTCATAAAGGACATCGCATCAAAGGCATAAGGCAAGGGGAATTGAACCCCTGCGGTCCTGAGGATTCCAAGGCACGCCATTGCTGCGTTGCCGATGCTCGCCGTAGCACCACCACGCCTTCGCACCGCCGCCTTGCACTGACATGCCTTTGTGCCCTCAGGACTTGTAAACCTCAAAGCTGCTGATTTGTGAGCAGTTTGAGGAAGAGGAAGAAGCCATAGTGGCGCTATGGCGACTGACGATGACAAAAAAATGCGCCAAATAAGCAGCTTTGGGGCGTAGGGGTTCGGCTCCCCTTGCCTTAGGGGGAAACTATGCACATACGGGACGCACACGAAGACGATCTTTTTGCCTTGAAGTCTTTGATGAACCATTACCGGCAGAACACCCATTACAATTGGGATAAAACGCTGTTGACCGACGACGATATGAAGGCGTGGCTACATGAGCACGGCGCACTTCCCTATGCCGCGCTGGTGGCGGAAGAGGACGGCGAGATCATAGGCTACGCCTCCCTGTCCGGCTTTCGCCCGCACACCGGCTACCGCTATACCGCGGAAAACAGCGTGTACGCCGCCCCCGGCCGGGAAGGCAGCGGCGTAGGCCGCGCGCTATTGGACGCTTTATTGGAGCGTGCCAGGGAAAACGGGCTGCGTGTGGTCACCGCCTGGATCGATGCGGAAAACACCCGCTCCACCCTGTTCCATGAGCGCCACGGGTTTTCCTATGTGGGGACCATGCGCGGCGTGGGCACGCTGGGCGGCCAGAAACGGGATGTCGTCATTTTGCAATATGACATTTCATAGTATACACCCAGCTGTGAATTGCTATAATTTGTGCGATGAGAATGGATAAGCCGCAGGCTGTACACTTCAGATATAAATTGCTATAATACCGGTATGAAATCAGGATGATTCCTGCGAGTTTTGGAGGACAACGAACCCATGCAAAAACGAGTAGCGGCTATACACGACATCTCCTGCTTCGGCAAATGTTCCTTAACAGTGGCGCTTCCCATACTTTCCGCCGCGGGCATTGAAACAAGCGTCATCCCCACCGCGGTACTCTCCACGCATACCGGCGGCTTTACGGGGTTTACCTACCGCGATTTAACGGAGGATATCCTTCCCGTCGTCTCCCACTGGCAGACGCTTCCCATCACGTTCGACGCGCTTTATACCGGGTTTTTGGGCTCGTTTCAGCAGATCGATCTGATGATCGACGTCTTCCGCCGCCTGAAAACAAAGGATACGCTGGTATTGGTGGACCCCGTTATGGCGGACCACGGCCAGCTTTATAAAATATTCCCCGCGAACTTCCCGGAGGGCATGAAAAAGCTGTGCGCCGTGGCAGACTGCATCGTGCCCAACATGACGGAAGCGGCGCTTCTCTTAGGGGAACCCTACGCGGAAGGCCCATATACGCAAGCGTACATTGAAAGTCTTGTCAAGCGGCTTTCTGATTTGGGGCCGGAGCGCGTCGTGCTCACCGGGGTCTATTTTGAGGAAACCCGCCTGGGCGCCGCGGCCTACGACGCGCGCACGGGGCAGCTTGACTTCCTCTTTGGCGAACGCATAGACGGCATGTACCACGGCACGGGCGACGTGTTTGCGAGCGCGCTGTTGAGCGGGCTATTGCACAACCGCTCTCTTTCTGAAGCCACGCAGCTTGCGGTGGATTTTACGGTAGGGAGCATTGCGCGCACCAAGGCAGCAGGCACGGATATCCGGTTTGGCGTGAACTTTGAAGAAGGAATTCCGATGCTTGTTGACAGGCTCGGGCTAAGTAAGCACTGATTAATTCGGCACGCTGTCTTGACGGCCGCTTTTGCGCCTGCCGCGCCGCGGAAATCTTGAAATAGCGCTGCTATTCCTTCGATTCTGCTCCTTGCAGGGCCGCAAAATCCTCTCGCCAATCCAGCATCCCTCATTTAATCAGTGCTTACCTGAAATAGTTTTGAGATTTGATTTTACAGAAAGGAATCTTCACTATGTCTTATATTCCCACCATGAAACAAGCGGATGCGCTGTTAAAGCAGTACAACAAGGACCCGTTCCACCTGCAGCACGCGGCCATCGTCTCGGGCGTCATGCGCTATTTCGCACGCGAGTACGACCCGGAACGCGAGGAATTCTGGGCGGTGGTCGGCCTGCTTCACGATCTTGATTTTGGGCTTTACCCGGATCAGCACTGCATCAAGGAGCAGGAGATCATGCGGGAACTCGGCATCGACGAAGGCATCATCCATGCCACGGCCAGCCATGGCTATGCGCTGACGGTGGATATCGAGCCCGAGCATGTCATGGAGAAAATTCTCTATGCGACGGACGAGCTTACCGGCCTAATCGGCGCGGCGGCGCTGATGCGGCCTTCTAAAAGCGTATCCGACATGGAACTAAAATCCGTCAAGAAAAAGTTCAAAACGCCCGCGTTTGCCGCAGGCTGCTCGCGCGAGGTTATTTCCCGGGGCGCCGACATGCTCGGCTGGGAACTCGATACGCTCTTGGAGCGCACCCTTCAAGCCATGCAGAGCCTGGTGGGCACGCTGGCCGTATAGCTTAACATTGTAGCCGCGTCCCTTCGGACGCGTTATTAGAAAGAAACGAAAAATCACGCGGGAACATGTTCCCGCGTGATTTTCGTAACCAGTCATTAAGGGTATTACGCTTTTATGACTTTCATCGCCCGCATGGCGTTCAGTATCGCAATGACCGTGACGCCCACATCCCCAAACACCGCTTCCCACATGGTGGCCATGCCCAAGGCGGATAAGCCGAGCAGGACGACCTTTACGCCCATGGCGAACAGAATATTCTGCCACACGATCGCCCGTGTTTTGCGGGCGACCCGGATCGCGGATACGATTTTTGAGGGTTCGTCGGTCATCAGCACGACGTCGGCCGCCTCTATCGCCGCATCGGAGCCCAAAGCGCCCATGGCGATGCCGATATCGGCCCTTGCAAGAACGGGCGCGTCGTTGATGCCGTCACCCACAAACACAAGCTTCCCCTTGGAGCGCTTCTGTTTTTCCAATTGTTCAAGCTGTTCCACCTTCTGGTGGGGCAGCAACTCCGTATATACAGCATCCAGGCCGATTTCACGCGCGATGTTCTCTCCGACGGCTCTGCTGTCTCCGGTGAGCATTGCCGTATTGTTTACGCCAAGGGCTTTTAGATCCCGGATCGCCTTTTTGCTGTCTGGTTTCAATTCATCCGAAATGACGATATGGCCCGCATACACGCCGTCCACCGCCAGATAAACGACACTGCCCAAAGCGTCGACCTTCTGCCACGCGACCCCCGCCGCGTCCATCAGCTTGCCGTTGCCCGCCAATACCAATTTACCGTCCACGTTCACGCGGACCCCCTGGCCCGGGATTTCCTCCTGCTCCGCGAGCCGCTGCGCGTCGATTGGTCCGCCATACGCCTTCTGGATGGAAAGCGCAATGGGGTGGTTGGAGAAGCTTTCGGCATGCGCGGCCCAGGAAAGCAGTTCCCGCTCCGAGAAGCCGTTGGCGCCGGACGTTTGCGTGACTTTGAAGATACCCTTTGTCAGCGTGCCCGTTTTATCGAACACGATCGCATCCACGTGGTTAAGCGCCTCCAGGTAGTTGCTTCCCTTGATTAAAATGCCGTTCTTTGACGCACCGCCGATTCCGCCGAAAAAGCTCAGGGGGATAGAAATCACCAGCGCGCAGGGGCAGGACACCACCAAGAACGCCAGCGCCCGGTAGATCCAATCGGAAAAAACTGCGCCGGGAACGATAAGCGGGGGAATCGCCGCAAGCGCGATTGCGGCGAATACAACGACCGGCGTATAGTACCGTGCAAACTTTGTAATAAAGTTTTCCGTGGGCGCTTTTTTGCTGCTTGCATTCTGCACAAGGTCCAGTATTTTGGAGATGGTCGATTCTCCGAACTCCTTGGAAACTTCAATGGTCAGAACGCCGTTTTTGTTGATGGAGCCGGAGAGCACCTCACTGCCGGGTTCCACATCCCGTGGCAGGGATTCTCCCGTCAACGCGGAAGTATCAAGAGCCGAAGCCCCTTCCATGACCCTGCCGTCCAAAGGCACCTTTTCCCCCGGCTTTACAACGATCACATCGCCGATGCCGACTTCCTCCGGCGTGACCTTATACAGCTCATTCCCCACTTTCAAGTTGGCAAAGTCCGGCCGGATGTCCATCAACGCGGAGATGGATTTGCGGGAACGGTTGACGGCAAGCCTCTGGAACGCTTCGCCGACCTGGTAAAAGAGCATGACGGCCACGCCTTCCGGATATTCGCCAATGGCGAAAGCCCCGATTGTGGCGATGCTCATCAGGAAGTTTTCATCAAATATCTGGCCTTTTGGAATGTTTTTCAGCGCCCGGAAAACCACCTCACCACCTATAAGCAGGTAGCTCAACAAGAATATGATCAGCTCTCCCGGCCAGCCGAAATCAAACGCTATTCCGGCTGCAAAGAGCGCTGCGCCAACGGAAAGGGCGATGCGGTAAGCCCATTTCTTGAGAGCGCCGGAGGTCTCCGCCACCGGTTTTTGATCCGTATAGGAAATGGTGATGGCAGGCTCGATATCCAGCGCGATCTGCGACGCCTGGCGGATGATGGAGGGCAGGTTCTTTTTATCCAGCGCCTCGATCGTCAGCTTCTGGGAAACAAAATCGAGGCTGGCGGATTTCACGCCCTCGATGCGGCCGACCTGCGCTTCGATCTTCTGCGCGCAGTCGCCGCAGCACAACCCCAGCAGGTAGAGCGCCTTCCGCCCCGGCTGGACTATTTCTTTTTCATTCATGACGACTTCGGGATCGTGCCGCTTTACGATGGCGTCGGCCTGCGCAACCAGGCTGTTGGATTTCGTGTCATCCATAATCTCCATGGTAAGGGTCTTCGATACGAAATCCACCGAGGCGGCGGAAACGCCCTCCAGTTTACCGACATCCCGTTCGATTTTAGCGGCACAGTTGCCGCAGCAAAGCCCTTCCAACAGGAATTCTTTTTTGATTGCAGCTTCCATATCCTCGCCTTTCCACCCGTCACGCCTGGATTTCTTTTACAAGAATATCCTCGTCATGGATGAGGGCAATCCGGGCAATGTCGTTTCCATCGATATCCGTGTCGGCTTCCACATCCAGTATTGCGGTGTCCACATCGATTTTCGCAGTTTTAACTCCGCTTAAAGAGGCAATGTCTCTCTGGATTTTAGCGGCGCAGTTGCCGCAGCAGAGCCCTTCCAGAACAAACTGCTTTCTGACGCTTTCCATACTTCATTCTCCTTTAAAATATTATTAATTGAACAATTGAGTTATCATTCAACCGTTTGGATAAAAATAAGATCCTTTTCGGCCCCATGCTTCACTTTTCGCAAACATGGAGCAACCCCTGGTCAAATATCGTCTTCACATGGTCGTCCGCGAGGGAATAATAAACGACCTTTCCGTCCCTTCGGTAATTAACCAGTTTGGACTGCTTGAGCACTCTGAGCTGATGTGAGATCGCGGATTTTGTCATGCCCAGCAATACGGCGATATCGCAGACGCACATCTCGGCACGAAACAGGGCGCAAAGGATTTTAACCCGCGTTGAATCGCCGAATACCTTGAACAAATCCGCAAGATCGATCAGGTTGTCTTCATCCGGCATATATTCCCGGACATCGTTAACAACGTCCTCGTGTATGATGTTGCAGTCGCATCGGTCGACATCCGAAAAATATGGGGTCATACTGCTCTCCTTAAGTTAAATAGTTGAGTAATCTTTCAACTATATTTATTATATGCTTGCATACTGTGAAAAGTCAACCGCTTTTGACATTCAAAACCCCTCCTGTTTGCATATTCTGCAAGCAGGAGGGGTTTTTATGTTGTGTGAACTTTCCGGCCAGGAGCTCACGCTTCTTGCCGCCATAATCGCAGTTGAGATCGCCCGCTGTGTGCCGGAAGAGGAAATAGCGTTACTTGGAGCTTTGTATACGGTACTGGGAGATCAGCTTGCACTCATCGCGGCCGCAGGGTGTGATAATAACTCGGACGATAAAAAATCGAACGGCAATAAATGCAAATAGAGGATCAAGCCGTGATCCATGAAATGCCCACGGTACCCGCGCCAAGGTGGATGCCTAAGACCGGCCCAAGTTTTGCGACATGTACGGGCGCTTCCGGAAAGCGCCGCAGCACTGCCTGGTAGAGTGGTTCCACGCTTTCGCGTTCCCCCAGATGATGGACGACGATCTCCTTCGCATTCTGCGGAACGCGGCTTATGAGCGCTTTCACACGTTCCGCGGTACCGCGGGCCGTGCCGCGCGCCACAATCGTGCCCTTGATGCACATCAGAACGGGGCGGATATTCAATACCGTGCCTACGGACTGCGGCACTACGCCAAGCCTGCCACTGCGCCGCAGCGCCGCCATATCGTTGACGGAAAATACGATGCCTGTCTTATCCCGCAGGGCTTCCAGCTTTTCCGCCGTTTCCTGCAGGGAGCCGCCCGCATTGATCAAATCGCGCGCCGCTTTTGCAAGCAGCCACAGCCCGCCGGAAGTGGAAAGCGAGTCCACCACCGCGATATGCGCGCGGTCCACCTCGCGTGCGGCGATACATGCGCTCGAATACGTGCCGCTCAACCTGGAAGAAATAGCGATGCAAAGGATCTCCATGTCCTTTTGGCGCAGCTCCTCAAACACCTGCACAAAGGAGGAAACCGGCGGCTGCGAGGTCTTGCATGCCTCCGGTTCGCGGAAGATGCGCGCTTCAAAGTCCCCATTCTCATCGCCAAAGCCCTCGAAGTATGTCCTGCCGTTGACGCTGTACTGATCGGATACGATGGATACCCCCAG
>JAFABA010000137.1 GCA_023426265.1 Bacillota bacterium
TGGTCTTTCCCGTTTATATGTTTGGTTTGCCGCGTATTGTATGCGATTTTATTAAAAAGCTCTCGAAGCAAATGAAAAATAAGTACATTGTTGCCCTCGCGGTCAATGGAGGAACAGTTGCGGGAACTTTATTATCGCTTAGCAGAAAGCTCAAAGCAAAAGGGCTGTATCTTTCTGCGGGATTTTCTATTAAAACACCATCGAATTTTATTATAGAATTTTCTGTGGAGGATGAAGAAATTCAACGTCTTTTTGAAGCTTCAAAAAGGAAGGTTGACGAAATTGCTTCTGTGATAAAATCGAGAGCAATATCCGCAATAGATAGAGGCACCAGGAAGGACTGTATTGTCAAAACAGGTATCCTAAACAAATTTCTTGCGCCACTTACCCCTATCATGGATATTACATTTCAATCAACCGGTTCATGCTCCGGCTGTGGGATTTGCACAAGAGTTTGTCCGGTAGATAACATAACGCTTAAGGACGGGGCACCAAAGTGGCATCATCGCTGCCAGCAGTGCTTTGCCTGTATCAATAACTGTCCAGGAAATGCAATCGAATACATGAAGTTAACTGTGGGTAAAAAGAGATATCATAACCCTTACATTAAATTGAAAGAATTAATGAAAAAGTGAGAATTATATAGAAGGTTGATTGCTGCCTCGAAATCCGCAAGGCTCTGGCGGCGTTCTTTTCATCTCCTTAAGACATGTGAGTTCATAGTCCTGTTGCAGAGACAGAATTTATAAGGAGGGAAAATATGATTGAAAAATTAGCTTGCAAGCTTGGAAGAAACGATGAAACTCCTAATATCGAATTGGCGGAACTGCTTTGTGAAAAAAACGATATCTCTGGTATTTCCGAGATGGTGGAAGGCATAAGAAGCAAGGACCAGGCCGTCGCTCATGATTGTATCAAAGTGCTATATGAGATCGGAGCAAGGAAACCTGAGCTGATCGCCGATTATGCTTTGGATTTCATTGACCTGCTGCTGAGCAAAAATAACCGTATGGCATGGGGATGCATGACGGCGCTTGCGGAGGTTGCCGATATTTGTGCCGATGAAATCATGAAGCGGATAGAAACGGTATATCAGGCTTATTCCGTTGGCAGCGTTATTACGGTAGATAACAGCATGACCGTATTCGCAAAGCTGTGCCTTGCCGATGATGCGTATCAAACGAAGATTTTCCCTGTTTTGGCGGCGCACTTTCAGAAATGTCGGGCGAAAGAAATACCGCAGCATTTTGAAAGGGTCTCAATTTGTTTGAACGATCATAATTCGAAGGAAATAATCGATGTGATTAAAAGCAGAACCAACGAATTAAGTGAAGCTCAGATCAAACGCGTGAATAAGACGATTCGATTCATCAGTAAAGAATGAAGCTGAGTTAAATACAGGAACAAAATACGCCCGGCGGAATTAGATAAAAGGCACCGCACACTCAATCTATGTGCATGGGTGGAAATTATCGTATAATTATATATAATAAGAATCAAAGGCCCGCAGGCCTGCAATGACCCACAGCAGCAATAAAAGGATAATATGATGAGTGGTATTGAACAAGACGGGCATATGGAATTCAGCAAGAGCATTCTGGAAGGTGTGGAGATCAAGAGGTGCAATAACATCCCCCATGCCTATAAGTCACATGTCCATAGTGAACTTTCATTGGGGTATATCGTGGAAGGATCCACTGATCTATCATTGAATAATAATACGATCCTGTATGAATCGGGAGACGGCGTCATAATACCGCCGCTGATGACGCACCAATGTGCGCCCAAAGATATCGATCACTGGGCATATGTCCTGCTGTATGTCGATCCTGGGTACTATAATGACGTGGTAGCTTTTCATCAAGCGAAAAAGCTGACAGGCAATCAGGCCCGGAAATTAATAAGCTTTATTGGACAATTGCTGGCAGAAAAAAGCTCAGACACATTGGAAAACATACTGGTCGAGTTATTGCTGGAGTTTGGAGAAAAAGATATTTCGGAAGGCACTGCAGAGGCAAATGATACCGTCAAAGCGATCCATGATTATATTCTCAATCATGTGAACGATGATATTACATTAGAGAAGCTGGAGCAAATATCCGGGCTGAATAAGTTTTCAATCATCAGAAATTTTAAGAAGTTATACGTTACCACGCCTGCGGCATACCATTTGCAATACCGGGTAGCCGAAGCAAAAAGATTATTAAGCAAAGGCGCAGACGTATTCGATATTTGCGAGGAATTGAGGTTTTATGACCAGGCGCATTTTATCCGGGAATTTAAAAAGATGTATGGCATTACGCCGGCAACATATGTAGAGCAATTAAGAGGATAGTGCAATTTTATACAATACAGCTCCTTATCCTTGAGCTAATCTGGATTTAGCTCAAGATAAGGAGTTTTTATGAACAGAGTGAAATTAGCGCTTGTTATGATTGCTTGGGGGAGCCTGGGCGTATTTACAAGATCCATTCCATTGTCCGCTTTGAGCCTGGCTTTTTTGAGAGCATTTATTGCGCTGCCGGTTCTTTTTGTTGCAATGAAAATGAAAAAAACGGAAAAGGTGAATTGGGCTCTTTTAAAACCTTATATTATTTCAGGCGTATTGCTGGGTTTTGGTTGGCTAACCCTGTTCTATGGGTACAAGCATACGAGTATCTCATCTGCTGTGATCATCTACAATATGTGCCCGGTATATGTCCTGATCGCTGCGCCGCTGATATTGAAGGAGACGATCTCAAAAATTCAGATTGCGGTGATTCTTATCTCGTTCCTGGGTCTCTTTTTGATTGTCGGCCAAAATTTGTCGGAAGGTTACGGATACATGGGGCTGGCGCTGAGCGCTTTCTCAGGGATGCTTTACGCAACCATTGTGCTGATTAACCGCAGCATTAAGATCAGGGTGGATAATCAAACGGCCACATTTGTGCAAATACTTACATCGACGGTTGTATTGCTTCCATTTGTATTGGTTGAGGGAAATATTGTAACGGTCGTACGTCTGGACGCCATGGCGGTTATGTCTACCATTCTATTGGGCGTATTGCATACGGGCGTGGCCTATACCATATTCTTCTCCCTCTATGCGCATATGAAATCCGTTGAAATCGTGTCCTACAGTTATCTGGAGCCATTATTCGGGATCCTGTTCAGCGTGATATTTATCGGAGAAGCATTGACATTCCCACAAATTGTTGGCGGAGTTCTGATATTGGGTTCGACTTTTGTTGGTGAAATGCTGAAGGGCAAAAAAGTATCGAAAGAAAAAGTTCCTGCTCAAATGTAAGCGCTTTTGTGAAAGGGAGCGTCGCTTAACAGCCTAAAGTATATTTTAAAATACCCGCGCATAGTAGTATACTTTTCTTGACGGAAGGATGAATGAAAATGAAAATTATCATGTATGGCGCGGAGATTTGCCCGGATTGTATGGAAGCGAAAGCGATATTGGCGGCGTCGGCCGAGGTTGAAGTCGATTACCGGGATATCACAAAAAGCACAAAGACGTTAAAGGAGTTCCTGTCCCACCGGGATCATGACGAACTGTTTGCCCCTGTCGTTGCTGCCGGCAATATCGGCATTCCGTTTTTTATTCTGGAGGACGGCGCCGGAACATTTGAGGTCCGTGATTTTCTGAGCGTGGGGGAGCCGGTGCTCGCCGGGAATTCCTGCTCTATGGATGGCAAGGGATATTGCTGAAGCGTAAACAGTACGCGGGGAAGGACAGCAAAAGCGCCGGGGCTTTTGTCCCGGCGCTTTATGTTTTATGGTCAGAACTCGTTATTTGATTTCGTAAACGACGCTGGCCTGCATGGTCACTTCCATCGTTCCGGAGGATACGGGCACCGACGCTGCGGCGGTATCATAAGCGGCTTCGGGCGCGGCATAGCGGTAGTTGTTGTACGGGGTGGCAGTGCTGACAACGCTGTCTTTGACGCTCAATATGCGCACGATCTGTACGCCCGTGGTTTCGGCCATGAGCTTTGCCTTGGCGTCGGCATTGTGAAGTGCCGTCTCAAGCGCATCCAGGCCTGCGGCATCGGGGTTCTCTAAGCCAAACTGCAGGCTGTAGGCCTGGTTCATGCCCGCCTTGGCAGCGGCGTCAAGGAGCGTGCCGATCTTGTCGAGATCACGCATGGTCACCTCAATCATGTTGGTGGTGGTGTAGCCGGTGACGCGCTGCGTATTATCGGTATACGTATAGTCCGGGTTGACGTTGTACTGGGAGGTATAGTAATCCTTTTCTTCGATACCCAATTGTTTGAGCGCTTCATACAGCGCCGTCATCTTTTCCATGTTGGCGGCCTGCGAGTCTTCGGCTGTCTTGGCCTGGCTCTGCACGCCGAGCGTGATATACGCGATGTCCGGTTCGACCCGCACGGTGCCCTGCGCCGTCACCTGTATGGTGTTGATGGGCGTTTCTTCCTCATCGCCGCTAACGGGCGCAAGTACCGGCTGTGCGGCAGGCTGAGCGGCAAATGCCTGTTTGCCCAGCAGCGCCACGGCAATACCCATCATCAGCACAAAGGCCGCCGCCAATACAACCAATACGCTTTGTAATCCTTTATTCATGTAAAAAGCCTCCTTCAGGTCATCTTCTACTCTTAAAACGCAAGTGGAAGCGCATCCGTTCCGTTCTTGCTCTAAGAAATATACGGAAAACCCAGCCGGCCGCCCATATCCGCTGATGAAGGCTCATTTCCCCCCAGCGACGCAATACAAGAGACCCAAATCCCATATTTCCTATCTCCCTGCTTTCACGGTATAATAAGACGGCGGACATGCTCAGAACAGCTTGCAAAAGGAGAATAAAATGGTAACGCCGTATATTACATTTAGAGGGAATTGCAAAGAGGCCCTGGAGTTTTATCGGGACGTGTTCAAAAGCGAGGTCAAATGATCGCAGCCTTACGGGGAATATATCCCGGATGGAATTGACGCGCTTCCTGAAAGCTTAAGTGAATGGATTCTGCATGCCGAAATGGAGATATGCGGCACAAACTTCTGGTTTGCCGACGAGGTACAGCTCGGTGCCAGGGGCAGCATGATCAAGCTCGCCGCAATCGTGCCCACAGCCAAACAAGCGAACGGAATTTTTAAGCGGTTAAGCGATGGCGGCAATATTACGCTTCCTCCGGTAGAAACGTTTTATAGCGCATTCCATGCCGCGTTGACGGACAAATTTGGTATCGGCTGGAATATTGTGGCCGAAGAACCGCCAGGCAGGTAACGGTAAGTATCATCGTCCCATTATCCGGCATTGATAAGGACCGCTACTGTAATGACCGACTGGCTGCCGGATATCCCGTTCGTTTTGTTTGGTGTATATGCGTTTGCGCTTATGCTGGCAAATGGAAGGAAGGGGCGGGCGTGAACAGAGAACATGATTAGCCTGAAAAGGGTAAGGGAATCAAAAGAGGAGTAAATACCATTTTACATAAATATAATAGGCGCTTGATATTCGCTCGTTTGTTAAAGATGTTCGTTGTTTTATAATAAAGTTATCATCCGCATTGTATCTTGCGTAACAAATAACGTCGCTACTTCTACTCTACCTCGTGTCATACTTGGAACTGGTATGAATCCGACCGAATTTCTGGATAAGGGGAACATTATGGAGCAGCCGATCGTTGCCACAACCCCAAGCAGGAGAAGCCTGTATCGGGTCGGGGGCATATCCGCAATTCTTTTGAGCGTCTCTTACGTTATCATTACCGTTCTGTATACCCTGGGCGGGGCCTTGCCTGGCGAGGCCGAAGGGTGGCTCAGGCATCTTGCCGCTCATACGCCGGAATGGTGGGCGATACTCGTGCTTTCCGTTCTTACGGACTTGCTTTTTCTTCCCATACTTTGCGCGATCTATGTTTCCTTGAAAGAGACTGATAAAAACAGGATGCTCTTGGGCGTTGGGCTTGTCGGCCTGTTCGTTGTTCTGGACTTGGCCGTCACATGGCCCAATTATGCGTCGCTCATTGCGCTGAGTGGACAGTATGCCGCGGCCGTTAACGGGGCAGCAATCCTTGCCGCCGCAAGCTATGCGGTTTCCGTGCTTTCATCCACCTTGTTCGGCGTGTATGCGATACTAATACCCGCCTTGGGAATTCTTTTTATTGGTCATGTCATGCTCAAAGGGAAGTTTGGCAAGGTCACCGGCTATTTGGGAATTGTCACGGGTGTTTTTGGAGTTATTTCGGTGGCCGGCCCTATCCTTCTTCCGGCATTGGGTACGGCAGCGGTGCTCACTTCGGTACTTACCACGGCTTGGGTGTTATTTGTAGGGGTTAAGCTGCTGCGGCTGGCCGGATGAACGTCTTTAAGGGATAGTCGCAACCGATAGTCAATCTTTATGCCGCCGAGGTATTAGCCTTAGCGGCAGGCGGCAGCGATAATATCGACAACGCTGTACCCCTTTGCGCTTATTGCCATGATTTGATTGGTAATAATCCAACTAAGCGTAGACAACTCCGAGAAATGCGAGATAATTGGCATGAGACTATAGAAAAACGGTATTGTGGAAATATTAATTTGAATACTATACGCCATACTCGGAATGGCAAAGGAATTGCTATTTATTATGAGGTATATGAACATGAAAATTTCGATATCTCAGCTAAAATAATATTTAATCCTGTAAAAAATGCGCAAATGAAGTTTCCCAATAAAGAACGTCATTTGTATTTGGACATCGAAGGCTCCGATAAAAAACTTAAGAGAGCCCAAAAGCGTCGGGAGCAAATCCCGGCGCTTTTCCATAAAATGTACAAATTTGTGCACATTCGATAGTTGACCTTCATTGTATCATATGTTACTGTTAACATATGATACGAGAGGAGATGAGATATGTCCATCCGGTACGCAATTTTAGGGATTTTGAGTTGCCAGCCGTACACCGGGTATGATCTGAAAAAGATTATTCAGGATTCGCCGTTCATGCATTGGTCCGGCAACAACAATCAAATATACAAGTCGCTGGTGGAGCTTTTGGGCGACGGGTTTGTAACGAGCGAGGTTCATCATCAGGAAAGCTCGCCTTCCAAAAAGGTGTATACCATCACGCGGGAAGGACTGGCGGAGCTGAAGGATTGGGTATGCACCTCGCCCGAGCTTCCGGAGTGTAAAAAGACGTTTCTGGTTCAGCTCGCTTGGGCGGGCCAGCTCAGTCGGGAGGAACTTGGCGCGTTGCTGTCGCAATACGAGTACGAAATCAAAATGCAGATCGTATTCCAGCAGGAAAGAAAACGCAGAGGCGCGTTTTCCCCCAACAGGACGCCAAGGGAAGAACTGATATGGGACAGTATCGAAGAAAATATTATTTCCTCTTACGAGAACGAACTGGAATGGGTGAAAAAGCTGCGAATGCAGCTTGGCGATGATAAGGAAGAGGTTAAAATGCAGTACACGGTAATTAAAAAGCAAGACAAAAAGTATATGGAATTCGCTTCCGCGCAAACCCCGCTCCGTACGGAGCAGGATGCGCTGGACTTGATCGCGGCCTGCATGGAACAGGAAACCAACCTGATATTGCTCCATAGCGATGTCCTTTCCGACGAGTTTTTCAGCCTGAAAACCGGTCTGGCTGGAGCGGTGCTTCAAAAGCTGTCCAATTATCGCGTGAAAGCGGCGTTGGTTTTGGCAGATTATCAAAAAGCAAAAGGGAAATTCAAGGATTTCTTGGCTGAGGCCAACCGGGGAAACAGCTTTCGGGTTTTCCATGAGAAAGCCGAAGCGGAAGACTGGCTGTTGAAATGAAAAGGAGCAGTTTGAAATGAAAACAAAGCTTGCGTTCAAGTCCCCGGAAGGGAAAGCTGCCGTACTTGCATTCTACGACTCGTTTTTGGAGCATTGGGTATCGCCGAATGGAAAGTTCCACGTCGATACACGGTATGGCCGTACGTTCGTGATAGCGGCGGGGGAGAAGGACGCCCCGCCGCTGATACTGCTCCACGGCAGCGCGATGAATTCCGTGATGTGGATGGGTGACGTAGTGGAATATTCCAAGGGCCATCGCGTCTATGCGGTGGATATTCCGGGCGAGCCCGGCAGGAGCGATGAAAAGCAGCTTCCGTTTCAAGGGCCCGCGTTTGCGGAGTGGCTTCATGACGTTCTTGATGCTTTGTCCATAGAAAAAGCAAGTATTGTCGGCATGTCGCTGGGGGCGTGGCTCGCGGCAAAATTCGCCGTAAGCTACCCTGAAAAGGTGGAAAAACTTGTACTGCTTTGCCCGGCGGGCATTGGCCCGCAAAGGGTGTCGTTCCTTGTGGCCACCACGGTCCACAGGATACTCGGCGATAAAATGATGAGCGGAATGTTCCGCAAGGTCAATATGGACGAGAGCATCCCGGAGGTGTTTTTAACATACCAGAAGCTTGTGGGGGAAAGCTTCAATTACCGGCGCGAAGTGATCCCCCTGTTTCCCGACGCTGAATTAAAGCGGCTGAACATGCCTGTCGCGCTGTATGTCGGCGCAAAAGACGTGATATTCCATTCCGAAAAGTCGGCAAAGCGGCTGGGAGCCTTGCTGCCGCATGCAAAAATCCATGTCATGCCCGAGGCGGGGCACGCCGTAATCAATATAACAGATAAAATAAGTGAATTTCTGGCGCCTTCCCATTAAGGCTGATATCATGAAAAAAGATATCAGCGCTTGAAAAGAGTGTGGAGGCGTGACATATGGGCAAGGTATATGAGTTCGAAGCGGAAATTAAAAAGGTCCCCGATATGGATGGCGCGTACATTGAAATCCCATTCGATGTAAAGGCGGAATTTGGGAAGGGGAGAGTCCCCGTAACAGCCACATTCGACGGCGAAGTTTATGAGGGCAGCGTTGTCAGAATGGGAACGCCCTGCCACATTATCGGAATAAGAAAAGACATCCGGGCCAAAATCGGCAAACAGCCCGGAGACATTATAAAGGTAACGCTTCAGGAAAGGGCAGCCGGGGAAAAGGCATAGGAAAGGTTATTTCCAAATCACAACGTCACTGAGCGGCTGTCTCATTTTCGGGCGCGGAACTTCCTGGCGGTACCCAAAGCCGGCCATGACGGAAACGCCAAAGCGATCCGGGTCCACAACCCCTTCCGCAGCCAGCAATGCGTCCACTGCTTTTTGGTCGAACCCTTCTATGGGGCAGGAATCGATGCGCAACAGGGCGGCCGCTGTGAGCATATTTGCCAGTACGATGTACGTTTGTTTGCTTGCCCAGTCAAAAAGGGCGCGGTCATTTTCCAGAAGGTTGAAATCGTTCTTCTGGAAGTTGTGGAATTTTTCGCGCTTGCGCTCTACCGCGTCATCCGGCTGTTTCTGAACGTCCTTGAGTATATGGGTCAAATAATCGGAACCATTGATAATATCCAACTTCTTGTATGCGAGCAGTATGACAAAGCGGCTGGCGCAGCTTAGGCTGTTCCTTGCCCCCCAGGCGATGGGGGCAAGCTTTTCTTTTATGCTCTTATCCTGCAAGACAAGAATTTTCCACGGCTCAAAGCCGAATGAGCTTGGCGAAAGGTGTGCCGCCTCCAGAATGGTATCAAAATCTTCTTTTGAAACCTTTTTATCCGGGTCAAAATGCTTGCACGCATAGCGGAAGCGGAATGCATCTAAAATTTCCTGATTTTTATTGTCCATAGTAAAACCGCCTTTCTTTATCCCTATGGTAGTATGTAACCAAAGGATACGGAAGTAAGCAAAAGCGCAATATTTTTGCGTGTACATCGCAAATGGAATTTGATCTTCATGCTGCGAATTCAAGCGTGCTATAATCAATATTACAAATAAAATTCGTGGTTTATTGGCCTGTGACGGATTACCGATCAGGCGATGGGGGAAAAATGAACGATCTGATATCCGAAAAATACCTTGCAATCCTTCGGGAAGAGTTGGTTCCGGCCCTTGGATGTACGGAGCCGATCGCAATCGCATACGCGGCGGCGAAGGCGAGGGACGTTTTAGGATCTTTTCCTTCGTATATAAAGGTTTCCTGCAGCGGCAACATCATCAAGAACGTAAAAAGTGTGGTCGTGCCCAATACGGGAGGGCTCAAGGGGATTGAGGTCAGCGCTTTGGCCGGGGCGGTTGGGGGGAATGCCGAACATGGGATGGAGGTTCTGTCCAACTTGGACAAGCGGCACGCGCAGGAAGTATCCGTTCTTTTGGAAAAAGGTATTTGCGAAGTATCGGCGCTGGATACCAGCAAAACGCTGCATATTATTATCGAGGTTTCTGCAAATCAGGAGACCGCCAAAGTGGAGGTGCAGGACTTTCATACCAATATCGTCAGAATAGAAAAGAACGGACGGGCGATATACGAAAAACCGGCTTCTGCTGGAAGTTATTTGGGGAAATTGACCGACCGGAGCGTTCTAAACGTAGACGAAATTTTTGAGTTTGCCGAAACGGTAGAGCTTAAAAAAGTCAGAGCCCTATTGGAACAGCAAATCAAGAACAACATGGCGATCGCCCGGGAAGGGCTAAAGGGACAATATGGGGTGGACATCGGCAATACCCTCCTTCGTGGCGGCCGGGGCGGCGCGTTCAATAAAGTGAAAGCGTACACCGCCTCCGCTTCGGAGGCGCGTATGGGAGGCTCTGAGCTTCCAGTCACCACGAATTCGGGGAGCGGAAACCAAGGCATCGCTTCCTCGGTACCCGTCATTGTGTATGCGAGGGAAAAGGGAATAATGGAGGAACGTTTGCTCCGGGCGCTTGTGCTGTCCAATTTGCTGACTATCCATCAAAAAACTTTAATTGGAAGGCTTTCTGCTTTTTGCGGGGTGGTGAGCGCCTCATGCGCCAGCGGCGCCGCAATCACATACTTGGCGGGCGGGAGCCTCCAACAAGTCAAAATGACAATCACCAACACGCTGGCCAATGTTTCGGGCATCGTCTGCGACGGCGCGAAACCCTCCTGCGGTATTAAGATCGCCGCGAGCCTCGATGCGGCCATTATGGCGCATTTGCTGGCGATGAACAACAGGGCCTATCTCCCCGGCGATGGGTTGGTGAAAGCCGATATAGAGGATACGATCTCCTCGGTGGGAAGAATGGCCCGCGACGGCATGAAGGAGACCGACAGGCAGATCCTTTCCATCATGCTGGAATGTTGATTGTTATGCAAAAGGCGGTTTTATACAGAGGAGGACTCCATGCTTATTTCAGAGTGCAGTTTTACTTCCGGAGATTTTACCTATGTTATTCGTAACGCGAAAGGAACCGACGCCAAGGCATTATCCGAACTGCGTTTACTGATCGACGGGGAAACGGAGAATATGGACCGGGAACCCGGCGAGGCGTATATGGATGAAACTGCATTTCAGACTCTTATTCGGGAGGACGCGGAGCAGTCCCACAATCTGTTTTTAGTGGCGGAGGCGGAAGGCTCTCTGGTTGGGTATTGCAGATGCCAGGGCAGCACGCTCAAACGGTTTTCGCACCGCGTGGAATTTGGAATATGCGTCTTAAAGGCGTACTGGGGGTATGGCATAGGCAAGGCGTTGCTCACGCAATCGGTCTCCTGGGCGGACGCAAACGGGATAAAGAAAATGATGCTTTCTGTCCTGGAAACAAATACGAAAGCAATTGCGCTGTACGAGCGCCTTGGATTTATGGTGGAAGGTATGCTGAAAAAGGACAGGCTCCTTTCAGACGGCAGGTATTACAGCACCGTCATAATGGGACGGGTACAGGGCTGACCGTATAATCGGTCTTTGGAGGATACTATGAAGATTGAAACGCTGCGCACTCCCGCACCGGAATTCATAGAATACTGCAAAGCGCATCGGCGCGAGCACGACGAATCGCATTTGGACAATGACGCGTTAAGCGAATTCATACCGGATAAAGACAACCCGACGTACTTGCTGCGCGGCGACGGGGGAGAGCTTCTTGGCGTTGCATCGCTGATGCTTGGCGGTGCGTTCCGGAAAAACAAAAAGGGCAGGTTCCGCATCCTGCATGCGCGATCCCTTTCTTTTGACGCGTATTCCGCGCTGTTAAACGCCGCAATAGGGGATCTTCTGGGAATTGAAACCGCTTATCTGTTCCTGCCCGAGGAAAAGGCGGATGCGGGCGATATTCTTATCCGATTGGGATTTTTTATTGAACGGTATGCGTGGGTGCTGACCAGGAGCAGGGAGGCCACCGTACCCGCGCCGGTATTCCCGGAGGGGTATCGGGTGGAGCCCCTGAGAGCGGGGGCAGACGGGAAGCTCTGGTGAGATATCAGCAACAGCGCATTTTCGGGGTTTGCCTGGCATACGGAACTGACGCCGGGAAGGGTGAAGGCTTCGGCAGAATCGTACGAAAAGCTCGGCGGCGGGCTGTATCTGCTTTGGGATGGGGAAGTGCCAATCGGTATTTTGCAGATCGAAGCCTTTTCCGATGAAAACAAGGCGGAGATCGGGCCGATTGCGGTGCTGCCGCGGTACCAGAGAATGGGCTTGGGCAGAAGCCTGCTGCGGTTCGGGCTCAATACGGCATATGCGGCGGAGTTTGAAACCGTGGAACTTTCCGTAAACGGGGAAAACGACAAAGCCGCCGCGCTGTATAAAAGCGAAGGGTTTCAACAGGACACCCTGATGCTTTGTTACGCAAAAAATCTTGCGGAGAAATAAGGCGGGCTTTGCCGAACTTTCCTGATGGTGGATGAACCACCTCATATTGGATGTAATTTTTGCTACCCTCTTTTAATTTATGAACAGATTTGTTAAAATAGGTTGTGCGCTGTATATACGTATATACAAAGCACACTCGGCAGTACAAAATTGAAGGAGGAGAAATCCAGAATGAAGAAAGTATTTGCCTTACTTCTGGCGCTGATGATGATTATTGGCGTCACCGCCTGTGCACCGGCAAAGCCGACCTTCGAGGTTGCCCTTATCACGGATATCGGCACCATCGACGACAAATCGTTCAACCAGGGCGCGTGGGAAGGCGTTGAAGCCTACGCTAAGGCCAACAGCAAGACCTACAAGTACTATCAGCCCACCGAGCAGTCCAACGACGCATATCTTGCCCAGATCGAGCTGGCTGTTCAGAATGGCGCGAAGGTCATTGTGACCCCGGGCTTCCTGTTTGAAACCCCGATATTCATCGCACAGGATAAGTATACCGACGTTGCCTTCATACTGCTGGACGGTTCCCCCAACGATGGCGATTGGTCTACCGGCGCACCCACTTACAAGACCGGCCCCAACACCGTCGGCATTACCTATGCTGAACAGGAATCCGGCTACCTCGCCGGCTATGCTGCCGTGAAGGATGGCTACACCAAGCTGGGCTTCATGGGCGGTATGGCGGTTCCCGCGGTCGTCCGTTATGGTTACGGCTTTGCGCAGGGCGCGAATGACGCCGCCAAAGAGCTGGGCGTAAACGTTGACCTCATGTACCACTACACCGGCGGTTTTGACGCCACTCCCGAAGCGCAGAACCTCGCCGCTTCCTGGTACAACGCCGGCACCGAAGTGATCTTCGCCTGCGGCGGCGCCGTCGGCTTCTCCGTGTTCGCTGCTGCCGAAGCTGCGGGCGCAAAGAGCATCGGCGTTGACGTTGACCAGTCCGGCGAAAGCGATACCGTCATCACCTCCGCTATGAAGTCTCTGGCGCCGGGCGTCGAGATGCTGCTCAAACAGTATTACGATAAAGCGTTCCCGGGCGGCCAGGGCCTCGTTCTGGATGCTTCCAACAACTCCATCGGCCTGCCGATGGCTACTTCCAAGTTCAACACCTTCACGCAGGCGGATTATGACGCTCTGTTCGCGAAGATCGCGGCCAAGGAAATCACCATCGCCAAGGATGACGCCGCGGCAAGCGCGGATCAGCTTGGGCTTTCCAACGTGAAAGTCACGGTCGTCGAATAACTTTATTGCTGCAAAGAGGCAGGCAGGCCAGAATCTGCCTGCCTCTTTTTTTCAGTTAGCCTGATAGTTTTTGTTTATTCTTTGTTCAAATTTCGGTATAATTAGGACATGTCATGTATTTATTCTTCGAATGAACAGTTCGAATAGGATGTATCAACACTACATATAGAGCAGGAGTGACGGCATGAGCTATGTGATCGAAATGCTTCACATCACCAAGACATTCCCCGGCATCGTTGCAAACGACGATATTACGCTGCAATTGGAAAAAGGGGAAATTCACGCGCTCTTGGGGGAGAACGGCGCGGGAAAGTCCACGCTCATGAGCGTGCTGTTCGGGCTCTACCAGCCGGAACAGGGCGTTATCAGGAAGGACGGCAAAGAGGTAAAAATCTCAAACCCCAACGACGCCAATGCGCTGGGCATCGGGATGGTGCACCAGCATTTTAAGCTTGTCCATAATTTTACGGTGCTGCAAAATATCATTTTGGGCGTTGAGACCACCCAAAACGGCTTCCTGCAAATGGAGGAGGCACGTAAAAAGGTGGTTGCCCTTTCCGAGCGTTACGGCCTGAGGGTGGATCCGGACGCGGTCGTGGAGGATATAACCGTCGGCATGCAGCAGCGCGTTGAAATACTCAAAATGCTGTACCGTGAAAATGAAATATTGATATTTGACGAGCCCACGGCGGTATTGACGCCGCAGGAGATCGACGAGCTGATGAAGATCATGCGCGGCCTCACGCAGGAAGGCAAATCGATACTCTTCATCACCCATAAGCTCAACGAAATCAAAGCAGTTGCGGACCGGTGTACGGTGCTCAGAAAAGGCAAGTATATCGGCACCATAGACGTCGCTTCCACCACCAAAGAGGAAATGTCCGAAATGATGGTGGGCCGCAAGGTCATGCTCGAGGTGGACAAGGATGAGCCCAACATCGGCGCGCCGGTGTTCGAGGTGAAAAACCTGACCGTCTCCTCCAGGCATCATACCAAGAAAACAGTAAACAACGTATCCTTTACCGTGCGCAAGGGGGAAATCGTCTGCATCGCGGGCATCGACGGCAACGGCCAGAGCGAGCTTGTGCAGGCGCTGACAGGCCTTATACAGCCCGAAAGCGGCGCGATCCTCTTAAACGGCCAGGATATTACGCATAAAAGCATCCGTGCCCGCAACGTGCTGGGCATGGCGCATATTCCGGAGGACAGGCACAAGCACGGTCTGGTGCTCGATTATACGCTGGAGGACAATCTGGCGCTCAAAAAGTACTTTATGCCCGAATACCAGAAGGGCGGCTTCCGGGATTTCAAAAAGACGCGCGCCTATGCGGAAATGCTCATCCGGCGCTTTGACATCCGCAGCGGCCAGGGACCCGTTACTTTGGCGCGCAGCATGAGCGGCGGCAACCAGCAAAAGGCCATCGTCGCCCGTGAAATCGATTATGACCCCGAAATATTGATTGCCGTGCAGCCCACCCGCGGTTTGGACGTCGGCGCGATCGAATACATCCACAAGCAGCTGATTGTGCAACGGGACGAAGGTAAGGCAGTGCTGCTGGTTTCCCTGGAACTGGACGAGGTAATGAATGTCAGCGATCGCATACTTGTCATTTATGAGGGGGCCATCGTGGGCGAGTTTGATCCCAAAGAGATTACCGTACAGGAACTGGGGCTGTATATGGCGGGCTCCAAGAGGAGGCAGGCGCAATGAAGAAAGTAAAGAGCTTAATCCGGAGCGCAGGGTTCACAAGCGCCGCTTCTTCTGTTGCCGCCATATTGGTTGGCATGCTGTTCGGGTTCGTTATCATGCTTATCAGCAACTCAAGGGAAGCGCTGGAGGGCCTTGCCATTATATTGGGGGGCGGGTTTGGCGGCGGCGCAAAGGGCGTCGGGCAGACGTTCTATTACGCCATTCCCATGATAATGACGGGCCTTTCGGTGGGCTTTGCGTTCAAGACAGGCCTGTTCAATATCGGCGCGTCCGGCCAGTTTACGGTGGGTGCGTTTGTGGCGATATTCATCGGCATCAAATGGACGTTTTTGCCCGCTCCCTGGCACTGGATCGTGGCGCTGATGGGTTCCGCCGTGGCGGGGGGCCTATGGGCGCTTATACCCGGCCTCTTCAAGGCATATCTCAACGTGAACGAGGTCATTTCCTCCATCATGATGAACTACATCGGGCTGTTCGCGGTGAACTTCTTAATGAAGCTTCCGGCATTGAAATCCCCGCCGCCGCTCTTTGACTCCACGATGAATCTTTCCTCAAACACCGCTCCATCCGCAGTCATCCCTAAGGGATTTTTGGAGACGCTGTTTCCCGGCTCCACTGTCAACTACGGCATATTCATCGCAATCGCGGTCGCAATCGTCATGTACATCGTGCTCAATAAAACGGCGTTCGGTTATGAATTAAAGGCGTGCGGCTATAACCGCCATGCAAGCAAGTACGCGGGCATCAATGAGAGGCGCAATATCGTGCTCTCTATGGTCATTGCCGGCGCTCTTTCAGGTCTTGGCGGCGGCCTTGTTTACCTTTCCGGAGCGAACGGGCGGCGCTATAAGGTGGTGGACATGCTTCTCAACGATGGCTTTAACGGCATCTCCGTGGCGCTGCTGGGGCTTAACAATCCGCTTGGCATCATTTTCTCCGCATTGTTCATCGCCTACATCACAATGGGCGGCGAATATCTGCAGCGGCTTGATTTCGCGGTGGAGATCATCGATATCATCACCGCAGCGATCATTTACTTCAGCGCGTTCGCGCTTGTGTTCCGCACGTTTATTAAAAAACTGACCGGTTTGAAGGACGTGCTGCAGATTGTGGAAACGGGCACGCCTGAGGCCGCGCTGGAGGCTGCAAAAGAAGCCGAAAAAACCGAAGGGGAGGGGAAACAATAATGGATACCCTGTATTTCCTCGTACAGCAAATGATGACCTATTCCATCCCTCTTCTGATCGTCGCTTTGGGCGGGCTGTTCAGCGAGCGTTGCGGCGTGGTCAACATCGCGCTCGAGGGCATCATGATCGTGGGCGGATTTGCGAGCATCCTGTTTATCAACTTCATGCAGAATATGGGCGTGATGGACGGGCAGATCCTGCTGATTTGCGCCATACTCATCGCGGCGATTTCCGGAGGCCTGTTTTCCTTGCTGCATGCGTACGCCTCCATCAACATGAAGGCGGATCAAACCATCAGCGGTACGGCGCTCAACATGTTCGCACCCGCGTTTGCCGTGTTTGCCGCACGCATGATCCAGGAGAACGGCGTGCAGCAGATTACGTTCAAAAACACGTTTCGCATCGCGGAGGTTCCCTTGCTAAGCAAGATTCCCGTGCTGGGGGACATGTTCTTCAAACAGTCCTTCATCACCACATATATCGGCTTTGGCATATTGATCGTGGCGGTGGTGCTGCTGTACAGGACGCGCTTTGGCCTGAGACTCCGCGCATGCGGCGAGCATCCCCAGGCGGCGGATTCCGTGGGCATCAACGTATACAAAATGCGCTATGCGGGCGTTACCATATCCGGCATGCTCGCGGGCCTGGGCGGGCTGGTGTTTGTGGTGCCTACCTCCACCAACTTCAACGCTACCGTAGCGGGCTACGGGTTCCTGGGGATAGCGGTGCTGATATTCGGGCAATGGAAGCCGATGCGCATACTTTTCGCGGCGCTGTTCTTCGGGCTGATGAAGACGATCTCCTCCTCCTATTCGGGCATTCCGGTTCTCTTGGACCTTGGCATCAACAGCTATATCTATAAAATGATCCCGTATATCGCGACACTCATCGTACTCGCGTTTACATCCAGAAATTCTCAGGCGCCGCGCGCGTCCGGCCAGCCCTACGATAAGGGCAGCCGCTAGGAGCATATTGAATGGCGAAACTGTATTACCGGTACGGAGCCATGGGCTCCAGCAAAAGCGCGAACGCACTGATGGTCAAACACAATTACGGCGAGCGCGGGCAGCAGGCGCTGCTGTTAAAACCCGCCGTCGACCAGCGGGACGGGGATCACGTGATCGCTTCCCGCTGCGGGCTTGCAGGGGACTGCATGCTGTTTCATGAGATGGACGTAAAAGCCGTGCGGGCCCACAAATATGACTGCCTCATCGTGGATGAAGCGCAGTTTTTAACCAAGAGCGAAGTTGAGCTGCTTGTGGAGCTTGTGGACGTATACGATGTTCCCGTCATTTGTTACGGCCTTCGGGCGGACTTTCAGGGCAACTTTTTTGAGGGCAGCCAGTGGCTGATGGCCTGGGCGGATACCATCGAGGAGGTCAAGACTATCTGCTGGTGCGGCAGAAAGGCCACATTCAACGCCCGTTTGGACGGCAAGGGCGGTATCACCAAGGTCGGCGAGCAGGTGGTATTGGGCGCAAACGACAAATACATCGGCCTGTGCCGCAGGCACTGGGCCCAGGGCGATCCGGGGCCGGGTCTGCGCAAAGAGGATCTAATCAAGAAATGACCTACTATATTGCAAGCGGGCTGGAGAATGCAGAGCGGGTCGGCCTGGCGGCGCAAGCGCTCTCCCGCCACACGCGCACATACGATTGGACGGCGCACGGCGATATCAGGCGCGAAGGGCCCGAGCGCATGCGGCGCGTTTCCTCCATGGAACTTGAGGCGGTCGTTGCAGCCGAGCTTGTGCTTTTGCTGCTGCCGGGCGGCAAGGGGACGCATACGGAACTTGGCGCGGCGCTTTCGGCGGGGCAAAATAAGCGCGTCATACTCTGGTCTGAAACGGGGAACGAATTTATGGCGGGGGAGGGGCAGACGCATCCTTCCGTATGCGCGTTTTACTTCCACCCGCGCGCGGAGCGGTGGGTATGCCCGTTTGACGAACTGCTGGAGCGCCTGCGCGCGCTGTA
>JAFABA010000158.1 GCA_023426265.1 Bacillota bacterium
CGCCACTGGGAGCTCTTATTGCGGGCGCGGGCTTTAGACAACCAGCTTTTTGTATCCGCCGTCTCCCCCGCGCAGTCAGCCAACGCATACGGGCATTCGCTCGTCGCCACGCCGGACGGCGCGGTGCTTTACGCCTGCAAGGAGCAGGAGGAGGTCGCAGTCGTAGAGCTTGACATGGGCATGCTGGAGGAAATGAGAAACAGCATTCCCGTGCGGCGCAACCGTCGGACAGACCTCTACCGGCTGGAACCGATCCGGTATTGATGCGACGACCTCGCGTTTGTTTACAGTTTCTTTCACCCCCGCCGCCGCCTCTTATGGTATACTTTGGATATCCTGAAATAAGGGGAATTGCATGAAAAAGGACAAGCCGAGTAAAAAGCGCCGGAAGCTGTGGCCGTGGCTGATCGCGGCGGCGCTGCTTCTTGCCGTACCGTTCCTGATAGACCGTGCGGTGGTCGCATCATCCGAACCATACTTTGTTTCCGAGGAGGAGGCAAAAGCGCTTCAAGCGGACTGCATTCTGGTATTGGGCGCCGGGGTATGGGAAGGCGACCAGCCCAGCCCCGTGCTCCAGGACAGGCTCCAAAGCGGCATCGCGCTTTATGAAGACGGCGCGGCTTCGCGGCTTTTAATGAGCGGGGACCATGGGCGCAAGGAGTACGACGAGGTCAATGTCATGAAAACATTTGCCGTGGAGCGGGGCGTTCCTTCCTCGCACATATTCATGGACCACGCAGGGTTTTCCACATATGAAAGCATGTACCGTGCGCGGGACGTGTTTGAGGCGCGTCGCGTCATAATCGTGACGCAGCAATACCACCTGTACCGTGCGGTGTACATCGCCCGCACGCTGGGTCTGGACGCCTATGGCTTTGTGGTATCCGACGCCGATACGGCACAAATCCATAAGCAGCTGCGAAATGCCCGGGAAATGCTCGCCAGGGTAAAGGATTTCTTGTACTGCGTCATACAGCCCCTGCCCACCTACCTTGGCGACGCCATTCCGGTGAGCGGCAATGGCGATCTGACCAATGATAAAACGCTCACGTGAGTATAAGCGGCCGCGCTGCGGCAGCGGAACGTTGATTAAGGAGAACCCGGCATGCTTTTTATTTGTTATCCGAAATGCAGTACCTGTGCAGCCGCGCAGCATTGGCTGGAGGAACATAGGATAGGCCACACGGCGCGGGATATAAAGTTGGACCGCCCCACGCCCGATGAATTAAGGTCGTGGATAAGTTTAAGCGGACTGCCGCTCAAGCGGTTTTTCAATACAAGCGGCTTATCATACCGTGCGTTATCTTTAAAAGATAAGCTGCCCTCCATGCCGGAAGAAGCCCAGCTTACATTGCTCGCAAGCGACGGCATGCTGGTAAAACGGCCTATCCTTGTTGGCGACGGATTTGTTCTCATTGGCTTCCAGCCGGAGGTTTGGGCAAAAGCGCTTTTAAACTGATCGGCCCGCCGCCCGGTGCTTTTCCCGGGATAAGTACATAACGAACACCCGGCAAGCGAAAATTGCCGGGTGTCCGTTTTTTCCACCGGTACGCCATATCAGTCTGACATCCGCGGCTTACGCCTGCCGGAAGCGGTATGCCTTTACAAACAACATTACGATATCCAAAACGTGAGCGAACACGACCACGCCGAAAAAGAAGACCGGCGCATTGCCGAGTACCGCATGGCCAACCGTATCGTTTACGCCAAAGAGCGCCGTAACGCCGGGGAGAAATCCGGGGTTTACAATGTCCTTTGTAAAAAACAGCAACATGAACAATCCCAAGCTCAATACCCCGGTAATCAGCGTAGTGAACGCAACCTTGAAGGTATACCGGCCCTCAAGCATCTTCACGATTTCCTTCGCGATGCCCGCTCCCGTAATCAGAAGCAGTACAGGCCACATCTGCAGCAACACCTCCTGATTGAACATGGGCACAAAACCATCGGCGTTATAGATCCCAATGACCCACGGCGCCAGCCATAGGAACAGCAGAAGAAACGCAATACTGAAGACGATACCCACAATGGTCTCCCCCCGGCTGATCCGCTCATTCTTTTCAGGTACGGGCGGCAGGTCGCCTAAAGCATCGTCATGGTCCAGCTTGACACCCTTGCGTTCAAAGAACGCAAACAGCCCCGTGACAAACGCGAACGCATAGAGCTCCCCCATGAGCAACCCGCCGATCCACTCCACAAACCGGAAGAACGGAACCTGCGGGGGGTCCCCAAGCAGCGTCGTGATAAATGCGGCAATCGTGAGCCCGCCCGCCACAGCCGGCATAACGATTTTAAGTATCATTTTGTATTTGCCGTAATAAGGCTGCGCAATGAGCGCATGGTGCTTATCCGGATCGTATTTTTCCGCTAGCTCACTTGGCGTGCCAAGTTCGGTCAATACCACGCGGATGTCATGCTCGGCGGGCGGGACGTCCCCGCAGCGCTGCTCGAGCATATCTGCAATGAGCGTGTTCAGTTCTTTCTTGATATCCGCCCGCTGCTTATAAGGCAGACGTTTTTCCACCGCATAGATGTAGCGTTCGATTAAATCCGATTTCATTGCCTTTCCCCCTCCATCAGGCTGTTCATGCTGGCAACCGTTTCATCCCAGTGCTTTTTGAGCACCCGGTAAATTTCGTTTCCAAAATCCGTTATCACATAGTATTTTCTTGGCTTTGCCCCTCCGGTTTCCCACTCGCTTTTCAATAACCCCTGGCCTTCCAGCCGCCGAAGCAGCGGGTAGATCGTGTTGACCTCCACCGCAATGCCGCTTTCTCCCATGACATTGACCAAGTGGTACCCGTACATGGGCTTTTGGAGCTGGCTGAGCACCGCAAGCACGATGCTGCCGCGTCTTAGCTCAAGTATCAGGCCCGATAATATCTCCTCTCGTTCCATATTCACATCCCCATATTCGATAGTATATTTCACATTATAGTGTGCATTGCACACTATGTCAACATTCACAATATAAAGAATTCAAAATTATTTTTGTAAGGATATGGAAAAAGAAAAAGCCGAGCATATCGGCTTTTCGCTTGTTCAAAATTCGCGCGGTTACGTTTCCACGTCCTGCTCCTGCTTTTGCTCCTCCGGCTTGTTTGAAGCATCGAGTTCGGTGGGCTTTTGCATGAGCCCTTTTAACAGTATGACCTTCCGATACCCCAGAAAGCTCAGAAAACCTAAAGCCCCCGTAACCAATACTGCGAGCACAATCTGCAGCGCCCCCGGCCCCGTCTTCTGCTCCGCAACAGAGGCGGGCGTGGCGACGGACACGGGCGCGGGCGTGGGTGTTGGGGGTATGACGAGCGTATGGGAGATCTCGGAAGAAAACGCGTCCGTCTGGACTGCGACTTTTGCCTCCCCTTCCGCCTGCACGGTTGCATCAAACGATACCCTATCCCCGGCGCTTAGCGCGGAAAGGAGAACCACAAATCCGTCGTTTCCCGGCACAATCTCCCACTGGACGTCCTGCGTTTCAGGCTCGGCGGTCTTGGCTGGCTTTTCAGGTTCCGGGCTGATGGACGCGATTGGCTGCTCCGCCAGTTCAAGCACAACGCTTTCTTTTTGCAGCGAAAGGCCTTCTCCCAGCTGCACGCGCAGAGCCGTCCAGTCTTCGGTTTTTGCCGCTTCCTCCACCGTAAACGCGTAGCGGATGGTATCGCCCGGCTTCACGTCGCTTTTTTGTTCCGGCTCGCTTTCCCACACGACATACTGCTCTGCTAAAGCGATAAGCGGCAGCAGCAGGCACAGCGCAACTATTGCGGCGAGCGTAAGCTTTCGTCTACGCATCCGCATACAGCACCGGCCTTCTCATATACCGGAAGCCGCTTGACCAGGCTTCGGTTACCACCACGGTATCCCGGCTGGAGGAACAATGCGCCACAAGGTATGTGCCGTCCTCCCGTTTCTCCACCACAATGCCCACATGATTGATTGCGGAAGTCCCCGGCACCGCGCGGAACGCAAGATCGCCGGGCTGGGCTTCGTCCCAGCCTAAGGTGATGGAATTGCTCCACTGCCTCGCCGAGCCGTCCCCGATCGCATTTAGCAGCTTGACGTCCTTCGCGGCGTTGATAAACGTCCACGTAACGAATCCGCTGCAGTCAAGGCCGAAGTTTTGTATGGTGCCGGTCGTCTCGCTGCCCAGAGAGGTGACCACCTTGGGCACGCCCCAGAGCGGATTCCAGCCGACCTCGGGGTATTTCCCGCCCCAGAAGTATTCGATCTGCTCCACCATCGAGTACGCCGTGAGCACGATCTGCTCCCGCTGCATGGTCAACCCTTGGGGCAGGCTCTCCCGGATTTCTTCCTCCTGCTCCTTTGTCATATCCGAAAACGAAGTATCCCCGGTGAGCGAGGCGAACAGCCGTAAAAACTCCGGCTGCATCAGCTCGTCGAGTTGCGCGGCCCTGTTTTCATCAAAGCCGTAAAGTATCGCCATTTCCTGGCTGCTTTTTTCCGTCAGCATCACCTTGAGCGCGCCGTCTTCCATATTGAATGCAAGCGAATGCATATCCCAGAACACGTCTTTAATGCCGTCGAGCGGAATTTTCCGTAAATTGTACAGGTCCAGCGGCTCCTCCACATCCAGCGAGCTTTTCGCCACAAACACCGCGAGCACCTCTGCCCAGTTGGATACGGTGGGGGTTCTAAGCGGAACGAGCGTGCTTTCCGTTGCGGCCTGCAAGGGCCTTAATTCGTCGGTTTCCTCCTGCACAGGCACGGCGCGCAACAAGGCAACCTGCTCGGCGTCGTCAAACGCGCCCTGCAGCAGATTTACGCGCTCTATAAATTCCTGATTGAGGCCGGATATGATGCGCTGCAGGTCCTCCGAAATCACATCCCGGTATTCCCGGTATTTGCGGTAGCGGGAATCGCTGGTGCCGATGAGCGTGCTTTTTTGCTCCTCCGGTTCAAGCACCGTCACCGTGCAGAACGTTACCTCTTCCTCACGGCTTGCAGGATGCCTTGCGGCAAGGCGGATGACGTATATGCCCGGCACATCCGGCGAGAACCCGCCGTCGTCGAGCACTCTCACCCAAAGCTCCTGCCCCAGTTCATCACACGCAAACGCAAGGCTGCTTAGGTCCAATGGCGTACCCACCGGTATGGTGATGTCATGCGAATCGATCCACACGGCATAAGGCAGCGGCGTGGGCGAAAGAGTGGGCGTAGGTAAAAGCGTAGGAGTGGGCGTGGGGGGGAGCGTAGGCGTGGGTACAAGCGTGGGCGTGGGCACAGGCGTGGATTCAGGCAAAGGTGTAGGCGTTTCCATGGGCGGGGTGAAAAAAGGAGGCGTAGGCTCCGGAGAAGGCGTCTCGGGTATAGGCGGAGGCGTAGGTTCCGGGGTAAGCGTGGGCGTTGGCGTTCCCTCCAGCGGAGACTCGGACGTCGTTTCCGGCATAGCAGCCTCTCCCTCCGCAAGCGCGGCAGGTCCGCCCGCCTGCAAAAGGACGCCGAGCAAAAGGACACAGGATATATACGTAAAGAGCGCGCGTCTGCGCATGTAATTCCTCCTATGAGAAATATAGCCAATTCTTAGGGATATTTTCTCTATTATAGCGCAAAACATGGGGAGCGAGGATTCAATTTACAATTTATTTGCATTTATTTGATATTTCCTCCCATTATGAAACATTTTGCTTTTTTAATCGCACGCAAAGAGGTTCTTCAAACAGTGCTTCCATAAAATTCTTGTCCAATCGAATGAAAAAACCCGTTGACAGACGGGCGCAATTTTAGTATCCTTGTCAAAATGAATGCGCGGCATTAAGAAAGGCAAACGTATGAGGCTTCGGCTGAAATACAACCGAATACAACCGAGAGAAATAAAAACACTGGTGCTTTTGTAAACCAAGTGTTTTTTTTTGCAATCAAGTATGCAGCGTAACCTGGCCCCCCTACGGCAGGGCCACCCCGTACCAAGAAAGGAGAGACGACATGCTTCAAAACAAAAGCCTGATTGCCCCGGGAGATTTTTCCCTTCCGGAAATTGAGGAAGTATTATCCCTTGCGGAACGTATCATTCAAAATCCATCCCGTTTTCAAGAGGCGTGCAAAGGAAAACTCCTTGCAAGCCTTTTTTATGAGCCTTCCACCCGGACCAAATTCTCATTCGACGCAGCCATGTTGCGTCTGGGCGGCAGCACAATCGGCTTTTCGGACCCTTCCACCTCCAGCGCCGCAAAAGGGGAGACGGTCGCTGACAGCGCCCGTACGGTGGCGCAGTATGCGAACATTATCGTGGTGCGCCACCCCAAGGAGGGTACGGCGAAGCTGATGAGCCAGTACGCCTCCTGCCCCGTCATCAACGCGGGGGACGGCGGCCACCATCACCCCACCCAGACGCTGACCGATCTCTTAACCATCCGCAACTACAAAAAGAGCTTCAGCGGGCTGACGGTGGGCGTATGCGGGGATCTGAAGTTCGGACGCACCATCCACTCGCTTGTCACCTGCCTCTCCCGGTACGAGAACGTGAAATTCCTGTTCATCTCCCCGGAAGAACTGACCATGCCCGCCTACGTCAAGCAGGCGCTCAATAAAGCGAACGTGCCCTTTACGGAAACCACGGATCTTGAAGGCGCGATGCCCATGCTCGATATCCTCTACATGTCCCGCGTGCAGCGCGAGCGGTTCATCAGCGAGGAGGAATACCTGCGTTTAAAAGACTTCTTTATACTGACGGCGGATAAAATGGCGCTCGCTAAGCAGGATATGATCGTGATGCATCCGCTGCCGCGCGTCAACGAGATCGCCACCGAGGTGGATCAGGACCCCCGCGCGGTGTACTTTGAACAGGTGAAGTTCGGCATGTATGTGCGCATGGCGCTCATCATGAAGCTGTTGGGCGCAGCGGAACCGGCGGGACTGTAAGAGCGTAAAAGGAGGGAAACGCTATGATCAACGTATCCAAACTCAAGGAAGGCATCGTGATCGACCATATCCGCGCAGGGCACGGGTACAAGATTTTTCAGCAGCTTGGCCTGGACAAGCTCGATGACGTGGTGGTGCTCATGCGCAATGTGAGCAGCACAAAAATGGGCCATAAGGACCTGATTAAAATAGAGACCAACTTGGAGCTCAATCTCGATGTGCTGGGGCTCATTGACCCCAACGTGACCATCTCCTATGTCAAGGAAGGCGAGCGGGTGAGTAAAATCAAGCTTTCGCCGCCCGAGCATGTAAAGGGCATCCTTACCTGCAAGAACCCCCGCTGCATCACCAACCAGGAGCACATATTAAACACTACGTTCCATCTGGTGGACGCGGAAAAGAACGAATACGCCTGCGAATACTGCGACGCGCGGGCGCGCCTATAAAGGAGTGAACAACCTTGATCGTCCGCTACCATAATGCGAGGCTAATTGATGCGATGGGGGACCGTTTCGGAGATCTGTATGTGGAGGACGGGCTCATCCGGTATTGCGGGGAAGCGGGCCACCAGTATAGCGACAAAACGGTGGATGTAAATGGGAACGCGATATTGCCCGCGTTTATCGACCTGCACTGCCACCTACGCGATCCCGGCTACCCGCAGAAGGAGACCATGGAAACCGGCATGCGCGCGGCGCTCAAGGGCGGCTACGCGCTGCTGTGCGCCATGGCGAACACAAACCCGGTTATCAGCACGCCCGAGCTGGTGGAACAGAACCATGAAAAGGCGCGGCGGCTGAAGCTGTGCAAACTGATGCAAGCCGCGGCCGCGGGCGAAAACCTGGAGGACGAAGCCCCTACCGACCGCGCGGCGCTCTCTAAAGTGACAAACATGCTCACCAACGACGGCAAGACGATATTCTCGGACGGCTTTATGCGGCAGCTGCTGCTCGACTCGAAACGGTACGGCTTTTTGATCAGTACGCATTGCCAGCCGGAGCGGCAGATCGTAGCGCGGGACATCGCGCTGTTGCGTGAAACGGGCGGAAATTTGCACATCGGCCACATCAGCCGGGCGGAAACGGTGGAGCTGGTGCGCCGGGCCAAGGCGGAAGGGCTTAGCTTAACCTGCGAGGTCACGCCGCACCACCTGTTCGGCTACGACGACGGTTACAAGGTCAACCCGCCGCTGCGCACAAAAGCCGATGTGGAGGCGCTGATCGAGGGTATTACAGACGGCACGGTGGACTGCCTGGCGACCGACCATGCCCCGCATACGGAAGAAGATAAACGGAGCGGCATGGCAGGCATTTCCAATATTGAATACGCCACCGGCATATTCCTTGCGGTATTCCACGCACACGATATCCCGTTGACAAGGCTTGCGGATCTGACCTCCTATGCTCCGGCCCGCAGGCTTAAAAGAAAGGCGGGGCTTTTAGCCCCGGGATATCCGGCGGATATTGTGGTGTTGAACACCGAGGAAGAATACGAAATAAAGAAAGACGATATGATCTCCCAGTCGCACAACACCCCATTTGAGGGGCGCAAGGTGCGCGGGCGGGTATTACAGACAATCGTGGAGGGGGAGACGCGCTATGAGTATGGACAGGCTTTTTAAGGATGTACAGAAAAAAGGGCCGGTCTGCGTGGGATTGGATACGCAGCTATCCTTTTTGCCGGAATATTTGAAAAAGCAGGATCGCTCCACCGGGGAAAAACTATTCGAATTCAACCGGAAGATCATAGACGCTACCTATGAAAACGCGGGCTGCTTCAAGGTGCAGGTCGCCTGCTATGAGGCGCTGGGGTTGAACGGCATGCGGGCGTTTGCGGATACCGTGCGGTACGCCCGAGAGAAAGGCAGCGTCGTCATATCCGACGTCAAGCGCGGGGACATTTCCTCCACCGCCGCTCAGTACGCGCAGGGGCACTTTGCCGGGGATTTTGAAACCGACCTCATCACCGTAAACGCCTACATGGGCGAGGATGCAATATCCCCCTACTACCCGTACCTTGAAAAAGGCAAAGGTCTGTTTGTGCTGGTGAAGACCTCGAACCCTTCGAGCGGGGATTTTCAGGATTTGGACGTCGGCGGCCAAACGCTTTACCAGCGCATGGCGCAGAAGGTGAGCGAATGGGGCAAGGCGTTTATCGGCGAAAGCGGATTTTCGGCCATAGGCGCCGTCACCGGCCTTACCTATCCGGAAGAGTTTGAAACCATACGGCAGTTGTTGCCGCATACCTTTCTGCTCATCCCCGGCTACGGCGCGCAGGGCGGCACGGGCAAGGATATCGCGGCATTCTTCCGCGACGGGGTTCGTGGGGTGGTCAATTCCTCCCGCGGGCTCATCACGGCGCACAAGGGCAGGACGGAAGAAAGTGACTTTGACGTACACGTAAACAACGCCGTCCTCGCCATGCGGGAGGATATCTTGAAATGGCTGTAATCGCGGAAAACGCGCGCATCGCAGAAAACATTTTCCGCATGCGTCTATCCGGCGCGCCCATAGGCCGCGCCGGGCAATTCTATATGCTGCGCCAGCCAAATACGCTGGATCCGTTTTTAAGTAGGCCCATCAGCCTATTTGACGCGGACAAAGACGCCGGAGAAGTATCGTTTTTATACCAGGTTGCCGGGCACGGAACAGAACTGTTTTCCCGCATGCTCGTTGGACAGGAGCTTACTGTACAGGGGCCCTGCGGCAACGGCTTTCCCATATTCTCCGGGGACGCGGTGGTAATCGGCGGCGGTATCGGCACTGCGCCGCTCTACCTGCTGCTAAAGGAACTGCGCAAAGCCGACCCATTGAGGCGGATTGAAGTATATTTGGGCTTTCGGGAAGAGGCATATCTGGAGGCTGAATTTGCGGCACTCTCGGACAACATGAAGATCAACCTCGGCGGATATGTCACGGCAGATGTGGATTTCACGAAAGAAGCGACCTATTACGCCTGCGGGCCCGCGCCCATGCTGCGCGCCGCGGCGCAGGCGGCGAAACAGGCGAACGCAGCGCTCTATGTTTCGCTGGAAAAGCACATGGCCTGCGGCGTCGGGGCGTGCCTGGGCTGCACTTGCAAAACAACGGTAGGCCAGAAACGCATCTGCAAGGACGGGCCGGTGTTCCCGTATCAGGAGGTGTACGATGCCATCTAATCCTCTTGTGACAACGCTGCTTGGCGTGGAGCTGAAAAACCCCGTACTCGCGGCTTCCGGCACGTTCGGCTTCGGGCATGAGTATGCGGAGCTGTTCGACGTCTCCCGTTTGGGCGGCATCTGCGGCAAGGGACTGACGCTAAACGGCAGCGCAGGAAACCCGGGTCAGCGCGTGATGGAAACGCCGGCAGGGCTCCTCAACAGTATCGGCTTGGAAAACCCCGGCGTGAAGCGCTTTGTTAAGGAAGAAGCGCCGTATATGCGTGCATTGGGCTGCGCGGTAATCGCAAACCTCGGCGGACACAGCGAGGATGACTATATCGAGGGCGCTGCGCTTTTGAACGGCGCCGATATCGACATATTGGAGCTCAACATCTCCTGCCCCAACGTGAAAGCGGGCGGCATGGCGTTCGGCATGGATCCAACTTGCGCGGCAAATATCGTAAAACAGGCAAAGGCGATATCCAAGCATCCGCTGCTCGTCAAGCTCTCCCCCAACGCGCCGGACATCGCCGCGGTGGCGCTCGCGTGCGAGGAAGCGGGCGCGGACGGACTGAGTTTGGTGAATACATTCCTAGGCATGGCAATCGACGTGAAGAAAAAACGGGCGGTTTTTGAGAACGTGTATGCCGGGCTTTCAGGCCCCGCGATACTGCCCATCGCGCTTCGGATGGTGCACCAGGTGGCAAAGCGCGTAACCATCCCCGTCGTGGGCATGGGAGGCGTCGCCACCGCAAACGACGCACTGTGCTTTTTAATGGCGGGGGCAACCGCCGTTGAGGTCGGCTCCATGACGTTCGCAAATCCTGCCGCCATGCTGAACATCATAGACGGGCTTCTAAACTACTGCAAAGAACAGGGCTTAGAGAACATCAGCGAGATCCGCGGGATCATATAGGAGGGAATTATGAAAGACAACCTTACCATCATGAAGGAATGCGAAGCATTCCTGGAAGGGCACTTCCTGCTTTCTTCGGGCCTGCACAGCGGGCAGTACTGCCAGTGCGCGAAGCTTCTGCGCTTCCCTGATCAGGCCGCAGAGGTATTGAAGACCGTTGCGGAGCAGGTGAAAGGCCTTCCCGTCACCAAGGTCTGCGGCCCGGCGATGGGCGGCGTCATCGTTTCCTACGAGCTTGCGCGGCAGTTGGGTGTGGAGAGCATATTCACCGAACGCAAGGACGGCGAGATGCAGCTTCGGCGCGGCTTTGCAGTAGGCCCGGGGGACAATATCCTCATTGCGGAGGACGTCATCACCACCGGAAAATCCACAATGGAAACCGTGAAGGCGCTGGAGGATATGGGCGCAAAAGTGATCGGCGCTATTTGCATCGTGGACCGGCGCGCGGAGGACTGCGCGTTCAAGCTGCCCGTATACGCGGCGTTGGCGCTCGATATCAAGACCTACGAACCCGAAAATTGCCCGATCTGCAAGGAAGGAAAAAGGCCGCTGGAAAAACCCGGCAGCCGGGAATTACCCAAGAAATAATACGGGCAAAGCATATAAAAGGCCGCATTCCAAACGAATGCGGCCTTTTCACATTATTTTGGCTTCATGATGTACAGATGCTTGAGCACCTCGCTAAAATCTACTCCCTTTTCCGCGATGATAAAGAACGCGGTATCGTTCACTACCCCGACGCCCGCAGCGCTGCCATCTATCAGGTCCACCGAGCAATGGAATGTATATTTCCCAAGCACCTTGGCGGTATAGTATGTTTCCTCCTCCAGAAAATAAACGGCACCGTCCATAAAGCCGTACTGCTGGAACGCAACGATTTCAAGCCCGTCTTTTTCGTAAAGAGTGGAAATCGTGTTTCCTGTCGCCCTGGGTCTGTGCAGTTCAATGGATACGGGCTTCGCGAACCCTTCATCGAGAACCATCGGCCAATAGCCGGTATCCCGGCTTAACTCCAGAAATGTGTTGTAGGAAATATCCCTTGGCTTTCCATCCTCCTGGATTTCTTCGCCCGCGTTTTCCGGCATGGGCTCCGGCGGCGGCACAACAAAGGAAGATGTATCGCCGAGTTCCGAAGCGAACACCAGCCTATTCAAATAAGGATCGAACTGTTCCTCATACGGCATGGAAATATAAAATATGCAGTCCTCGGAGAGCCGCACGGAACCTCCGACGGATGTGCTGTCGTCCTCTACCCTGCAATGCATGGTCCTGCCGTTTAAAACCGTACGCTCGTAACCGTCCGGGAATATCATTTCTTTCGCGTCGTCTGCGTAAAACTGGGAGGTGCTGATGTATTGCCCGCTTGGCAGTTCATACGCGATCATCAGGGTATAGCCCCGGTTTGGGTCCAGTTCGTCGCTGATCGTGACGACCTTCTCGTACCCGCCGGTCAACAGCACAGGGTCCCTGCCGGTCTTCTCAATATATTCGTCAATACTCGTGTACGCATACATTTCAAACCCGTTCACGCCGGAAATCTGCATGCCGGAACTCTTTAACACGTTGGGAGGGGTCTCTACGCTTTCTATAATGACGCAGCCTTCTTCTTTTCGGGCCACCTTTTCATCATAGGAGGTCGCGAGCGATGCGTTTTGGGGATAAAGCGCGATATAGCAGGCCAGGACCGCCACGCAGGCCGCCGCAACACTCCATTGCAGCGCCCGCTTGTATGCACGGCGCATGGGCACGGCCTGCCTCGCTTGCACCACGCCCTCCTGCATGACGCGCCGCGTCGCCTGTTCCTTGATTTGAAGCTGCTTTTGTCTGAGCAACTCTTCCGCGCTCTTTGCCGCTTTTAGTTCCGCAGGCGACGCCCATAGCAGAGGATCACCAAACAAGCCCCGCTCCAGTTCCTGCAGGACCTCCGGATTTTTCAGCAGCTTTTCAAGCTCGCGTTGCGTCATGGCTCCCGTTTACACCTCTTACTAAATAAGATGCAAAGAACACAAAATAGTCGCGGTTTTCCTTATGGATGCAATATTTCTTTTTCCAGCACGCGCCGGAGCTTTTTGCATACCCGGCTCAGGCGGGATTTTATCTTGGGCAACGTAAAGCCCGTTACTTCCGCGATCGTATTTAGTTTCATATCCTCATGAAACCTTAAATATAAAATAAGCCGATCCACCTCGTCCAAATCCCGCAGCGCGCAAATTAAGTGCGCCGTTTCCTCCGAGCGAAGTATGGATTGCTCCACACTCTCTTTGGAGGCAACGGGCAGCAGGGAGAGGAGTATCGGCTCGGTTAAAAGTTCTCTGGAGCGGCTGTTCTTCCTAAGATATGTATAACTTTCGTTTTTCGCGATACGCAAAATCCACGGCTTAAGCATGGATTTATCTTTCAGCTGATCGTAATGCCGGATGGCGAGCACAATGGTATCCTGCAGGATATCGAGCGCATCCTCGCGGTTACGCACAAGCGATAAAATCAATCCGTAAACCAAGCCTTGCATGGGTTCAAACGCTTCATAAAACTGTTCTATGGCATTTTCTTCTTCTGTCATAGCGTCCCCAAGCAGGATCATTATCTTAAGGATAATTATTCCATTCCATAAGAATAACGTAAAAATCGAAAGTGGTCAACCCAACCAAAAAATGTTAAGAAACAGCAAATGGCCTTCCGGGCATTAGGAAAAGGCCATTTGCATGAAATGAGTAACGTTTATTTGAAGAGGTTTGAAAAAAAGTTGCCCACCGCGCTGAATACGTTTTTCACGCCTTCCCAAAGCTTGGTGGCGGTCTGCTGCGCCTTGCTTGCGCCCTCCAGAGTCTTTTTTAAGGACTCCACCTTTTGGGCAAGTTCTTTCGAATCGAGTCCTTCCATGGAGCGGCACAGGTCCAGAAGCTGGTTCACCTGCCCATCCGTCAGGGAGATGTTGAGATTTTTTGCGATGGTTTTGATCTCATTGCGCACCTCGCCGTCGGACATGGTCTTGGTCTGCTCCAGCACGAGTTTGAGCTGGTTGACAAGCTCCGTGGCATCTATATTGCCGATCATTTCCGCAAGGTTGCCAGTCACCACAATTTCTTCAATTGCCACAGACTTCGCGCCCAAATCCAGCTTTACGCCGGTGATGTCCTCGTAGGACTTATAAAGCCCGGTCAGCGCGGCGGTGCCGGAAACCGCAAAGGGCGCGGTGATTCGCACCTCGGCGTCCGTAATGCCCGCGGTGGTGAGGGCATTCATGTACATTTCCTTAGAGCACCAGTTGATGTTGTTGGTGGTGACTTTCAGCCCTTCGCCCTCGGGAAGGGTCTTGATGTATACGCACGAAAGCGCGACATTGCCGATTTTCCCGTCCGAAACCAGGCCTTCCAGGTATTCGCGCTCTTCCTCGTTGGTTACGGTAAGCTCCGTAACGTCGCCCGGCGTGACGCCAAGATCTCTATACACCTGGGCGCGCTGCGCTTCATCCAGGTTCGCGCCGATCGTCACGCGTTCCAGCCCTGCGTCCAACGCCAGCGCGGGCATTGCCGCAGCAAGGGAAAATGCCAGTATGAGCGCCCACAAAAGCAGCTTTCTTTTCATATTTGTATCCTCCGTTCCCATCGGTTACAGCGCATCTATCTCACCGGATACGCTTTGCATATGATACCATAGGATACAGCCGAAGAATAAAAAGTTTTTTTGAATTTTTCTCTTAAAAGAAGCCCCTTCTGAATCTTTCCCAAGATTACCCACTATTCATTGTATTCATCCTCATATCCGGCGCAATCCCCAACAAGATCAAACACCTCCCGCCCTTTTTGATACAGGCGGTACCGGACGCGCGCGGATGGACTTTCCTTTATCATGCGCGCCATGCTGCCGTTCCTCACGGCGTACAGTATCCTGGGATTTTCCTGCAGCACTTCCGCCTGCAGCAAATATTCCCCTTGCCGCACGGAAATCAGACGCTTATCCAACCGTTCCACTTTTGCGCCAAGATACGTGGCAATGCGGAGTTCCCTGCCCTTCATATATACAAAGCCGATGATCCCACAAAAGATCTTCCCCAGGTACGGGATATCCGCCACGCTGAGCATGACGGAGACGCCCCCTTCGAGCAAACATTGCGTCCAGATATACCGCTTTGGGAACGAACTGCCTCTGTCCCCTTCCAGATATCCGTATGCATTTTCGAAAAGAAGTTCTTCCCCGTTAACGGTGAGCTTTCCCCATACCGTATGCACCATGCTGATTACGCTGTGCCTGCACTGCATGTTGGGCAGATAACGGAACGGGCCCATGATATCGTACCCGGGCCGTGTGAAAGCGCCGTAAACAAGCTCGCCTTTTATGTCCATCCGGTCCGTATGGATATTTACGGCAATGCCCTCCTCCGAAAAGCGGCTGCCTCCTATCGTTACGCGCAGGCTGTCCTCCCGGGCCTGGAACGCCTCAATGGGGTACGTGACCCGGTCTGAAAACGCATTGGTAATGATCTGAATGGAAGCGGAGCGTTCCCCCGCAGAGTCGATGTGCATGGCGGGGATGAACGCCACCGCCTGCCCATCTGCCTGCTGGCGAAAATACCAGCCCTCAAAATATTCCCGGTTCTTGTTCGAACCGTAATAGCTACGCACGCGCATTGCTCCCCCAATTAAATAGTGAATTCCGGTTGGCGAGGATATGTCGGGTAAGGAAAAAGGCGCAGTAATACCCGTAGGTATTGCGAGCGTTTTTGACGAAACACGGCGGCAAACAGACCGGCGATGTTTCAAGATTTCGTTGGGGAAGTAATCACGTTCTCCTGCGCGGGGCCGTCTAAGCGGTCCCCCGTGTGGGCGAAGCGTGAGCCGTGGCAGGGACAGTCCCAGCTGATTTCATCGGGATTGTACGTCAGTTCGCAGCCCAGGTGCGGGCACCGGGTATGTACGGTAAAGCACTCGCCCTGTTCGTTTTTGTATACGCCAAGCTTCTCCCCTTCCACGTCTACCACCCCGCCGTGGGAGCAGGGTAGCTCGTCAAGCGTCTTTCCGGGTACATGCAGCCATTGTTTAACTAGCCCCTTTACTGCCTGTCCACCGTCCTTTAACAGCTCAGGCGCGGCGGCTATCGGTACATACCGGTCCGGGGAGAATATGCCGAACGCGTCATCCTTTCCTTTTGCGATTGCGTCGCTCAATAACGTGGCGGCTACCATGGACGTTGTCATGCCCCACTTCTGAAAGCCCGTGGCAACGTACCAATCCGGCGTATCGTGCGAAAACCGGCCAATATAGGGTACGCCGTCATGCGTCATGCAATCCTGTGCAGACCAGCAGGCAACCTCATGGCTGTTTGGAAAATACTTCCTGGCCGCCGCGCGCAGCAGTTCATACTTGCCGCCTTCCTTATTCTCCCCCGTACGGTGCCCTCCGCCGCCCAGCAGGAGAATGTCTTCATGATTGCGAAAGGAAAGCGCATTCTCATCCATGCTGATATAGGTGGCAGGAAACTCCATTGCGCCGCTGAGCGCAATGACATAGGAGCGTTCCTGATGCATGCGCATGAAATAATAGCCCGGCACGTTGAGGAAGGGATAGTGGCAGGCAAATATGATTTTCTTTGCTCGCACGGAATGAGCCTGTGTTTTCAATACATTCTCTTCCACCGTAAGGACATTCGTATGCTCATATACCGTAAGTTCCGGGATGAGCGCGCTTAAGAATTTTATAGGGTGGAACTGCGCCTGGTTATCAAAGCGCACCGCTCCCGCCACGGGAAAGGGCAGGCCCGTATCCGTCGTATACTTGGCTGGAATTCCAAGCTCGCTGGCCGCCGTGGCCTCTTTTTCCAACGGGTCTTTTTCTTCCGTGGAGTACAAAAAAGCTGGCAGGCGCTTAAAATTGCAGTCTATGCCGAGCTTTTCGATCAAGGCGGCGTACGCCTCGATGGCATCCTGGTTTGCGCGGGCATATTGCATGGCCCCTTCCCTGCCAAAACGCGCCGTCAGTTTGTCATAGATCAGGCCGTGCTGGGATGTGATTTTCGCGGTAGTACGCCCGGTCTGGCCGGAAAATACCGTATCCGCTTCCAAAATAACGGATGGAACTCCCCGCTGTTTGAGCAGGTAAGAAGTCAATATCCCAGCAATGCCGCCGCCAATGATGGCGACCTCCGTTTCCATATCCCGGTCCAGTATGTTTTCCTTAGGCCGCACAATGGCGTCTTTCCATATAGAATCTGAATGCATAAGCGCACCTCCCGTTTCCAGTTTTCCCATGCGGGGTAACGGTTATCCTGATTTTGCGCCAAAGATTATCATGCGATAAAACGCGAATTACATATTGCTAAAGTGGTGTTTTTTTCACAAACCTGTGCTATAATCATGTAGGCTATTGTCCGGGATATAAAAAAGAGGACGTCGTTTTGAAAAAGAAAGACTTTATTTTGATAGGCATCGTGCTGATTGCGGCCCTCGCGCTGTTCCTTTTGACGTGGCTGCCCAAGATTGCGGCAAGCAAAGGCGAGGTCGTCATCTACATTGGCAGCGAGGTATACAAGCGCGTTCCGCTTGGCGAGCCGCAGACCGTTGTGATAGACCAGGGCGACGGCAAGGTAAATGAACTCTATATCACAGAGGATGGCGCTGTGATGCACTCCGCCACCTGTCACAACCAGGATTGTATCAAGCAGGGTGAAGTAACATTGGGCAATTACAAATCGCGCGTTCTCGGAAGCTGGATCATCTGCCTGCCCAACCAGGTATCCGTAGAGCTTGTCGCGGGGGAAGAACAATGAACGCAAAAACCATAACCCGTTTCGGCATGCTTACGGCGGTGGCGCTTGTGCTGGGCTGGGTGGAACGCTTTATTCCCATAGCGGCGACCGCGCCCGGCATTAAGCTGGGGCTTGCAAACACCGTATTGCTGTACGCGATTTATCTGATGGACATAAAGGGCACCACGCTTTTGATGGTGATGAAGGTGCTTCTTTCCGGATTCCTGTTCGCTGGGCTTTCGGGCATGCTCTACAGCTTTGCGGGCGGAATTCTGAGTTTAGTCGTCATGCTGCTGCTGCGCCGCATCAATGGTTTGAGCATCGTCGGTGTGAGCATAGCGGGCGGCGTGAGCCACAACGTTGGCCAAATTCTTGCCGCTTGCCTGGTGGTGCAGTCCCGCGCCATGCTTGGGTACTTGCCCATATTGCTGCTTGCGGGCATCGTGACCGGGCTTTTGACCGGTATCGCCGCAAAGTCCGCCATCCGGGGCATTGAAGCATATGACGTGAACAAGACAAAAAAAAAGCGGGAAAGCACCCTTTCTCCCGAAGCCAAACTTACCCCCGGCGAAACGAAGCTATAGCCTCTTTTAGGCTACCCGGCAAGGGCGTCTCTTGAATTATTACGAGCTAATACCGAAGGGAGAACACGCATGAAAAAACGCATACCGGCATGGTTGGTTCTGGTGGTCATCGCCATCGTTGCCGGGGGGCTATTGGTCCTCATCAATTCGCTTACCGCCGGAAAGGCGCTGGATCAGGTGAAAGCCACTGAGAAAGCCAAGCTGCTCAAGGTATTTCCCGATGCAAAAGGCTTTACCGAGCTTCCTCTAGAGGAAGGTGCTGAAGTGACCCGTTGCTATGCCGCCGCCGCGGACAATAAGACAATCGGCCATGTCGCACAGATCACCGTCAACGGCTACGGCGGGCCCATCGACATTTCCGTAGGCGTGGATATGGAAGGTACCATTACCGGCGTTTCCATTGGGGGCGAAAAGTTTCACGAGACCCCCGGCCTTGGCGAAAACGTGCTTTATCCCGCGTTTACCGATCAGTTTGCGGGCCTTGCCGCTCCCGTCGTGCTCAATGAGGGCGTGAACGCCATCACCGGCGCCACCATCAGCTCCAGCGCGGTGGTTTCGGGCGTAAACAAGGCGGCTGCCTATGTCATAGAAGAAGTCCTTGGCTTGGGCGAAGAAGAGGAAGGCCCCGAAGACCTCGTGTTCGGCGGCATACTCCCCGGCGCTACCACCAAGCAGGAAGAAGCTGCGCCCGCGGGAATCGACGCCATCTGGAGCTCCGACGCGGGCTGCGTGGTGTTCGTATCCAAGAAAGGGTTCGGCGGCAACATCCAGGTACAGGTCGGCGTTGCGCACAGCGGCGCAATCGCGGGCGTGGCCATTACCGAGGAAGGCTTCTCCGAAACCGACGGCCTTGGCTCCCGCGTAAAGGATAAGGAATTCCTCAGCCAGTTCAAGAGCTTAACCGGCGAAGTAAAAGCGGGCGAAAACGCGGATACGATTTCCGGCGCTACCATCAGCTCCTCCGCCGTCATCTCCGCGATAAACGACGCGCTCCAGGCTGCACAGCCCTTCCTTGACCCGAGCAAGGCGGCTGCAGTTCCCTCCCCCGAAGCGAAGCTTCTCCCCGGCGCCACCAACGTGACGGAAGCGACCGCTCCCGAAGGTGCGGACGCGCTGTGGACCGCTGACCAGGGCGTGATTGTCCAGGTAAGCGAGAAGGGCTACGGCGGGACGATTTCCGTGAAGGTCGGCGTACTGGCCGATGGTACCGTCGGCGGTATCCAGGTGCTTGAGGAAGGCTTTGCGGAAACCCCGGGCCTGGGTGAGCGCGTGCTGACCGACGAAGCCTTCCAGGCGCAGTTCGCAGGCAAGACCGCGCCGGTAGAGGCGGATACGCTTTCGGGCGCCACCATAAGCTCCACCGCCGTGATCAAAGCGGTGAACAAGGCGCTGGAGATCGCCGCAGGACTGTAAGCCTCATTAAGCCTCATTGCACGATAAAGGCCATGGAGAGTATGCTCTCCATGGCCTTTTAGCTTACTGTCCCTTGGGACCGTCGGGGATCTCAGAAGCGAGCCCAGGGTTCTAAAGTATAAAAAAGCGCGTAAAAGCACTTTTAACCTGCAAAAAATCCACAGATAAAGTCCACAGGACTTTATCTGTGGATTAAGACCAGATACCGGCCCGGATACGGCACCCGCGGCTATTGCCGGGCCATCTGGGGCAGGAGCGCCTGCTGCATCCGCCTCTGTGCCAACCGTCTCTTGACACAGGGATCACCTCCTTATGACGGGTATATCCCATACTATTACAAAACACACAGGATGTTTCGTATGGATATATGCTTGTCACAGTGGAGAGAGCCTTATACGAGTTTTAAGAAAGTATCCAGCTTTACCGGCGCTCTCATTCCATATTCCCGGATGGGCAGGATGTAGCCTCTGTCGTCGATTTCAAACAGTGAGTTTAGGCCTCCGCAAGGCCAGTAAATCCCGCCGGAATTTTGCTTTTCATCCAGGCAGAACACATAGCTGCGGTTGAGTTCCCACACCACGCCGCGTTCTATGAGCACCTGAACACGGTCTTTCAAATTGCCTTTCCTTGTTTGGCGAATCTCCACGTCATACACCGCATAGGGCCAGAAATCCTGCACAATACCCGCTTTCGGCTCTTTGACCGAACGGATGGTACCGATGCAGACTTCTTCGGCTTCCTGGAGCGGCGTCCGGTAGGTCGGCCTTGGGCTGCCGTCCAGCTTTGCGACAGAGACAAGCACCATATCCCCATATTCAATGGAATTTCTGTCGTCGAAATAGCCGCCGAACATGCCCGCAACCCTAAATCCCGCAATTCCTGTTAGCGTTTCATTTACCGCTTCATCGGCTCCAAAGTAAAGGAGAAGCAGGTGCTTTTTATTATTGTAATAATAGGTCGCGGGCAACCGTGTATCCGGGTAGACCACACTGCCGTCCTTCGAGACCGTATTGCCCACGATCATTGCCTTGCAGGCTTTGTAATCCTGAACGGTTTCGAACCGGTACAGCATCAGCATTTCGCCATTTTTGCCGAGCATGGCAGAAGTTTTTAATACGGCGGGCGCGGAAGAAAACACAAAGCGCGTTTGTCTGGTTTCTGTGCCGTGAAGCTTCGGGAACAGCGTCCGCAAATAGTGTTCATCCGAGGCGGCGTATCTGTCCAGCCCTCCTTGCAGCACAGTATCCGGCGCGGCAAACGCGGAAGAAAGCGGCACAAGCAGAACCAATAAAGTTACTATGTATAAGCTAAGCCGACGGATACGCATATCATCCTCCCGTTACAGACTTTTCAAGAATGTCTCTAGCTTCACCGGCGCGTTCATGCCATAGTCGCGGATGGGTAGGACGGAACCTTTGTCGTCAATTTCAAAGGCCGATTTGTACACCCGGTCCGCAAGCAAAAGCTTCGTCGCGCCGTTCTCTGTAGAAACATGCTTGATGCATACGACATAGCTTCTCCCCTCTATCATCACGCCCGGCCAGAGCTCGGAAAGCTTGAGCGTGGTTCGCTCAATGCCGCGCACCGTCTTTTCCACATCCAGCGCGTAGGAGCCGTTGACCGAATGCCCGTTCCACGAAGGCACGCGCGTAACGGTGGCAACATAGACGCTGTCCGTCTCCTCCTTGATCTGCTTCAGGTTTTCCGGATACCCCATTTGAGGAGCGACAATTTCCATTCCATCCGGCGCAGTGATCCCATGCCGCGCGTCAAAATACCCGCCAAAACTGCCCGCGGCCTCGTAGGTTTTTTTCAGCTTTTCATCCACCGCCTTATCGGAGCCGCAGTAGAGAGCGATAGCCTTGCCTTCCGGGTGGATATAGTATGTCGCCGGGAATAAGGTATCCACATATACGGTCTTGCCGCCATATACCAGGGTATTGCCCTTGATCATGGCATTGGCTTTTTGCATATCCTTTTCGGTTTCAAAGCGATAGAGCGTAAGGGATTCCCCCTTTTTGTTGAGTACAGCACGGGTCTTTGTTACCTTGGGCGCGGAGGCAAATATGAAACGGGTCTCTTTGGTCTCCATGCTGCGCAGTTTGGGGAAGGTAGTTCGCAGCCAGCTTTCGTTTATGGAAGCCGCATCCGGCGGCAGAAGAATCAAATTATCTTTCTCAGCGGTAGCAGCGAGCGAGGCCAAAGGAAACGCTGCGATCAGCAGCAGAACGCCAAGCGCCAGTGCAAGCAATCTCTTTTTCATGTCTTTCCTCCTGATATATGATTTTTCTATATGCAACGGGTTTACAGGTTCTTCAAGAATTTCTCCAGCTTCACCGGCGCTTCCATCCCGTATTCCCGGATGGGCAGGACGTAGCCTTTGTCATTGATTTCGAAAGCGGAATAATAGAGGCGATCCGCAAGCTGAAGCTTGGTCGCGCCGTTTTCCGTAGCCGCATGCTTGACGCATACGACATAGCTTCTCCCCGCTATCATCACACCCGGCCAGAGCTCAGAGAGCTTGAGCGTGGCACGTTCAATACCGCACACCGTCTTCTCAACAGTCAACGCATAGGAACCATTGACTGAGCTTCCATTCCACGAAGGCGAGCCGGTAACAGTTGCAATATAGACGCTGTCCGCCCGTTTCCTTATAGTCTTAAGGTTGATATCCTCCATTTGGCGGGCGATAATGACCACACCATCCGGCGCAGTGATTCCATGCCGTTGACTAAAATATCCGCCGAAGCTTCCGGCTACTTGGAATGTTTGAATTAACTTGGTATGTACGCCGTAATCCGCACCACAATAGAGCGCGATAGTATCGGCACTGAAATAGTACGTCGCCGGGAACAAGGTATCCACATATACGGTCTTGCCGCCATACACCAGAGTATTGCTCTTGATCATGGCGTTAGCCTTTTGCAGGTCCTTCTCGGTTTCAAAGCGGTACAGCGTAAGGCTTTCGCCTTTTTTGTTGAGTACAGCACGGGTCTTTGTTACCTTGGGCGCGGAGGCGAATACGAAG
>JAFABA010000062.1 GCA_023426265.1 Bacillota bacterium
AGACGGGCAGAGGGGGCAATGCATGGAAAAAAGATCCTTCGTGCGCGGCGCGGCGATCCTTGCGATCGCTGGGCTGATTGTGAAATTCATCGGCGCAGTTTACCGCATTCCGTTAGCCAACATCGTCGGCATAGAGGCGATGTCCTATTACGATATCGTCTACCGCTACTACACCTGGCTTCTTGTGATTTCCTCGGCAGGCTTACCGACCGCAATTTCCAAGCTCGTATCCGAGCGCGCGACTCTCGGGGACTACCGCGGAGCACGCGCGGTATTCAAGACCGCGTTCCGGCTGCTTTTGATCATCGGCGTTGCGACCACGCTGATTATGTTCGCTGGCGCAGACGCGCTCGCTTCTATTTCCTATCCAGCCGAAGCAACGGCGGAAATTGCAAAACAGGCACTTTCCTTTCGGGCGCTTGCCCCCGCATTGCTGTTTGTTTCGCTCATGTGCGCCTACCGCGGCTACTTACAGGGCATGCAGCAAATGGTGGGCACTGCCTTCTCCCAGGTGGCGGAGCAGATAGGCAAGCTCGCCATCGGCTTCACACTTGCCATTCACTTTTTGCCGCAGGGGCCGGAATATGCTGCCATGGGCGCGCTCATCGGCGTGAGCGGGTCGGAATTGGTCGGCCTGCTCGTGATCTGGTTCTTTTACCTCCGCCGCAAAAAGGAATTTGCGCTTCAAATCGCGGCCACGCAGCGCAGCAAGGAAAAGGCTTCTTTCAATTCCATCTCCAAGAAAATACTCGCCATTGCCGTGCCGGTGACGATCGGCGCTTCCGTCATGCCTGTAGTGGGAATCATAGACAGCGCGTTCATCATCCGCATTTTGGAGGGAATCGGCTATTCTGTGCGGGAGGCCGCCAAGGCGTATTCGCTGCTGTATTCGGTCGTAACGCCCATCATCAATATGCCCGCCGTGCTGACGTCCGCTCTGGCCATGAGCCTTGTGCCCGCCATTTCCGCTTACATGGTGAAGAAGGACGCAAAAAGGGTCCGTTCCGCCGGACGTACGGGACTCAAGCTTGCGTTCATCATCGGCACGCCATGCGCCATCGGGCTCTTTGCGCTGGCGGAGCCGATATTGGGCATGCTTTTTAGTACCCTTACCCCGACTGAGCTGAAACTGGCCGCGGAGCTTCTTCAGACGGCCTGTATCGGCGTGGTGTTCCTTTCTATCGTCCAGACGCTTACGGGCATCATACAGGGCCTGGGCAGGCCGACGGTGCCCGTCATCAACATGGTGTTCGGCGGGGTATTGAAGGTCGTGACCATGCTTGTTTTGATGCACATGCCGGAAATCAATATACAGGGAGCTGCGGTCTCCACGGTGGTATGCTACGCATCGGCGGGCATACTGGACATCGTCTACCTGGTGCGCAAGACCGGCATGAAACTGAACCTGTACGACGTGTTCGGCAAGCCCATCCTCTCCTCCGCGCTGATGGGCATACTCGTCATGTTCCTATACCGCGCCATTTCGGACCACGCGAGCGCCACGGTTGCGACGCTGGGTTCGGTGCTGGCGGGCGTGATACTGTATGTGGTGCTGGCGGTGGCGCTGAAGATGTTCAGCGCGGAAGACCTGCAGTTTATTCCCGGCGGCAACCGGCTTAGAAAGGTATTCCGGGTGTAATCGACCTAGAATCTTTCTCAGGGCTTTGCCCCTGAACCCCACCCAAGGGACACGTCCCTTGGGAATCCCTTTCCTGGGAACACCCAATGTATTGAATAGACGCTTTCTTTTGTTACTTGCACCCGAATGCTACATTCGGGTATCCACCAAGGATTGATGTACAGCCTAAAGGCCGCACAACCGATCTTTCGTGGAAAGAAAAGAACCGTATCCTTTTCACTTGAAGGAGTCGTACAATGCCCACGTTAACCATCGCCGCGCTTTCCACGCCGCAAACCATCTCCTGTGCCGCGCTTGACGCCTGCAAAAGGGCGGACAAGCTGTTCTTGCAAACGGCGCATACGCCCTGCGCGCTGCCCGTACTTGCGGCAGGGTTATCCTTTACGACAATGGACGACCTGTACGAGCGCTGTGAGGATTTTGACGCGCTGCGGGACGCGATACTAGACCGCCTGCTTGCGGCGTGCACGGAGGGCGACGCGGTATACGCCGTGCCGGGGCGCGGCATGGGGGACGGACTGACGCTGTTAAAGGAAAAGGCCGCATCCGCACAAATCGCCGTACGCGTGCTGCCGGGCGTCTCGTATGCGCAGGCGGCACTGTCCCAGGCGGGCATGGACTATGCGGCATATATGACGGCGGCTGCGAACGCGATTGCAGAGCCGATCGACCCGAAGGTTCCGCTTGCCATAGAGGAAGTGGATACGAATATCCGCGCGGGCGAGGTCAAGCTGACGCTTACAGAGTACTACCCGGATGAGCATCCGGTGCTACTTTGCACGATGGCGGAAACGGGCTCCTATCAAGCAAGGACGGTCCCGCTTTATGAACTGGACAGGCAGGATGGCTTCTATGCGACAACCGTACTGCTTGTTCCTCCCGCAGAATTTCTTTCGCTCACGCGGTTTGGCTATGAGGAGCTTGCGGCGGTGATGCATACATTGCGCGCGCCGGGCGGCTGCCCGTGGGACCGCGAGCAGACGCACGAAAGCCTCAAAAAGACGATGATTGAGGAATGCTACGAGGTGCTAGACGCAATCGACCAACAGGACGACGCGGCGCTGTGCGAGGAGCTGGGAGACGTATTGCTTCAGATCGTGTTCCACGCCGAGCTTGCCGCGGAACAGCGGCGCTTTGCCGGGCGGGATGTGACGACAGGGATCGTGCAGAAGTTGATTTATCGGCACCCGCATGTGTTTGGGACGGGCCGGGCGGATACGCCGGACGCCGTGGTGGAAAAATGGGAGCAGCTCAAAAAGAAGGAGAAACAGTTTTCCTCCCAGACGGAGGTACTTCGGGCGGTACCCAAAAATTTTCCGGCGTTGATGCGGGCCTACAAACTCCAGAAGAAGGCCGCGCAGGTGGGGTTCGACTGGAACAGTGCGCAGGAGGCATTTTTAAAGCTGCCCGAGGAAACCGAAGAGCTGCGCGAGGCCATGGAAAATAACGCGCATGTGGCCGAGGAAATGGGCGATCTTTTGTTTGCGGCGGTCAATGTCTGCCGGCTTTTGCATCTGGAACCGGAGGAAGTTCTGACGTCTGCGAGCGAAAAGTTCCTCTCCCGCTTTGCGCAGATGGAGGCGTTGGCGTTAAAAAGCGGTCGTTCGCTGGATACAATGACGCTCGAAGAGCAGGAAATGCTGTGGCAAGCTGTAAAAAGTGCCGAAAATAGGGAAAAATAAGGCCTAAGGGGCTTGAATATCGCCAAAAAGGCTGATACAATAGGTTTCGGCATAATAAATGCTGAATGAACACTGAACATTTAAGGAGGATAATCCACTTATGAACAAAACGGATCTGATCGCTGCTGTCGCGCAGAAGAGCGAGCTTTCCAAGAAGGACGCCGAAAAGGCGATCAATGCTTTTGTAGACACCGTCACCGCTTCTTTGAAGGCCGGTGAAAAGGTTCAGATGGTTGGCTTTGGCGTGTTCGAAGTCAAGAGCCGTGAAGCGCGCAAGGGCCACAACCCCATGACCGGCGCCGAAATCGACATCCCCGCGTCCAAGGCTCCCTCTTTCAAAGCCGGCAAAGCTTTCAAAGACGCTTTGAACTAATTACCCTCCCGCAAACACAGCGGGCCGCCTATGTAGGCGGCCCGCTTTTTTACCCTACCGGCCAGGCTTATGGCCCGACCGGAATCCTTCAGCTGTGCCTGCGCCCGGAATTGGAGAAGACCATAACCGGCATGCCTTCTGTGAGCGTATCGCCCGCTTCCGGGTTCCACTCCTGAAGCTGGGCGACGGTAACGCCATATTGCTTGCCGATATCCCAGAGCGTTTCTCCGGCATTCCCCATATGAACGTAAATGCCGTTTTCCCGCGAGACAGGGACCGCCTCCTCCATACCCACGGCAAGCTGCAGCTGCTGCCGTTCATACAGCCTTGCCTGCGTCTCCAAGAGATAATCCACCTGTACGGAACGCCCCGTACCCGTGCCGCGTACCTCAAGCGTCCGCACGCGCACAAGCGCATCCGACGTATACGGAGCGTCCAGCACGCAGCGGAACGGGATATCCTCTTCAAACACGTTGGTCGCACCGTTTGCGTCGGCATATACTACAGAGGTCACCAGTATGCCGTCCGCCCCAAGCTGGCCACTGTTGTCCGTAAGGCCAAGCACGGTGGGCCGCGCGGAGGTGAATATGACGCGCGAGATATCCGGGTCTTCATCCGGCACGCGCAGCGTCTCCGTAATCCTGCACACGCCGGTAACGGTGGAAACCGGCGTAAGCTGCTCCACCGCCTGCCGCTGAACATCCACACTGCCATCCGCCGAATAGGCATCGGAGAGCATACTGACATTGTCCCGCATGATGCAGGTGACTTCGATCTGCAGGGTAGTGCTGAGTTCCAGGCTCTCTCCTTCCGTGATGACGGTGCCGGAAATGTCCCGCACGGTGGGGGTGGCGGAAATCCGGGAGCAGGTAGAGGTGTCCATCTCCAGCGGGATGAGTTCAGAAAACGGGGCGCGCAGTATCGCCTGATTCAACCGCCTGTCTTCATCCAGATACAGCGCATAGAGGTAAAGCGTACCCTCTACGGCTGCGCCGTTCGCCTCCAGCGTAACGTTATCCACATGTGGGGCCGCGTTGACGCGCAGTACCTGGATGACGCCCGGGGCCTCAAGCTCTTCCCTCGCGCGTACGGAGACCTGCGTAAGCGGCTGGGTACGCCCCAGCTGCGCTTGCTCGTACCGCGTCTGCAAATTTCTGGCGTTACGCACATCCGTTATGACGCGCATGTTCTCATCCTGCTGCACGGTCGCGTTTAAGTCCGCCACCGCCTCCATGCGCGCCCGGTTGTTGTCCAAAGCCGTACGGATATCCATGAGCTGCGGGGTCACCTCCGCGCGCATGCCATCCTCAGCACCCTCCATGGGGATACTATGGTTGTATCGCGTGGATGCACGCACATCAAAGGGTTCCCCTTCCGTGCTGAGGCAGAGCATCTGCAGCGTGAGTGTGCCGTCCACATCCACCCTGCCGTTTGCGCTGCGCGCCGATTCGTTTTGAATTTGTGCATCCGTCTGCAAAATACGCTGCACGTCCCGCCCGGCAGGCAAGGGAATATCGCCCTCTACAAACGCCTGTGCTGCGGTCCGGCCCGCCATGCGCTCCAGTTGCAAATCGCTCCAGATGGGTTCCATAGGCTGCACCTCTCTCATTCGTCGTTCTGTCGTAACAATATATGAGGCACAGGACTTGGACAGACCTCGTAAATAGTATAAAATTGAAATTACTTCTATGTTCCAACACAATTTACTATAACTAATCTTTATTTATTAAGCGAATTTTATATGATAAGCACTCAGCGTCATTAA
>JAFABA010000053.1 GCA_023426265.1 Bacillota bacterium
GGGCAGCGAGGCGGTATCCATGGGCTTCGAAAATTTCACCTCAATTGCGTAAGTATGGGTGCTTGCTACGGTAACGGGCGAATCCTGGCGCATGTTCTCATTCGGGATGCTGCCGGATTGGAACGGGTTCAGGTCTATGGCCTTCTGTGCATTCATACCATCCCCATAATGCAGTACTCCGTCGGAAAGATACAGCTGATAGACCGGGGTAGAGTAGTCCAGCAGTTCCGGCGGTTGATCGGGCAATTTGCGGTACAGCTTCGTTGAAGTTTCATCGGCGAAATAGAGTATGCCGTCAAAATAGGCAATATTATAAGATCTCTCGGGCGATACCGTTTCCGCCTGCGTTCCATCCAGCCGCATCCTCTGAATGCCCGCATCGTTCGTGTAATAGAGCCAGTTGTTTTCAATATCCAGGGCATAGGTGCCGTAGGCCTGCGCAAGCGGGCCGTAACGGGCATCCGTGCAGGGCAGGGGCACATCAGGGTTCTCCCGCGGGTAACCGCTGATGCTCTCATACTGTGCGAATCCGTTCGACGCGAGGGTTTCCATGCGCCGCGCGTCGTCCATCAATATATAATTGATGTTGCTCTCGGGGCCGCCCGCCCACCCGGCGCCCCATGTCAGGTCTGTCTGGAAGCGGGAGCCGTCCAACGTGACAATGTTCCATGCATGCGCTTCGTTAGAAACATATTCTGTGGGAATCTGCAGGAAATTAAGCGCATAGCTTGTAAGCATGGAAAAGCTCCCGCATATTCCCGCGCGCCGTACCAGAACGCCGTTGACCGTCGTTTTCATCGGGTCGCCCATGTCGTCGGTGTAGTTGGCATACCGCGCAATGTAGTCATACACGCTGAAAAACCGCTGTATCGAGCTGTATCCTTCCGGCGCGACATTATAGAGCAGGTGGTTCATCTGTTGATAAAACGTATCCTGCGCCGCACGGATTTGCTCCGGCGTTTCGTCGGTATATTGAAAGGTTATCCGTTTTTTGTCCCTGTCATATTTCACACGGTATAAATAGTAGAGCTGTAGCCCGGCCTGCTCATACAGGCTGTCGCAGGCGGCCGCTATTTGCTGGTCGGTGAGATCATAACCGGAAACGTCAAACGACTCTTCATGCTCCCGTACCGCGTAAAACAGCGCGTTGTACAGTTCCGGGTCAGGGTCCCATACCTGCCTGATTTCTGCTGAAAGCTGTGAAAAAGGGTCCGACGCAAAAAAATCTTCGTAGGAAGGATCGGCCTGTACGGTTATCCGTTCAATCTCCGGCACGTCGGGTGTGGGAGTGGAGAAAGCAGGCGTAAGCGTAGCCTGAGGCGTCGCACCCTGCAAAGGGGCGGCGCATGCAGCAAGCAGCATAGCGGCTGCCAACAAGAGCGCGGGCATGATGCGTTTCACTGGTGTTCTCCTGCGGGCAAGATTGATACGGCTATTATGAAGGACACGCATTGGATGCGCAAGGCGGTAAGAATAAATTTACATACCGGCCATGATATCCAGGCTGCCTGGTATCAAAGGGTATATTTTCGGGCTAATTCATAGAGCATGGCGCATACAATGAGGCGAAGGGGGGATGGAATATGGAAGAATCCTGCTTGCGCATCGGTATGTCCGCACCCGATTTCAGTGCCACCAGCACCATGGGGCCGGTCAATATGTCCCGCTACAAGGGCATGTGGGTGGTATTTTTTTCGCATCCGGGGGATTTTACGCCCATATGCACCACGGAATTCCTGGCGTTTGCGGGGCATGCAAACGCGTTTCGCGCAATCAATACCTACCTTTTGGGTCTGAGCATAGACAGCAACCCCTCGCACCTTGCGTGGGTGGAAAGCATTTACCAGATCTCGGGCGTGCGCATTCCGTTTCCCATCATTGCCGACAGACGCGGCGAAGTTGCGCGCCTGTACGGCATGCTTGCGCCCGATGTGAGCACGGAAGCGACGGTAAGGTCCACGTTCATCATCGATCCAGCGCAGAAGGTCCGCGCCATACTCACATACCCCATGATCACGGGCAGGAACATACCGGAAATTCTAAGAACGGTGCAGGCCCTGCAGTTTGCGGACGAAACGGGGCTTGTCACCCCCGCGGGCTGGAAGCCCGGTGATCCCGGCGTTGTGCCCCCGCCAGGCAATTACCACGATATGCTGGAGCGCATGATGGGCCCGGAGGGCATGACGTGCGAGTCCTGGTATCTGTGCTATAAGAAGTGACTAGGTAAATCTACAAAAATGCCCGCAACGCAATAAGCGTCGCGGGCATTTTTACTTAGTCGCGGACATTTTTACTTAAAGGGACGTATTGCGGATCTCAAATTCGGCCGTGACCATCTGGTAACTGGCGACGGAAAAGTCCTCTATGGTGTGGAAGCTCACACCACCGAGGTTGTAGGCCTCCACAAGGTCAAGCGGCGCCCGGAGGTTGGTATCGCTCTGGCATAGAACTTCGTGAAACGCACCGTCTTCGGAGAAATATGTAAAATGTGACGTGCGGGAGCGCGGGTCAATGCGAAATACCCCGCCGGTCTCTAAAACCAGCTCATCCGCCTGGGCCGAGGAAAGCAGGCCGTAAAGCTCGCTGAACTGAGCCCCCAGCCTCCAGTCGTAGCAGCAGCCGGGTATCGATAAAAGCAGCTTCGGGCTGGAGATGAACCGGGTTGCAAAGTCCATCGCCGCCTGCAGCTCGTCGATATACGACATCTCGCGATACTCGTAAGTACATACCCACTCGGTGGTGCGCAGTATGAGGCGGTCCAGGTTGAGGTTGAAAGGGAAGTGCAAATTTGCCTCGATCAAAGCGGCCTGTTGCTCAATGAGAATGCTGATCCTTGGGCTGAGGATCACGACATAGTTCAAAGGATGCAGTTGCCTGGCAAGAGACTGCAGAAATTCCGCAAAAGCAATATAATCGCTGGGATACAGCTCTGTGAAATTGATGTTCACGCCATAATACTGTTTCTCGTTGAGGGTTGCAATAATATTTGTGATCAGCGTTTGGGATAAGGCAGCGTCCGAAAGCAGGGTGTGCGTCAGTTCGCCGGAAAAACCGGCAATCGGGTCGATGCTCGGGTCGATATTGGTAACCGCCATCAGGGGCGCCACGCCTCTCTGGCGCGCCGTCCCGATCAGCCGCGTATCGTCAATGGCGGCGAGCGTGCCGTCGGGTCTTGCGTTGTAGCTCAGTATGCTCAAATAGGTGAGATAAGGCAGCGCGTTCCACAATACTTCGTAGCTCACCGTAGGGTAAGTGTCGCCGTTTACCTCAATGACAGGGCGCACAGCCTCAAGCTGCGGTATATGCAAAGTCTGGCCGACGGCAATGCCGCCGCCATACTGAAGTATGGGGTTCACTGAAAGCAATTGCGCCGTGGTAATGCCAAACAGCCGCGTGATGGAATAGATCGTATCATTCGGCTGCACGGTATAATCGAACAAATCGCATCCCTCTTTCGCAAAGGATCGTAATACATGAAGGCGGCAAAAAGCCGCCATGGTATCTGTCGACGGTCAGATGCAGACACAATCGCATTCAGACGACCTTGCGGATCTCGTAAAGGCTTCCCAGCGTCTGATAGCTTACCATGGAAAAACGGTCGATCGTGCGGAAGCTGACGCCGCCCAGGTTATAGGTGCTCACCAGCGCCAGCGGCCCTCTAAGGTTGGTTTCGTTTTCGCACCAGACCTGGTGCAGCGTGCCGTCCTCGGCATAGTAATAAAAATAGGACGCCTGGCTCTGCGGATCAATGTGTACTTTTGCCTGGGTTTCCATCAACCGCTCATCCGCCTGTGCCGGGGAAAGCGAGCGGTATAGGACTACTTCGCCGTCCATGATCCGCCAGTCGTAGCAGCAGTTGGGTACCGTCAGCAGGATTTTGTTGCTGGAAATCAAGTCGGATGCAAAATCCACGGCCCGCTGCAGCTCATCGATAAGGGACCGCGTGCGGCTTTCATCGTAGGTGCAGGTCCATACTGTGGTGCGTATAACCAGGCGGTCCATCAGGACGTTGAAGAAGTAGAACTGGTTGATTTGTTCAAGGAATTCCTGCTGCTCAAGCAGGATGTTGATTCTGGGGGCTACGACCACGATATAGCCAAGCGGGTGCAGTTGCGATGTCAAGGCTTGCAGGAAGGCCGCGTACAGGACGTAATCTTCCGTGTAAATCTCCGAGAAATCGATGTTTACCCCGTAATACTTTTTATCCCGCAGGTGGGCAATGATGTTGTTGATCAGCGTTTGCTGCAGGTCGGGGCTTATCAGCAGGGTATGCGCGAGCGCGCCCAAATAGTTCCCGGCCCTATCCCGGTTGGAAACCACCATCAGCGGGGCCACACGGTATAAAAGCGCGGTATTGATCAGCGCCGTGTCGTCGGCATATACGATGGTGCCGTCCGGATTCGTTTCAAAGCCGATGATGCTTAGATACGTCAGATAGGACAGCACGTTTCTGAGGGTAGTCTCATCCACGGTTGGGTATGCATAGCCATTCACCTCGATTGTGGGGCGAATGCTATGCGTGCCGGGGATACGCAGCGTCTGGCCCGCAATAATGCTGTCGATATCGGTGATCTGCGGATTGGCGGAGAGCAGGGCGTTGGTTGTAATGCCAAACAAACGGGAAATGGAATAGACCGTATCCCCGGGCTGTACGGTATATTCGAACAAAGCGATCACCCATTTCTGCCTGAAGCGTTCTTTCCATTGTTCTATCTTATGAACCTGCCGGAAAGAACATGAGCCTTAAATATGGGCGCTTTCTCTTATTTAGAGGGAACGGCCGCCGGGGACATTGTTCAGGAACGCATCAAAATATGCGTAGAATTTCGGCGGGTTACTCAGGTAGACGTTATGGTCGGGGTGGGAAATTTCCCGTGCGGTGCAGTTTTGAAGGAGAGACTGCATTTTTTCATACGCCTCGTCGGGCACCGCCTCATGGCTGGAGGAGCGTACCAGCAGGACGGGGCACAGAATGCGCGGCAGCAGGTGGTACCAGCTTGCCTCATGGGCGATATTGGCGGCGACTGCCTGGCAGCTGTTCATCATTTGGTAGCCCGTTTCGTCCTCATGCAGGCTTCCCGTAAAATACTCGTATTCCAGCGGGGACTCCGTATTTTCTTTTAGAAAGGCCTGCGCCTGCTGCAGCGTTGCAAACGGCATGGGCCAGTCCTTCGTCAGCGGATCGATTGCCGGGATATCGGCAAGAGGCAGCAGCGGCTTTGCCGCGGGTCCGTTTGCGGATTTATCAAGTATTGCCAAAGCCTGAACGCGCGCAGGATGCAGGGCGGCAAAGTATCCTGCTACCCTGCCTCCCATGGAGTGGCCAACGAGTATGACCCGCTCAATGTTCAAATAATCAAGGAGGGCCGCAACGTCCTCCGCCATTTCCTCCCCCGTGTAGCGGGAAACGGGCTTGCCGCTCAGGCCGTGCCCGCGCTGGTCCGGCGCGATGACGCGGTATTCTTTTCCATACTGCTGCATAAACGCGAAAAAGGTCTGTGCGCGGCCCCATCTTCCATGCAGGCAGAGGATCACCGGCCCCTGCGTCCTGGTATCCAGGAAAAACAGATTCAGGGATTTTAGCTTTGCTACCGCCCTGTATACTTTGACTTGTTCCATGGTCTTCCTCCTGAATGCATTGGCACCAGTATAGCACAGATGTGATTTTCAGATATACCATAAAAAACGCCCGGGGCCAGATGGCTCCGGGCGTATATCGAAAGAATACTAATTTCCTTTTGCAAGCGCGTATCGGACCAGCTCTGCCGCGCCCTCATGGCGTTTTGCCATTCCGCGGCAGGAAAAGCCGCAGCGCTCCAGCGCCCTTAATGACGGCGCATTGTTCGGGTCTACAAGCGCATCCACGCAGGCAAAGCCAAGTGGCACAAACGCATACCGGGCAACCGCGCAAATGGTTTCGCTCGCGTAACCCTTCCCATGGAATGCGGGTAGCAATTCATAGCCGATTTCCGTGCTGCCTTCTTCCAACCGGAAGTTCCACAGGCAGACGCTGCCGATAAACGTACTGCCTTCCTTCAATGTGACTGCCCAAAACAGGCAGTTGCCTTCGGACATCATCTGCATGCGGCTCGTAACATAGCGCTCCGCCTCTTCCATCTGCGTATAGGGGGAAAACCCCATCATGGCCGTCACCGCGGCGTCCTGCCGCAGAGCAAAGAAGCCCGGCGCGTCCTCCTCACAAATGGGGCGGATCAAGAGACGCTCCGTCTCAATGGTAAGCTGTTCGGGCAGCGGAATGGCGCTCACGCGTCCGCGCCCGCTTCCGTCAGCTTCATCAGCCGCGCATAGGCGTTCTCCCACGCGTCGGTGTGGCTGGGTGCGTAGGTTTCCACCTCGATAGAATCCCGCACGACCGTACGGACGTCCTCAATGCCATTTAGCTCGCCTAAAGCCACGGCCTGCATCAACAGGTTGCCGATGCACGCGCCTTCGGTGGGACCGGTGAATACCGGGCGGTTTATGGAATCCGCCGTCATCTGGTTTAATAGCTTATTCTGTATGCCGCCGCCCACCAGGTTGAGCGCAGAAAGCCTGCGTCCTTTGAGCGTTTCCAGCACGCCCAGCGCCCAGCGGTACTTCAAAGCAAGGCTTTCGTACACGCAGCGGGCGATCTCGCCGGTGGTTTCGGGAACGGGCTGGCCCGTCTTTTTACAATAGGCCTGGATGCGCTTTACCATGGAGCCGGACCCGAAGAACTCCTGATAATCCGGGTCGATGATGGAACGGAAAGGCACGGCCTGGCGCGCGGCGTCCACAATATCGTCCCAACTCAGCTTTTTACCTTCTTTGATCCAATCCCGCCTGCACTCCTGAATGATCCACAGGCCCATGATGTTCTTCAACGGCCGGAAGCCGCCCTGCACCGTACCTTCGTTGGAGAAGCTGGAACGGTAGACTTCATCCGTCAGGATGGGTGCATCCGTTTCCACGCCGAACAGGGACCATGTGCCGGATGAGCAGAAGGCGAAATCGCCCTCGCCGGGGATTGCGGCCACGGCCGAAGCGGTATCGTGCGTGCCCACCGCAGCGAACGCGGCCCGGTTGAGGGAAAGCTCGGAAGCAACCTCAGGCAGCAGCTTGCCGCGCAAAGTGCCCGCGCGGTCGATGTGCGTGAAGATCCGCTCAGGCAGTCCCAGGGCGCGGATCGTCTCATAATCCCAATCCTTTTTGGCGGGATTGTACAGCATGGAGGTGGTGACGTTGGTGTATTCGCTGCCGCGCTCGCCGGTAAAGAAGTAGCCCAACAGGTCCGGCATCAAAAGCATGCAGGAGGCGGCGTCAAGCGCCCCGTCCCCTTCGCGCTTGCGGCGGTAAAGCTGATATACGGTGTTGAAGTTCATGCTGGCAAGGCCGGTCCGGGCAAACAGCGTTTCCTTGGGCACCACCTGCCATGCCGCATCCATATCGGCGTCGAGCGCCTGCCGGTAGCAGCGGGGGTTGCCTAACAGCGCGCCGTTTTTGTCCAGCAGCCCGTAGTCCACGCCCCAGGTATCCACGCCGAACGCGTGGAGGTCGCCTTCCTTGCGCTGCGCAAACGCGGAAAATCCCGCCTTCATCTGCTGGTAAAAGTCCAGTACGTTCCAATACAGCACGCCGTTAAGATGTATGAAGTTATTTTCAAACCGGTGCAGTTCGTTAAGCGTGATGCGCTTTCCGTCAAAACGGCCCAGTATGGCCCGTCCATTGCTTGCGCCAAGGTCAAAGGCAAGTAGGTTTAAATTCGGCATGGCGTTTTCTCCTGCTTATGCGTATATTGCATGTAATAAAGATAGAATGAGTGCGCTTTGTATACATTCGGAAGGTTTCATGCAAAGAAACGAATAAATAAAAAAGGGAAGGGAACGCGGAACATATCCGCGTTCCCTTATTCAACCGTTATGCGATGGGTTTTGCGTTTGCGAGCAGATATTTTTCCGCCTCGGGGTTCCACAGGTTGTTGTGTTTGACAACGAGCTCGTGAAGGGTCTTGAATACCGGGTCCGTCTGGCCCTTTTCCTCAAAGTCCGCAATGGCGGTCAGCGGCATGCTGATCTGGGTGTAGATGAGCTTCTTGCCGCCGGGGATGTGCGGGAGGTCGAGCGTGGTGCTAACGACGCTGTCCAGGCCGCCGACATGCGTGATCATGGAAGCGGGGTTCAATTTGCCCGCCGCCATCATTTCGATCGCTTCGCGCATATCGCTCGTATTGCCGCCCGAGGTGCCCACGATGTGGTGCGCGGCGTAATGGACGTTGTAGAAGTTCAGCTCGGCCTTAAACTCCGTGTTGGAGGGGCCTGCGAAGAAGTTCAGGCAGCCGTCGAAGCCCAGTATGGCATTGCCCTGCTCCACAACGGGCTTCACGGGCGCGAACACCATGACGTCGTCATACCCTGTGCCGCCGGAGAGTTCCTTCAGCTTCGCGACGGGGTCGGTCTCCTTGGCGGTGTTAAGGTAGATGAGCGTAATGCCAAGCTCTTTTGCGTGCTCCACGGTGTAGATGCTCTGCGCGCGGGCAAGGCGCGCGTCGTCGATATCCGTCACCACGATCAGGCTTGGCCTGCGGTCGCAGTGCAGCGCGTAGTCGATGGCGCCAAGGCCCATGGGGCCGACAGAGGCGAGCAGCGCCAACTTACCGCCCTCCACAATGCCCATCTGGTGGACATAGCTGCCGGGCTTGGTGTGGTACATGGCGTGGTAGGTGCCTATGATGCAGCTGACCGGCTCGGCCAGGGAGCCGTAGAAGTATACGTCGGAGTCATAGTGGAAAAGGCAATCCATCTCCATGATCTCCATGGGGATGTTCACCACCGTGGCGTCGCCGCCGCAGTTGCGGTAGGAGTAGCCGGGCGCCTCCAAAGCGCCCTTGTAGAAGTGCGCGGGCTGTATGGCGAAATGGTCGCCGGGCTTAAACTTGTTTTTCCACTTTTCGCCCACCTCCAGGATTTCGCCGCAGAACTCATGGCCGATAATGGTGGGATTGGTGGCGATGTCGTTGGGAACGCGCTTGTGGGCCGCGCCCTGGATGGCTGCCTTATAGGAACTCATGCAGATACTGTCCGAAATAACTTTTGCGCGTACCTCGTCGGGCTTGAGGGCGTCGAGTTCAAATTCTTCCAGCCTGAGGTCGTTTGCTCCGTAAAGCCGTACTGCCTTTGTTTTCATAATCGTTTCCTTTCCGGGCCAATGCCCTAGCGTCAAATTTAGAATATTTTCTTCTCCCCGCGTTCATGCGCGATAAGCGCCCATGTCGCGTCGATTAGATTGGAAAACTGCGGGTCTTCCATGGCCTTGCATACAAAATCCTGCCGGGGGGAGTTGATGTCCTCGCCGCTGATTTCAAACATGCCGTAGGTTCTGCACAGCGCGCGCAGCCGGTCCAACTGGGTTCTTGTGTTGCGCGGCGGCATATAGGTGACGGCCCGCACATTATAGTCCCTTAATACGCCGAACAGCTCGTCAAGATAGTCATCTTCAAATTTTTGCGCCTTTTTGTCGCCCGTTACGCTGTCCACCACGTCGCCAAGGTATGCATAGCAGAATATTGCGCCCACTTTCGAAGCGAGACTGACGGCTTCGTGCAAGGGCAGGCATTCGTCCGTCGCCGGGATGAACACTAGCGGCACAAAGGCACTTTTTAGTATACCAAGCAGGTCATACTCATAAAAGAGGTAGCCGGTATCCAGCAGTAATTTTTTCTGTTTTTCAGAAAGTGCCACGCCCAGTTTTTCTAAAAGGGCTATGGTACCCTCGCCGCGGCCCGCGGCAGAGACGATCTTATGCGCAAGCGCGTACATCAAATGCCGCTCTGTCACGCTACCGCCCAAGGCATATTGGGAAAGCGGCAGCACATCCAAGTCAAAATCCAGCCGGATGCCGTGGGGGGCAAGCATAGCGTCTACCTTTTCTGCCATCGCCCGGTTTCTGATATTGCGCTTTTCCCGAAGCGGAATAAAGGCAGCCTGCAGCATGTCGATGCTTTCATGCGGCACTGCGTGCATGGTCATATAGCTTACGCCGGATTGGTCCGGGTTGTTGGTGGTGCGGTTGGAAAGCGGTGTTCCCGCCATATTGACCCGGCATTCCATACCGATGGTGGTCGGCATGCCTAAAATATCCCCAGCCTCTAAAAACTCCTTTGCGCCGCCGATGCTGTCGTGGTCCATGATACCCGCGGTGCACAGTCCCGCCGCACGGGCGAAATAGACCGCCGCTGTCGGCGAATACGGGGAGAAGGAGTATGTCGTGTGAATGTGGTTGTTGATATAGCGCGGATCGGTCGGCGGCAATTGGGCCGACGCCGCGATGGCTTTTAACGCGGCAAGGCGCGCTTCTTTTCCGGGTTGGTTCAGTTGAGCAAGTATTCGCTGATCCATCATATCTTTTCTTTACCCTTCCCGTACCTTCTTAATCAGGCGTCAATGCAGCATGTTCTGTCCGCCGGTGACGGGGATAGCCTGGCCGGTCTCATAATCCTGCTCCACGGCGTAGAAGATCGCGCGTGCCACGTCTTTGGGGAAGCAGCCGCGGCGCATGGGGACAAGGCTTTCATAATGCCGCTTGACGTCCGCGGTGGTTTTGGCGCCCGGCACCTTGCCCGCGTTGAGATACTGCACGAACAGGCCGCGCTCCGGGTCCATCCACAAGGGACCGTCCAGGAAGTTGCCCGGGCAGATGGCGTTCACCTTGATGCGGTAGGGGCAAAGCTCCAGCGCGAAGCTTTCCACCAAGCCTATGCCGCCAAACTTGCTGCCCGCGTAGGCGAAATTTTTATTGGAGCCGACAAGGCCGCTTTTGGAGTTGATCTGTATAATGTCGCCGGACCAATCGGGGTTTGCCTGAAACTGCGCCTTCATCACGCGGGAAGCGTACTTGCAGCACAGGAAAAACGCCGTATAGTTGATGGAAGTGACGAATTCAAAATCCTTCTTTTCCAGTTCGTCCAGGCTCCCCGCCTTCAATACCCCGGCGTTGCTTACAAAGAGGTCCAGCCCGTGGAAACGCTCCACGGTAGCAGCGATCATATTTGCGACGCTCTCCTCGTTGGAGACGTCTACTTTTATGACGAACGCGCGCTCGCCAAGTTCCTTGGCGACTTCGGCGGCCAAAGCTTCATTCAGATCCGCCAGCACGACGCATGCGCCCTCGCGGTATAATTCTTCCGCAATGCCGCGGCCAAAGCCCTGCGCGCTGCCCGTGACGATGGCGATTTTCCCGCCCAGCCTGCCCGGAACGCTCAAACGCTCTTTCGCGTGTCCTGCTGCGAGCTGTTCCCATTTGCCCATATCCAGCATGTTTGATTTCCTCCCGGTAACAATAATGCGCCTATGCGTAAGAGTCTGCTATATAGAATAGCATACCATACGGAACCAAGCGGTGTAAAATATTTTCATGAAAGATGTTTGAAAGTAACAACAAAGTGCTATTCCATCACAAGAAATGAACATCGCTTGCCGATCTTGTTGCGCGCATGCTATGATGCCGTAGAAGGGAACAATTGTAAGAAGTGGGTGAAGGTGAAAGTATGCAGCAGAATATTGGCGCTTCTGTGAGCGTTCTAATCGTGGAGGACGACGCCGTCATCGCGGAACTCGTTGCAAAGGAGCTTGCGCGGTGGGGATACGCGCCCTGCATGGTGGAGGATTTTTCCGACGTCATGCAGGCGTTTATGAAATGCCGCCCGCAGCTTGTGTTGATGGATATCGCGCTTCCCTATTATAACGGTTATTACTGGTGTACAGAAATTCGGAAAATTTCCGATGTGCCGGTCGTGTTCCTTTCCTCCCGCACAGAGGATATGGATATCATCATGGCAATGCAGATGGGCGGGGATGATTATTTGGTGAAGCCCTTTTCCATGGAGGTTCTTATCGCAAAGCTGCAGGCCGTATTAAGAAGAAGCGGGGGGCAGGCAATACAGGAGCCGGAGTTCTGCGGCGCGCGCCTTTCCCTGGCGGAAAGCTGCCTGTATACCCGGGAGGGAAAACTGGAGCTGACCAAGAACGAGCTTCGCATCCTGCAGCTTCTGCTTTCCCACAGAGGGCGGGTGGTCTCGCGGGAGGAAATTATGCTCAGGCTTTGGGACAGCGACAGTTATATAGACGACAATACCCTCACCGTCAACATGAACCGCTTGCGGCGCAAGCTGGAGCCTGCGGGCCTCTCCGGCTGCATCGTCACCCGCAAGGGGGAGGGGTACCAGCTTACTGAAGAACCGGGGGAAGCGTAAGGGGGACATATGCGCAAGCGGGAAAGGAAGGCAAAAAAAAGGCTGCCGTTCTGGCGGGGCGTTCTTTCGTATATCGGCTACCGCAGGGCGCTGTTTTTGTTCTACCTTTTGAGCAACGTCCTGGTTGTAAGTTTTTGGTCGCTCAACGGCACACCGGGGGAGGATATCCGGTACAGCGTGCTCTTGGGCGCGCTTGTGCTGATACTCATCGTTGGTCTGGATCTCTTTGCCATACTGCGGCGGCTTCGGGCGCTGCTGGAGATCAAGGCGCATCTGAATGAATTCGAGCAGGAGCTTCCCGAGGGCGGCAACCGCATGGAGCGTCTTTACTGCGAAATCGCGGACGGGTACTTAACCCGCGCGCGTCAGGAAAAAGAGGAGCTTTCCATGTCCCACCGGGCGACCATTTCCTATTTTACATTGTGGATGCACCAAATCAAGACGCCCATCGCCGCGTTACGCCTGCTGATGGAAAGCCCGGAGCTTGACCGCGCGCTTTTTAACCGCCAGCTGTTCGAGGTGGAACGGTATACCGAACTCGCCATGCAGTATGTGCGTTCGGCGGATATCGCGGCGGATCTTGTGCTTACCCGATGCGAACTGGAGCCCCTTGTGCGCGAAAGCATCCGAAAATACGCGCCGCTGTTTATCGCAAAAGGGCTTACAGCGGAGGTCGGGGATATTGCGCTTACCGTGCTTACCGACGCCAAATGGTTCGCGTTCGTGTTTGAGCAGCTTCTCTCCAACGCTGTCAAATACACACAGCAGGGCATAGTTCGGGTGTATGTACAGGGCGGCGCGCTGATATTGGAGGATACCGGCTGCGGCATCCGGCCCGAGGACATGCCCAGAGTGTTTGAAAAGGGATATACCGGCTATAACGGAAGGCTGGATAAACGCGCCAGCGGCATTGGCCTTTTCCTTGCGCGCCGCGTTTCGGACGCGCTGCGCTTGAAGCTGGAGCTTGTATCCGTCTTTGGGAAGGGCACGAAGGTGGTTATGTGGTTCCCGCGGCAGGAGCAGGAGGTATTCTCCTGATCTACTGATGCAATGTGACAAAACTGTAAGCCGCGTCCTATAAACTGTAAGCCGGTTCGATGGATGCGGCATGCCGGAATTTGATACGATTCCTCCATCATATTTGTCTTGATAGGGCAAAGAGGAGGCCTACCCATGGAACTGTTGAAGATCGATCATGTGCGGCGCGTGTTCAATACGCGCCTGGGACTCAAGCAGTGCGTCGCGCTGCGGGACGTCAGCTTTGAAGTCGGCTCGGGCGAGTTCGTTGCCATTATGGGGCCGTCCGGCTCCGGAAAAACGACGCTTTTGAATATCATCGCCTCGCTGGATAAACCGAGCGGAGGAGACGTCTACCTCTCCGGCCGCAGCCTCAAGGCCATTCCCGAGCGGGAGCTTTCGGAATTCCGGCGGGACAATCTCGGGTTCGTATTCCAGGACTTTAACCTGTTGGATACGTTCTCTTTGAAGGATAATATCCTGCTGCCTCTCGTTTTAAAGCGTACGTCGCTTGCGGAAATGGAAACGCGGCTGTTGCCTGTTGCGCAGGAACTTCGCATTACGGAGCTGTTGAGTAAATTCCCCTATGAGGTGTCCGGCGGCGAAAAGCAGCGCGCGGCGGTGGGCCGCGCCATCATCACCAACCCGCAGCTCCTGCTTGCGGATGAGCCGACGGGGGCGTTAGACTCCCGTTCCTCCGCCAACCTGCTTTCCCTGTTCGGGGATTTGAACCAAAAGGGTCGTACCATACTGATGGTGACGCACAGCGCGCTGGCCGCAAGCCACGCCGGGCGCGTGCTGTTCATACGCGACGGCGAGATATTCAGCCAGCTTTACCGCGGGGAGGACAACAACCGCGCGTTTTACGAGCGTATCATCCACAACCTCACCATATTGGAGGATGGGGGTGCGCAGAGTGAATAAGGGCTTTTATTTCAAGCTTGCCCGTTCCAACGTCATGCGCAGCCGCCAGGTATACGTGCCGTATTTCTTGGCCACGGCCATCATCAGCGGCGTGTATTTTCTGATACTGGCTATGATATTCTCGCCGGGGCTCAAGAATGTGCCGGGCGGAGAGACCGCGCAGGCGATGTTTATTGCGGGTATCGTTGTGTTTACGCTGTTCGCGTTCTTCTTTATGCTCTATATCAACGCATTCTTGGTCAAGCGCAGGAAAAAGGAATTTGGCCTCTACAGCGTGTTGGGTATGAACCGGCGGCAGGTTGCGCGCGTGCTCAAATGGGAGAACCTCATTGTGGTGGGCGCCGGCGTTATCGCAGGCATTGTGCTGGGCATGATCGTGGGCCGCCTGCTCTTTTTGTTGCTGATGCACATCCTGCACGCCGTGGAAGGCAGCGCGTTCGTGCTCCCCTGGTTCGCATTTGCGGGCACCGCACTGCTCTTTTTTGCGGTGTTTGTCGCCACATCCCTCTACAACGGCATCCGCATCCGCGTTGCGGATACGGCGGAGCTGCTGAAAAGCGACCGCAAGGGGGAAAAAGAATCAAAGGCCGTCGTACCCGCCGCAGTATTCGGGCTATTGCTGTTGGGGCTTGCGTACTTGGTGGCCATTTTTTCCAATAACATGGGGATGGCGATGGGGCTGTTCTTCCCGGCTTCATTTATCGTCATCATCGCGACATACCTCTTGTTCAACGCTGGCAGCATCGCGTTTTTACGGCTGCTGCGGCGCAACAAGCGGGTTTACTATAAGCCGGAAAACTTCATCTCCATCTCCTCCATGTTTCACCGTATGCGCCAGAACGCGCGGGGGCTTGCGAGCATCTGCGTTTTCTCCACCATGCTCATTGTGACGGTAGCGGGTACTTCTTCGCTTTATCTTGGGCGGGAACAGATTTTGAGAGAAATGCATCCGTATGACCTGCGCATGAACCTACAGGATATTGGCGCGGGCGGTTACGCACAGGTGGATCAGCTTTTGGGCGAGCTTGCCGCCGAGCACGGCGTGGAGCTCATTGGATCGCCGGAAAAGCTTGTAACCCCGGAGAATGCCCCCGAGAACAATATCGGCATGATCGTGCGCTATGAAAACTCCGAGTTTGTGCAGTTAAAGCATGGACTGGTACTGGATGGCATATTGATGCTGGACATCCAGGGCGCGGAACAGGATGGAACGGCGTTTGTATCGGCGCTTGAGGATGCAATGCTGGAGCAGTACGGAGAAATCAGAGGGATAAGCGATATTTACTCTGCGCGCGTCGATGGCTATGGCGTATACGGAGGACTGTTGTTCCTGGGCGTGTTCTTCGGGGTGCTGTTCCTTGCGGTGACGGTGCTGATGATCTACTTCAAGCAGGTCACGGAAGGGCAGGAGGACAAGGAACGCTTTGAAATCCTGCAAAAGGTGGGCATGCAGGATGCGGAGGTGAAGGATACCATCAACAAGCAAATATTGTGGGTGTTCTTCCTGCCGCTTATCGGCGCACTCATGCATATCCTTGCAGCAAGCAATATGATATCCAAGATGCTCGAAGTGTTCAGCCTGTTTGATAAGACACTCACCTTGGGCTGCATACTCGTCACATCCGCGGTGTTCGCTCTGGTGTATCTTGTTGTTTACCGCCAGACGGCGAACGTATACTATAAAATGGTCAGAAGATAAGGAAGAACAAAAAAGCAAGGGACTGCCGGATATGACGGCAGTCCCTTATTGGTTTTCCGGCTGTTGTTCGGCGCGGAGCCGTATCACCAGCTTTTCAATATTCTCCACCGTACGTCGGTTGAAAAAATGCTCAATCAGCTCCACCTGCTCCAGGTCCTCCGGCACGCCGTTAATGATGCATAAAAACTCATGCAGCACGTCATGCCGGTAGAGAAGGTAATTCCCTTCCGCTTCCCCCTGCGGCGTGAGCTTTAAGTAAGCGTAGGGGTGGTATTCCAGAAGCCCCCGGGATGCTAGCTGCTGCATCATTTTGGTGACGGAAGAGGGTTTGACGTTGAGGCTTTCCGCCACGGCCTGCACCCGCACCACCGGGTCCATGCGCGAGAGGCGGCAGATCATTTCCAGGTAATCCTCCATGGTGCGCGTGATGGCGCGCTTTTGCACGCGGTCATAGCCATCCAGCGTACGAAATTCACTCTTCATCTTTCACCCTTCTTTCACCCTTTTTTCCCCCGCCGCATACTATTGTGTCAGGGAAACTTCCTTGCATCCGTGCAACAAAAAGGCGCGGTGATGCAGCGGAATGCCCTGCTATTTAGTGAAGCATATGAAAGGAACGAAAAGAGTATGATGGAAAGTCTTCTGCAGGCGCCTGTTGGCGTGGCGGTAAGGGTAGCGTCCCTGTACGCAAGTGAAACAATGCGCAGGCGGCTTTTGGATATGGGCTTAACGCCCGGCGCGTGCGCGACCTGCCTGTATGAGGCCCCGTCCGGCGACCCCAAGGCCTACTTTATCCGCGGCGCAGTGGTGGCTTTGCGCAACGAAGATGCTTCGACCGTGCGGCTGATGCCGGTATAAAAGGAGGGAAAATGGAAGAGCAGTTCAAGCGCCCGCCGCTTCTGCAGATACATAGGGAGAACGAAAACGATACCGTCATTGCTTTATCCGGCAACCCCAACGTGGGGAAATCCACCGTATTTAACGCTCTAACCGGAATGCGGCAGCATACCGGAAATTGGCCGGGGAAAACGGTGGCGAGCGCCCAGGGCCGCGCCGTATTCCATAAAGCCGGGTATGTACTGGTAGACCTGCCCGGCACCTATTCGCTGATGGCGCATTCTACAGAGGAGGAAATCGCAAGGGATTTCCTCCTTTTTGGCGGTGCGGAGGCAGCCGTGGTTGTGTGCGACGCCACCTGTTTGGAGCGAAACCTGAACCTTGTGCTGCAAACGCTGGAGCTCGCGCCGCGCACCGTCGTCTGCGTGAACCTGATGGATGAGGCGGCAAAAAAAGGGGTAAAGCTGGATCTCCCAGCATTGGAGCGCATGCTTCATGTCCCGGTGGTCGGAACTTCTGCGCGGGAAAACAAGGGGTTAAACGAATTGATGGCCCGCGTAGAAGAGATCGTGGCGCAGCGCGAGAAAGCGCCGTATGAAGTCCGCTACGCCCCCGCGGTGGAGGAGGCGGTATCCATCCTGCTGCCCGCGCTTTCTGAACTTCCGCTTCAAAACCTTCCGCCCCGGTTTACGGCATTGAAGCTATTGGAGGGAGACCAGACGCTGCTTGCCCGCATCAAGGAGCAGCTTGGACTTGATCTAAATGAACTCCTGCAGGAGCCGCTTTCCCGCGCGCGGGAGGCGCTGCAAAAAGGAGGCTGCTTAAAATTGGAGGACGCGCTGGTGGCGGGCCTGTACCAGGAGGCGGAACGCCTTGCTGCGGCCTGTGTGATGGAGACTAAGGTCCAATACCGGGCGCGGCAATGGAAACTTGATAAGCTCTTGACCGGCAAATGGACGGGGACGCTCATCATGCTGCTGCTGCTCGCGGTGGTGTTTTATATCACGATCGCGGGCGCGAACGTGCCGTCCCGCTTGCTTTCGGATGGCCTGTTCTGGGTGGGGGACCGGTTCTCGGAGGGCTTGATGGCCGTGGGCGCGCCGGAGTGGCTGCGCGGCTTGCTTGTGGACGGCGTGTACCGCGTGCTCGCCTGGGTGGTATCCGTCATGCTGCCGCCCATGGCGATATTCTTCCCGCTGTTTACATTGCTGGAGGATTTGGGCGTGCTGCCGCGCGTGGCGTTCAACCTGGATCATCGCTTCCGCAAATGCAACGCCTGCGGGAAACAGAGCTTGACCATGTG
>JAFABA010000068.1 GCA_023426265.1 Bacillota bacterium
GGCGTTTCCCGCGCGTTAGCCGCCATGCAACATGCGGATCTTGTACTGCTGCTGCTCGACGGCGCAGCACCGCTCGCCCCGGAAGACCTTGCTTTGCTGGAGAAAACGCGGAATTTTAAGCGCATCCTGTTGCAAACAAAGGCCGACCTCCCCGCCGCGTGGGGGCCGGATGCGCTTACTAAAGGAGAGGAAACGCTGAAAGTCAGCGCGAGAACCGGTGAAGGTCTGGACGCGCTGACGGACGCCGTCCGTCTTGCTGCCGGTCCCGTATCCGGCGCGTATGTCACCAATGCGCGGCATGTGAGCGCCCTGGAAGAAGCGCTGGGCTTTATCCGTTCGGCAAAAGATGCACCGGAGCCGGACTGTATGGCAACGGATATCCGCGGGGCGCTACTCGCCCTTGGCTCCATTACCGGCAGCGCGGTGGATGAAACGGTGATCGACCGTATATTTGAGCGCTTCTGCGTTGGAAAATAATTGCGAAAACGGCAGGCAGCCGCGTATACTCATAAAAAAGCGCACAGGGAATTGTGCAAAAGGAGACCCATTATGATTTATGAAAAATCCACTACGGACGCGCTGCTGCAGCGCCGCAGCGTCCGCTCCTTTACCCAAGAGCCCGTAAGCGGGGAGCAGGTCCGCATGGTCTTACGCGCGGGCATGTTTGCGCCATCCGCGCACAATAGGCGCACCTGGGAGATGATTACCGTCACGTCCCGCGAAACGCTCGACGCGCTCGCCCCCATGAGCAAATGGTGGGCCATGCTCAAGGAAGCGACGCTGTGCATCGTCTGCTGCGGCTATTCCGCCGGCATTAAACCCGAGGATGAGGAATTTTTGGTGCAGAACAGCGTCGCGGCCACAGAAAACATGCTCCTTTGCATCGACGCAATGGGCCTGGGCGGCGTGTGGCTGGGCATCCACGCCAAACGCCCCTATTATGCGGATGTGAAAGCGCTGCTTAACATTCCGGAAGAAGTGCGCGTGGTCAGTCTGATTGCGGTGGGCCACCCCAAGAAACCGATTCCACCGCGCGCGCAGCCCGCGGAGCGCTTTGAGGAGCATAAGTGGCATAAAGAAAAATGGTAAATACATTGGAGGCTCTGCCTCCAAGCCTCCGTTTAGGGCCGTAACGGCCCTAAAAACCCCTTTCGAAAATACCCTCAAATAACTTAAGGCCCCGCTGCGTGTTGCAGCGGAGCCTTTTACTATGAACAAGACACTATTTCTTTTTCTGCGGGACGCCGCGTGCAAGCTTTACCGCGTCGAACGCTCCGTTTGCTGCGAGGCTGACAACCACCGCGTTGATAAGGCACAGCGCGCCGCTGTTAAGCGTAAGCCCGGTGGTAAACGCCGTAGACAATAACAGTAGAATGAATGCGACAAGGTAGCTGAATATCCGTGTGGGAAGCTTCTCAATCAGGGGAATTCCTTTCAACAGTTGCGTGATGAGCGTTGTGGCCAATGCCGCGCCGGAATAGGTGGCCAGCATGCTCCATGAAAAAAACTCTTCCATAGCGCCCTCCTTTCTGAATTAACATTATGAATAAGAGAGTCATCATATGCCCTATCCGGCGCCATATCCGCCGGGGGCGCTATTGTGTTCTTTCCAAGATATGCGTGGATACACCAGCTGCGCAGCATGGGCTTTGCCGTATGATTTTTTTGCGCTGTTCGGAATGCGGAGGGGACGTTGCGCTCCGCGGCTGCAATTTTTTACTTTATTTTGTAATGATTTTGAAATATTTTTTGAGATCTGGAAATAATAGACGGCGAAGTACCGCTGTGCAAGAGGTTCCCAAACTTATTTGCAGCAAAAAATGAAAACGAAAGAGGTAACAAAATGAAAAAGTTTTTGACCTTGGTCTTCGCCCTGGTAATGGCTCTGGCTCTGGCCGCGCCCGCCATGGCGTTCACCTCCGTACAGCCCGACACCGACACCCCGTATGAGCTGGACATCTATCTTGTGGATTATGACGATGACGCGTTCTTTGGCTATGCCAGCCTGCCTGCCTCGGACCGCGGTTATGCCAAGAATGAAATCGTTGCGGCGATTGTTGAATTCATAACCCCCAAGAACGAGGATCTTGCCGATGACTTTGACTCCCTTGTTCTCTCCGGGGAAGATGTAACACTGAACGTTACAGATAACAAGATCAGCGGTAAAAAGGCAACGCTCTATACCTCTGAAGGTAATCTGAAATTTGACTGGGATGGCGACGAGTTGAGCTATGGAACTTTGAGCAAATTCGATCCCGCAGGCAATGACAAGAAGACGACCGGCAAGGTCCTGTTCTTTGCCAAGGTCACCGGCGACGACGCCTCTCTGACCGCCACATTGAGCGCGGATGATTCGGGATTTGAGAACCCCCCGGCAGAAGGCTCCTATTCCTCGCTTCACAGCATCCTCTTCGTGGGGGATGATTATGTCGTTGACCATACTACCGGTGCATTCGTGATATATGATGAGGATCTGAATCCGCTCTTCGAGATCACTGTGGACAGCAAGAGCAAGACCAAGGACCTGTATATCTATGCTGAAGAAGATGGTGACTATGACGCATACCTCGCCGTAAACCCGGAAGCAGGCGTATTCTACGGGAAAGGGTCCGCCAGCCGCGTGACCGAAAAGTCCCTCATCCGTGAGTTGCAGGGCATTTATGAAGACGCGTTCGTTGACGATTTCGGCTTCGACTTCAGCATCCAGGGCGGTATTCTGAAGGAGTCCTACTTTACGGGCATCAACGGCGAAGATGACGTCTCCGCCACCGTTGAGATCGAGCCCTGGACCGCTTATGTCACCGTTCCGGATGCCATCGTTATTGATCCCCCGAAGACCGGCGACGCCGCAAGCATAGTCGGCTTCACGATGATCGTTCTGGCCGCCACCGCTGTTGTGGCTGTGAGGAAGGTCCGCGCGTAAGCATTAAACCAAAACGGGAACAATTGCACAAAAGAGCCCGCCTCCACCGGCGGGCTTTTTTAGGTTACGGATATGCTGAGGCATAGCAGGTGCGATACGGCTGCATATTTTGCGGACTCGTAATTTTTTACGCCATTTTGTAATTATTTCGTAATATTCTATTGACATGTATAAAAAAGTTTGTTAAAGTAACAGTGTGCAAGAGGTTCCCACTCTCATTTGCAAACAAGTATTAACTTAACGAAAGGGGTACCCACCATGAAAAAGTTTTTGACCCTGGTTCTCGCTCTGGTTATGGCTCTGGCCCTGACCGTGCCCGCCATGGCGTTCACCTCCGTAACGCCCGGCGATGACACCCCCTACGAGCTGGATATTTATCTCGTAGAGCATGAAGATGATTCTTTCTTCGGCCTCGTCGGCATGCCTCCCTCGGATCGCGGCTATGCCAAGAACGAGATCGTTGCGGCGATCGTTGAAATCGCTGTTCCCAAGGACGAGGATCTGGCTGATGATTTTGCCTCCCTCGTTCTCTCCGGTGACAATGTGAGCCTAAAGGTCGTAGAGAATGATATCTCCGGCTCGACCGCGACGCTCTACACCAGTAAGGGCAACCAGCCTTTCCAATATAAGTCCAGCGACGATGAACTGTCGACTGCGGCCCTTGCTACCTATGACACCACCGACTCCAAGACGACCGTCAAGGTTCTGTTCTTCGCCAAGGTTACCGACGACGACGCTACCCTGACCGCTACCCTGAATGCGGATGACTCCAGCTTTGGCACCCTCGGCGCCTCCTATTCTTCTATGACCAACGCTTTGATCGTGGGCGATTATGTTGTCAAACACGCTTCCAATAGCTTTTTGGTATATGATAAGGATTCTTTTGATCCCAATCCCGCGGATGCCGTAAAGCTCTTCGAAATCACCGTGGACAAGGATAACAAGACTGAGGACCTGTTCATCTATGATGAAGATGGTGTCAAGTATCTCGCCGTCAACCCCGAAGGCGGTGTATTCTACAATGCTGCCGGCACCACTCGCGTAACCAACAAGGCCGTCATCCGCGACCTGCAGGCAATCTATGAAGATGCGTTCGTTGATGATTTCGGCTTTGACTTCAGCCTCGTGGGCGGCGTCCTGAAGGAGTCCTTCTTCACGGGCATCAACGGTGCCGATGATATCGAAGCCACCGTTGAAATCAAGCCCTGGACCGCTTATGTCACCGTTCCCGACAACATCGTCGTGGATCCCCCGAAGACCGGTGATGCCGCGAGCATCGTTGG
>JAFABA010000176.1 GCA_023426265.1 Bacillota bacterium
TCCTGCATCTGGATATGCGCGCTGTCCGGCAGCATGATGGTGCAAAGCTGCGCCGTCGCTTCCGTACAGAGTATGGGGCCGGAAAACCCGCGCTTTACCAGCAGCGGCAACAGCCCGCTGTGGTCGATATGCGCGTGGGTGAGCACCACCGCGCTGATCTCCTTGGGGTCAAATGGGAAGGTATCCTCGCCGTAAATCCCCTTCGCGTCCTCGCCCTGGCGCATGCCGCAATCCACTAAAAGCTTACCGCCCTCCCATGAAAGCAGATGACAGGAGCCGGTCACAGCGCGCGCCGCGCCGAAAAATGCAAGCTTCATACAACAAATCCTTTTCGCTTTTGTTTATCTGCAAACGGGACGCCGAGGACGGCGTCCCCTACTCCTTGATGAGCGCGCGGCTTTTGCCAAAGTAGGCGACCGCAAGCGTGCCTGGCCCGCAATGGCAGCCGATGACGGGGCCGACGGGATGGATGTGCACGCGCTTGGGTCCCGCGGCCTCTTTGATCATTTCCTCGAGCACAAGCGCCTCGTCCATGCAATCCGCATGGCAGATGATGATTTCCTGCTCCTCCGGCCGGTCGATCGTGGCGGCGCAGCGGTCCGCCAAAAAGCGGAGCGCGCGTTTGCGGCCCTTGATTTTTTCCAGAGGCACCAGCTGCCCTTCCGGGCTTTCGTACAAAACGGGCTTAATTTCGAGCACCGTGCCAAAGAACGCGGCGGCGCCGCTTAAGCGCCCCCCACGCTTGAGATACTCGAGATTATCCACCGTGAACAGCACGCAGGCGCGCTGCTTGTTATTCTCCGCCCAATCCCGGATTTCATCGAGCGTACACCCCGCTTCCTGCATACGGGTGGCTTCCTCCACCATCATGGCAAGCGGAGCAGATATGGCTAAAGTGTCCACAAGCTCGATGCGGCGTTCGGGATATTTTTCCCTTAACTCCGCCGCCGCTGCCACCTCATTTTGAAACGTGCCGGAAAGCGCGGAAGAAAACGCGATGTGCAAAATGTCCTTGCCCTGCTGTAAAAAAGGTTCAAAATATTCAATAATTTCGTTGGGGTTGCGCTGGGCAGTGACCACGGTTGCGCCGTTTCGCATTTTCTCATAGAACGCGGGGATATCGGTTTCCCGGCCGAGATCATAGGTGAGTTCCACTCCGTTGATGACGTAGGGCATGCGCAGCACGCCTACGCCCGTCCGATCCTCCCAGGAAAACGGGAGTTCGGAATTGGACTCCGTAGTGATGACAAAGTTCTTTTCCATCGGCAGGACTCCTTTTTCGTTTTTGGATGTAGTGTCGACGTCATTGCCTGCTGCTGCCGAAAAACGCGACGCCAACAGCGCCGGGGCCCGCATAGGTGCCACAGATGGGGCCCATGGGCAGTATGGTTGCGTCCGCGCACCCGGCCGCAATGAGAAGTTCGCTCAATTCCTTTGCAAGTTCCGGCGCGTCCGCATGCGTGACGCCCACCACCTGTTTATTGAGCGCGTACCCGAGCCGTTCCGTTGCGTCTACCAGTGCATTGAGCGCGTCCTCCTCGCTGCGGGCTTTTCTTTCCGGGGCCAGAAGGCCGTTCGCGTCCGCCCGCAGTATGACACGGCGGCCCATCAGCTCGCCGATCGCTCCGCCCTCGTACAGCCCGGCCGCGCGCAGCCACCTGGTATCCTGCGGCAACAGCAGGGCATTGACATAGCGGCGGTTCTCCACCACCCATTTGGCGACTTCATCAAGGCTTCTGCCCTCGCGCCGCATGAAGGCTGCCTCGAACACCAGCATGCCCTGCGCCGCCGCGCAGCAGAGCGTATCCACCACCACAATTCGGCGCTTAGGGTAACGCGCAATGAGGTCTTCGCGGGCGTGCTGGGCCGCGACAAACGTGCGGCTCAAGTGCTTGGAAAGCGTCAGCATGAGAATGTCCCGCCCGGCGATGAGGTGCGGCTCCCACAGCGAAATAAACGCTTCCGGCAATACCGGTATGGTGCTTACCTCGGCGCCGTTGCGCATAGCGAAATAGAAAGCGGAAAGATCGGTTTCGCGCCCGAGATCATAGGTATAGGCGGTGTCGTCCATTTTGTAGTGCAGATGCGCAAGCTCGATCTGCTGCTTTGCGCTACCCCAGGGCATATCCGCACTGGTGTCCGTAAAGAGTACATAGGCGCTTTCCTGGCTCATAATAGCGACCTCTTTTTGCAGGCTGATTCTATCTCCGGCAGCAAATATTCGGAAATCTTGCCTGGCCTTTTTGCGGCCATTCTGCGTGTTCTCCTCGCCTTGATCGGCAACAAAAATCCGGCGGCATTCTTCCCTGACCATTCAAGCCTGAGTAATACCATTATAGCCGATGCGCCTTGTGTTTACAAAAAAAATATGCCGTCACAGGCTGATCCCCGGCGCGTGACGGCATATTTTTAAAATTTCACAATTTACCTCCTGCGGGTACGGTCAGCGAACATCATAAGCCGGAGAAACGTCACAAGCGTTGCAAGCGCCGCCAGCACATACGTAAAGGCGGCCGCGCGCAGCACGCGCCTGGCCTGCGGCACTTCCTCATCGGATAAATACCCGCCGGTTTGCAGCATTTCGATTGCGCGATGGCTGGCATCGAGCTCCACCGGCAGCGTTACAAACTGGAACAGCAGCATGGCGCCATACAGGATCGCGCCGAATATCGCGAGGTTGAAGCTGCTGAATAAAAGCCCCGCGATCACGATCAAAGGCGCCGCCTGCGTGCTGAAGCTTGCGACAGGCAAAATGGCGTTGCGGATGCGGATGGGCACATAGTCCTGCTCATACTGCATGACATGGCCAATTTCATGCGCGGCAACAGCGAGGGCGGCCACGGAGCGCTCGTTGTATACGGCCTCGCTCAGCCCCACAATATTGGTCTTGGGGTTGAAATGGTCCGTAAGTTCCCCGCCCACGGACGTCAGCTGTGCCATGCTGCCCTGCTGGCGCAGCAGCTCTCTTGCGATGTCCGCGGCGGATTTGTTTGCGCCGGCCGCAACCTTATTATATTTCTGGAAGGTACGCCGCACGACCCCCTGCGCGATCATGCTGAGTATCAGAACGCCTATCATCAGCAGCAGGGTGCTGTCATATCCAAATCCGAAGAAAGGGAAATACATTGAAAAACCTCCCTTGAAGCTTTTTCTTTAGTATAACACGAAACAGGCGCAACATATCGTCACACCTGTGAACCGTTTGTGAGCATTGCTCCGATCATGAAATGTCACACAGGATCGGCGGCAAGTTCTGTACCCGGCGCAAAGCAAAACACAGCCGAACTGGAGGTTCGGCGAGGCTTTGCGACAAAGCAGGGCACAAAACCGGACGTCAGGACAAGCAATATTCCGTTGGGGCGCAATCATCAATCTTCCGTAATGTTGTCTATTTTGTCCCCGTCAAACGTGAAGGAGAACACCCGCACGGGCACCACGCCGTCCTTGGGCGGATATGTGATGCCGATCGCCTTCTCCTGCCGGGAAAACGTCAGCCGCACGCCCGTAAACTCCCCAAAGAACTGCCGCATGGTATCCGGCGTGAGCCCTTCCTGCAACTCCGGGGTCAGGTAGGAAAGCGCCTCGTCCCAAAGTCCCAGCAGAACGGCCTCGCAAAACGCGCGCATAAGCTGCCTGCCCGGCATGGGCGCGGGCGGCGTATGCGTAAAAAACCCTATGGCGGGGTCCTCTTTTGCATATTCCTCGCCGGAATAGCGGTAGATTTCCTTGCGCTCGTGCATGAGCAGCGTGGGTAGGCGTGTAAAACTGACGGCATGCTCCTTCTGCATGCCCACCGCATCCCCCGCAATGCGCAGCTTTTCCTGATACGACTGGTCCAGTATCAAAAGCATGCCGCCGTAACCGTCCGGCAGGTCGCCTCCCGGCAGGTTCGCCTCCCCCGCCACCACGCACAGCACGCGGTTCCCAATGAGCCGCACGCTCCCTGTCCGCCCTTCCAGAAGTGTTGTGCCATAGAGTATGCGCGCGCCGTCCTCTACGGCGAATTTAAGCCCGTTGTCATAGTAGAGCGTCGCCACGCAGCCATCCTGCAACGAAATCTGATCCACCGTGTAGGGGAACACCGTGACCGGCTGCACGGGCAATACCCCCGGGGACAGCACAGCCTCGTAGACGGTATCCGGCCAGGCGTAAAGCTCCACATCCGCGCTCTGCAAGGGCAATGGCGCGCCATCCTGAAAGTGGATTTTGCGCACCACGGGGTACAGGCTGTACACGTCATCCCGCAGCGGATACACGCCGATGTAGTATTCCGTATCATTATTCAGAGGCAGCATAAGATGCCCTTCCGGCGAAACCTCCCCGATCAGCCTTCCGTTAAGTTCCACTGCCGCATGCGCGTAGCGCGTGCGCAAAAGCAGAATGGGCATATATGGTTTCATCCGCATCACCTCCATATACATGCTATGCGGGCATTGGCGCGGACAGACCCCAAAAAGGCCGCCGATAAAGTCCGCAAGACTTTATCAGCGAATTTTCTGTGGGTTAAAATGCCGCTCATGGCGGCATTTTCCCGCCGATTTGACGCACATGCACCCGAATGGCACATTCGGGTATTCGGCAAGAAATGATGTGCAGCCTAACGCTGCACAACCAATCGTCCCAAATCGGATGGAATGTGGAGCGGCTTACCGTAGGGAGGCGGGTTCGGTGGCTCATGAGAGCCAAAAATCGATCCCGCGAATCGATTTTAGAACCCCGGGTACCTTTTTTCATCCCCCACACCCCCAAGAAATGGGTTGTTCTTTCCTTTTTGCCGCTTGCCCCTGTCTGCCCGGTTCGTGCTGTGGTATACTCAAGGGAAGAATGGAGCTTTAAAGCGGCGTATCCTTGCCGCCGTTGCTCCGCAAAACTTTAAGCAGTTCTATGGAGGAATATTCCATGAAACACAAACTGAAACTTCTACACAGCGACCCCGCAAAGTACGTCGGGCCGATCACCGTTTACGGCTGGGCGCGCACCGTACGCGAAGGAAAAACCGCGGGCTTTATCGAACTTGTGGACGGCAGCAGCTTCAAACCCGTGCAGGTGGTGTTCCCGCGGGACGAGCGGGACCTGGGCCACGCGCTTTCAACCGGCTGTGCCATCAAGGCCGAAGGCACGCTTGTTCTGACGCCGGATGCGCCGCAGCCCTTTGAAATACAGGCAGCAGCGCTGACCGTACTGGGCGAGTGCCCGCCGGAATACCCGCTGCAGAAAAAGCGCCACAGTCTGGAGTATCTTCGCACCATGCAGCACCTGCGCCCGCGCACGAACACGTTCCAGGCGGTGTTCCGCGTGCGCTCCGTCGCCGCCGCTGCGGTGCACGCGTTCTTCCAGCAGCATGGTTTTGTGTATGTGCACACCCCCATACTGACCGGAAGCGACTGCGAAGGCGCAGGCGAAATGTTCCGCGTGACCACGCTGGATTTAAATGACCTCCCCCGTGACGATCAGAAACAGATCGACTATTCCAAGGATTTCTTCGGCCAGAGCGTGAACCTGACCGTGAGCGGCCAGCTCTACGGCGAAGCATACGCGCTGGCGTTTGGGGATATCTACACGTTCGGCCCGACATTCCGGGCGGAAAACTCCTATACCGCGCGCCATGCGGCGGAGTTCTGGATGATTGAGCCGGAAATGGCGTTCTGCGACCTTGCGGGCAACATGGAAACCGCCGAGGCGATGGTCAAGTATGT
>JAFABA010000199.1 GCA_023426265.1 Bacillota bacterium
AAAAATTCAGGCGTTTGCTCTAAATCAGGCAATGGACTATATCTCGGGGGCTCCCGAAAAGAATCTCCCCAAACTGCTCGCGTGGCTGGACAATATCGGTTGGGGCGGAACAAATTTTGCGACCCACCGGGAGGTAGTACACAACATACTGGAGAACCCGGAGAATAACTGGTATCGCTTTATCATGGGGCTCTGGAAGGATATCGACAACGAGATTTTGAAAACCACATTCCGCAATTTCGTGCTCAACGCAAGCGTTATCGGCATGCCAAAACAGCAGAAGAGCCAGGAGAAGTACGGTTGCAACATCCCGTGGGCCATCCTCATGGATCCCACCTCCGCATGCAATCTGAAATGTACCGGCTGCTGGGCAGCGGAATACGGCAATAAGCTCAATATGTCGTATGAGACGCTGGATGATATCATCCGCCAGGGCAAGGCGCTGGGAACTTATTTTTACCTGTATTCGGGCGGCGAGCCCATGGTGCGCAAAAACGATATCATCCACCTCTGCGAGGCGCATCCCGATTGCCAGTTTGCCGCATTTACCAACGGCACCCTGATTGACGAAGCCTTTGCCGATGAAATGCTGCGGGTCAAAAACTTTATTCCGGCCATCAGCGTGGAGGGTTTTGAAGACGATACCGATTTTAGAAGGGGGGAAGGCACTTTCAGGAAAGTGGAGAAGGCGATGGCGATATTGAAAGCAAAACGCCTGCCGTTTGGCATCTCCTGCTGTTACACCAGCAAAAATGCGGATATGATCGGCTCCGAGGAATATTTTGACCAGATGATAGGCTGGGGCGCAAAGTTCTGTTGGTTCTTTACCTATATGCCGGTGGGCAAGGAGGCCGTGCCGGAGCTGATGGCGAGCGCCGGGCAGCGCGCGTTCATGTACCGCCAAATTCGCAAGTTTCGGGAAACAAAGCCCTTGTTCACGTTGGATTTCTGGAACGACGGCGAGTTTGCCGGCGGGTGTATCGCGGGCGGCAGGAGTTACCTGCACATCAACGCGAACGGAGATATGGAGCCCTGCGCCTTTATCCATTATTCCGACTCCAGCGTGTATGAAAAAACGCTGATAGAGGCGCTGCAGTCGCCGCTGTTCATGGCCTATAAAAAAGGACAGCCTTTTAACGAAAATCATCTTCGCCCCTGCCCGCTGTTGGATAATCCCGATGCGCTTGTAGACATGGTGGAGCGCTCCGGCGCGCATTCCACGGATCTGCAGGACCCTGAGGATGTACACGAGCTTTCGAAAAAATGCAGGGACGCCGCAGAAAATTGGGGGCAGACGGCGGAAGAGTTATGGAAATGCGCAGGACATTGCGGCGGATGCCAGTCCAAGAGCCGTTCAGTCTAAATTCGTTTTTCCGGGGATGGAGCTCCTGAAAAGCGTACCTAAAACAGAAAGAGGCCTTCAAGTGCCTCTTTCTGTTATTGTACGGTACAATGGTCTTACGCTTATGTCCCCGGTATCAGCCTTAGCAGCAGATTGGAGTTATAGAAGAAGCTGCCGAAGTACGAGCCTTCAATAAAGTCGCCCGCCTTGGGCAAAATGATCAGCACGATGGGTACGAGCAGGAATACGAGGTACATCGCCAAAAAACCGCGGATCAGCCCAAAGCACGCGCCAAGAAGGCCGTCCGCCGAGTGCAGAACCGGAAGCCCGTTGCGCGCGTAGGTCACAAGGTGTATGGCGAACGCGAGCAGCATGCGTATCACGGCAAACAAAGCCACTACGGCCAGCAGATTCAAAAACACGTTCACGATCGTCTGGTTGAAGTATTCGCCCAATGTGAAGGAGCCGTCCTCCGCAAAGGCCTCGCGCGCGATGTTTTCGGAGATCCGCTCGCCCATGGGCACAGGCAGGGTGGCGCTTTCCATCACGCCGGAAAGCTGCTCCGCGCTCAGCGCGGAAATGGGCGTCTTACTTAGCTCTACATCCTGCACCAGCTCCGCGCCTTCCGTATAATAGAGCGCCATGGTGTACAGCTGCTCGTCTGCCTTGATGGTGTTGGTGACCAGGGGACGCAAAGCGAACGCAAGCGCGAACGCAAGCACATATGCGCCCAGCGAGAGCACCGTATGCACAAAGCCGCGGTACCAGCCGCCCAGCAAAAACACTGCAAAAAGCAGCAGTACGGCGATGTCCAGTAAATTCATAAAAGCCTCCGTTCCCAGTTTCACAAGAGGTATGTGCCGGCGTGGTGATGCCTACGCAACTTTGACCGTATAGCAGGCCGAAGCGGAATTCAACAAAAGCGTGCCGGAATCAATCTTCTGTGCGGATACGATCTCCACCGCCACGTGGCGGGAGCTGAGCTCTTTTCCGTCCGAGCCGTACACCGTGTAGCCGTCGTTCGTTACGGCCACCAGCCTTCCGCCCATCATAAACGCATCTATCGTACCGGCAGGGAGCTGATAGAGCCGCTGCGTGGTCCCTGCGACGTCCGCGTCCTTTACCGTCAGGAGTTTGACGGTGCCGGGCTTATCGGAACTTCTAGGTCTTAGCAGGAAGAGCGGGTTGCCGGATGATTCAAAATCCATCACTTCCCAGCCGTAGAGCATTTCCCGGTAGCTTTCGCGGTTGCCCTCAAGCGAGTAGCGGATCAGCTGGTTGGTGCCCACCGCGTATATGCCGGAGGATGTGAAGTAAATGTGCTCGATGAGCTGGCTCTGTATTTGCATCACGCCGCTGGTTGCCGCGCGCGTCATATCGTATATGGTGATGGTGGAAAGCGGCGTGCCGCTGTCTAAAGAAGTCGTAAGCACATACAAATACTCGTTGCCCGCGGTATAGAACCCATAATCCACAATGAACTGGCCCGGGAATGTCAGCTGGTCCTTTTGCGCGCCGGTCCTGTCAAACACCTGTATGGTTTCTGCGCCGGTGTTGTCCGTTTTAAGCGCCGCCACCGTGGTGGAACCGCAGGTCACATACAGCAGCGTGCCGGTGAACTCCACGGGGTAAGTCTCGTTTACAATTCTGAGCGCCACGCTGTTGTAGAGCGCGTGGATCTCCTTGCTTGCCGCAAGCTTCACGTCGGACGCTACAGGCGCATGGTAGTCGTTGCTTTCGTTGCCGAGGTCCTTGTAGTAGAGCGTGCCGTCCTTGATGTACAAAAAGCCCTGACCGGTAAAAAGGGATTTGTCCTGTGGGGTAAACGGCAGTTGCGTAAGCGCCGCCTGCGCGGACATGGAATTGCCTAAAAGCAATATGCCCGCCACGATACCGGCGAGTATCAAAAGCAAAATGCCAAACAGAAACAACAGGCGCAATACGGTCTTGCGCTTGTTCTTTGCTTTGCGGCGGCGTCTTACTTCCATTACAGCCTGGCTCCTTTTTGAACGAAAGGTATCATGTTATACCTCAGATCAACCTTTTTCAGGGGCTTTGCCCTCGAAACTCCACAGTTCGCAATAGTTGCGCTGCGTCGCTGCAAGCCGCGTGCAAGCCCGTCAGGGAATGCACGACCATTGCAAACTGTGGGTCTGCTAGGCAGGGCCCTCAACGTGCCCCCCTTGTCAATACCCTGAGGTATCGTTCTATACCTCGTACATTGAGAGCACCTGGTTGGCGACGGCTTCCTTGGTGGTACGTAAATCCATCGCCTGCTTCACGAGGTACCGGTGCGCCTGCGCCTCGGTCATGGAGGCGTTCTCCATCAGTGCGAATTTGGCGCGGTCCACCAAGCGCTGCTGCTCCAATTTTCTTTCCAGCGTTCGCTTTTCCTGCAACAGCTGGCTAAGCCGCGCATGGGTGGCCATTGCAATTTTTACGGTATGCAGCATGGCGCTGCGCGCCATGGGCTTAACGAGGCATAATACCCCGCTCGGCTCTACGCGCTCGGCCACCTCTTCATTTAGTTCCGCTTTTACAAGCAGCACCACGCCCGCGGCGGTATTTGCGACAAAGTCCAGCGCGAGATCGTGGCCGAACTCATCGGACAGCGGCGAGTTGATAACCACGAGCGCAAAGTCGCCTTCGGTCAGGCTCCGGCGTGCTTCCGCGCCGCTTTGCGCAAGCACCAGCTCGCCAGGTATGGCATACAGAATATCCTGCAGGAGCTGGCCGCCCTTTACGGTGCTTGAGATCAAAAGGATCCGGTCCGTCGCTGCCACCCCCTTCGCATGCAAGTCATGTGCATCGCTTTTTCCCCGCTACACGTCAAAGAGCGGGTCTTCGAGCACGGGCAGGGCGGCGGGCTCGAATCTGTCCGCATCCCGCTGCACCTGAAACAAGTGTTTTCTCACCTGTTCGGGCAGCACGCGGGCAATAAATTCGCTCTTTTCGGCGACCTGCACGGCGTCCAGCAGCGTCTGCGGCAGGCGGGGCAAAGCCTCAGCGGCATCGGCCGCCTTGGGCAGAGGCAGACTACCTTCCAGGCCCTCGAGTCCGGCGTGTATGAGCAGCGCGAACGCGAGGTAGGGGTTGATGGCGGGGTCGGGGGCGCGAAGCTCCATACGGGAGGATTCGCCATGTGCGGCGGGGATGCGTATCCACTGCGAGCGGTTCTGATGGGACCAGCCGACATACCCCGGCGCCTCCATTTTGCCCAGGCGCTCATAGGAGTTGGGCATGGGGTTCAATATGGAGGTCAGTTCGGAAGCGCGGTGCAAGATACCCGCCAGGAAGCCTTCGGATTCGGAGGAAGGCGCCTCGCCCCTTTCAAAGAGGTTAGTCGTGCCCGAAAGCAGGCTCATGTTCACATGCAGCCCGCTGCCGATCACGCCCGGTATGGGCTTGGGCAGGAAGGATGCGAACAGCCCGTTTTTGTTGGCGATTGTGCGGATGACCTGCTTCAATGTCATCAGGTTGTCCGCCGCGCGCAAAGCGCCCGCGTATTTTAACACGATTTCGTTCTGGCCCGGGCCTGATTCGTGGTGGGAGCTTTCCACATTAATGCCCATGCTCTCAAGCGTGAGGCAGATTTCGCGCCGTACGTTTTCGCCGCGGTCCCGCGGGGCAATGTCCAAAAATCCCGCATTGTCGTGCGGTTTGCGGGAGGGGCTGCCCGTTTCATCCAATTGGAAGAGGTAGAATTCGCATTCCACGCCGATCTGGCAGGTATAGCCCATTTTTTGCGCCTTGCGCGCGGCCTCGCGCAGCAAGTTCCGGCTGCTGCCCGCAAAAGCGGTGCCGTCCGGGTGCTGGATATCGCATAATAGCCGCGCTACGCGGCCCTGCTGCGGCCGCCACGGCAAAAGCGCAAGCGTATTGGGATCGGGCAGCAGCATCAGGTCGGATTCCGCAATGCGCAGGAATCCGGGTACCAGGGAAGCGTCGAAGGAAACGCCGTCAACAAGCCCGCGCGCAAGCTCCGAACTCAATAAGGAAATGTTGCGCCCGCGCCCGAACAGATCGCAGAACATCAGCCGGACGAATTTGACGTCGTTTTCCTCCACAAAGGAAAGAAGCTCTTCCTGTGTATAGCCCATGCCAAACCTCCTGTATAAATGTAACCTTGTTTATTCTTGCATCAAAAGTGCAGGATTGCCTGCGCAAATCCGGGCCATATACGCACCGTTTCATTCATGCACACGCCCTGCCGCTTCATGCACATGGGGTGTGCATGGACAACTCCCCGTTTTGGGGCATCGGTGGATAACTCTGTGCATAATGTTGATAACTGCTGTGCAAAACATTCCCGGAAAGGTGTGCAGAAACATTTTTATTCCCTGCATGCGTCTACGCTTGTGTTCGATTTTACATGCATTTTACCGAACAAATGAATATTTTGTCGTAAAAGCGCGGGTTATGCACACCGCCGCGGCTATTACGGTTTTGGATAACTTAACTGCCTAAATCCGCCGGTTTATGCACAGTTTCATGCAATTATGCAAGCGGACTGCGTTTGGGCATGACGGGGCAGCTCCAACGCAGAAGTTCTCCGCTAAACGGTTCCGCCGCGCGGATGGCGCGGGTGGTCAGGTCGTCCACATCCTCCTGGACAAGGGCGCTTAGCGCATGAACGGTGAGGACGTGCGGCAGTGGAAGCTCCGTCTTAAACTGCGGCTCTCCTATCGCAAATCCCGCAGCCTTGGCCTGCTCCTGAAACAACAGCCGTGTCTGCTCGCTGGGGAAACACATGGAAAACGTCAGCCGCCGCACGGAAGCAAGACCGTCCCCGGTTTTTCTGAGCCGTTCGATCAGCTTCGCATTCAATACCGTCTGGTACTTGGCGGCGTCGGGCAGCAGCAGCGCATGGTAGGTCAGCCAGTCCGGCTCATGCGCGGAGCCGGGGGAAACGCACAGGAGCTTTTCCTTATCCGCAATGTGCTCTATGGCATCCATGGCCTCTTCCGCATCCCGTACATAAAAGTAGTATTGACAGAGCGCGTCCATATGGATCATTCCCGCATAGACGGCGTCCGGAAGCGCGCGCAGCAGCTTGCGTTCTATTTTGTTGCAGCGGCGCTCTTCGCGCGGCGTAAAGGCCTCCGCCCCGTTTTCCCGTGGGGAAAGCGCGCAGTACACCAGGGTCTCATACCCCGCCATGGGCTCGTCGTAGCCCGTATCCACAGTAAAGTGCGCCCGTACGCCCTGAAGGGGCCAGACGTAACTGAAAAAAGTATCTTCCGCTTGCTTACGCATGCCGCTCCTTTCCGGATACCCCCTTAAAGTACCATTTTATCAGCAGGCAGGCAAGCATGCAAGAGAATAGGGGTTTTGTGCGGATTGGAGGGTGTAAAGGTTTAATGAACAGGCGAATGAAACAAACCCCGTCCTATGACGGGGTCAGCTTAAAAGTAGTACGTTGGAGGCTCTGCCTCCAAACCTCCGCTTAGGGTCGTGACGACCCTAAGAACCCATATCATTTACTTCAACAACTCACCAAGCTCATCCACCGCACTATCGAACGCGTCGAGCGAGGTCAGTATGCTTTCGGGCTTGGTCAAATCCACGCCCGCGTTCTGCAGAAGTGCTATGGGGAAATCGCTGCCGCCGCTTTTGAGGAATGCGAGGTACTGCTCCAATCCATGCCCTTCCAATATGCCGTGGGCCAGGGCTACGGCGGCACAGAAGCCGGTAGCGTACTGGTACACGTAGAACGCGTTGTAGAAGTGCGGGATGCGCGCCCATTCGATGCGGATTTCATCGTCCACCACCACGCCGGGGTAAAAGAGCTCGTTGAGCTTGCCGTATTCCTCGCACAGCGCATCCACCGTAAGTGGTTCGCCCGCTTCGCACATATAGTGCGTCTTCTGCTCGAAGGCCGCGAACATGGTCTGGCGGTAGACGGTGGTACGGAACTGTTCCAGGTAGTGGTTGATGAGGTAAGCGCGGCGCGCCGGATCGCTCTCAGTTTCCAACAGATGGCGGGTGAGCAGCACTTCGTTGACGGTGGAGGCAACCTCCGCCGCCATAATTTTATACTGCGCATCCTGGTAGGGGAGGGCCGTATCGGAATAATAGGAATGCAGCGCGTGGCCAAGCTCATGCGCCAGCGTGAATGCATAATCCTCTTCCTCCTGGTAATTGAGCAGCACATACGGGTGCGTGCCGTACGCGCCCCAGGAGTATGCGCCGGTGGTCTTGCCCCTGTTTTGCGGCACGTCGATCCACCGTTTGCTGTAAGCGACGTCGAGCATCTTGCCGTAATCCTCGCCCAGCGGTTTTAAGGCTTCCTTTACAAGCTTTTTCGCGTCTTCATAGGCGAGCTTCTTGGGGGTTGCAGGCACAATGGGCACGTACAGGTCGTACATATGGAGCTGCTCCAGGCCCAAAGCCCGGCGGCGCAGCTGAAGGTACTTTTCAATGGAAGGCAGGCGGCTTTTAATGGCTTCGATCAGGCCGTCGTATACGGAAAGCGGAACATTGGTGGAAAACAGCGCCGCGCCGATGGCGCTCTCATAATTGCGAGCCTTCGCAAAAAACACATCGGATTTTACGCTTGCACCATAGGATGCAGCAAGCGTGTTCTTTAAACTTAAATAAGAAGCGTAGAGCGCCTTGTATGCGTTTTTGCGCACGTCCCGGTTCTTGCTTTCTAAAAAGCTGCGGTAATTGCCCTGAGTTAATTCCACGGTATCGCCATCGTCGTCCGTGATGTTGCCAAAGCGGATATCGGCGTTGTTGAGCATGGTAAATACCGAGTCCGCCGCGGCAAGCGGCTCGCCCGCCAGCGCCATGATCCGCTCCTCATTGGCGGTAAGCGTGTGCGGCCTGCGCCGGACCAAATTGTTGAGCACCCGGCGGTATTCTTTTAACATGGGCGAATCGATCCAGCTTTGCAGCGTGCCCGGATCGATGGCGAGTATTTCCGGCGTCATAAAGGAGGAAGCCGCGCCGTACGCCACGCTCTGCTGCATGGCCCGGTCGGTCATGCCCTGGTACTTGGCAAGGGCGTTATCCTCGTCGCGGTGCATGTGCGCATACACATAGAGCCGCTCCAGCTTAAGGGAGATGGCGCTTTCTTTCCTGAGGCCGTCGAGCAGCGCCTCTGCGCTCTTAAATGTGCCGGAAAGCTGGGGGAATGCGGCGATCTCCCCCTGTACATCTTTGAATTCCGCTTCCCATGCCTCGTCGGAAGCGTACATGGCGGTAAGGTCCCATGTCAGGGCGGCGTCAAGCTCCCGCCGCGCGGGCAATGTCTTGGGCATATGAGTCCTCCTAATATAAGATAACGGGATGCAGCCATTCACGTTGGGCAAATGCCGTAGCCTTACAGCGTGCGGGGCCCTTCGCGCAGCTCGTCCGGGTCGGGGTCGGGCACGGAGTCCGGATCAATTACGGAAAGTTCCGGTCCATCCACGCGCGCTACGACATCCACATACAGCGCGGTCTGGAAGGCCGAGGAATAAGGGGAGACAAGGGCGCCAACAAAAGCGGCAAGCACCGCAAAGAGCGTGAACATCGCCTCAATATTCTGCCACAAAAGCAGCGCGGGCAAACACAAAATACCGGAAATCACGCAGGTTACAAGCGAGAGCAACAACGTTGCGCCCACAACGCGCCAAAACCGCTTGGCGGTCAGCTTGAACGCACGGCCTACGGCGGAAAAGGCAAATTTCTTTTCATGTGCCGCGACGGGGTAGATAAGCATCAGGAACGCGCTTAATATGATCGCAATCAAAACGATGAGCGCAACAATAATGCCCAGCGTCATCCAGAAGGCCGGAGGTACGGCTCCACTTGCAAAACTGGTCAAAGAGGAAAAGACTGAAAGCATTATGCCAAAGAAACCGAGGAAGATATACACAATAAAAACGACTATGCCGATGCCCAGCTCCAGCACAAACTGCGAAAGGAACGTGGTGTAAAAGCGCCTGAGGCCGATGGGCAACGCATAGCGGAAGAGCTGGCTTAACGTGCCTGCGCGCCCTTCCATACGTTCCTCCATTTCCAGAAATATCGCGCCCTGGTACATGGGCGTAAGCAGGAAACGAATTACAAGGGAAAAAATCCAGGTCAGCAGCGTGTTACCCAGCATCGCGCTGACATCCGCTAATCC
>JAFABA010000215.1 GCA_023426265.1 Bacillota bacterium
CGCTACCGTCGCGCTGGACTTAAACGGCAAACTGCTGACAGGAGGGGATATCCACAGCGTTGTAGCGCTGTTGGAAGGACTGCGCGTGGACGCGCTCGGGCTGAATTGCGGCCTTGGGCCGGAGCAGATGCTGCCGTTTTTAGAGGAACTCACAAAAATCAGCTCCCTGCCCATCATACTGAACCCCAACGCCGGACTCCCGCGCGAGGAAAACGGCGTGACCGTGTTCGACGTAGGTCCCGAGGAGTTCGCGGAGCTGATGGCGCAGGCGGCAAAAGGCGGCGCCCACCTTTTGGGCGGCTGCTGCGGCACAACGCCCGCGCATATAAGGGCGCTGGTTTCCCGCTGCCACGATATTGTTCCGCTGCCCGTCGTGAAAAAAGGACATACGGTGGTTTCCAGCTACTCCCGCGCGGTGTATTTTACAAAGCGTACGGTATTGATCGGCGAGCGCATCAACCCCACCGGCAAGGCACGCTTGAAGCAGGCGCTGCGCGAAGGGGATATGGACTATATTCTGCGCGAAGGGTTGAGCCAGCAGCATGCTGGCGCGGACATCCTGGACGTGAACGCGGGGTTACCCGATATCGACGAAGCGGAAATGCTCGCCCGCATGGCAACGGAGCTTCAGAGCGTCACAAACCTGCCCCTGCAGCTTGACACCGCAGACCCGAACGCGCTGCCGTTTGCGATGCGCCTATATAACGGCAAGCCCATGGTGAATTCCGTCAACGGCAAAGAGGCGAGCATGAAGGCCGTGTTCCCGCTGGTCGCGAGATACGGCGGGCTTGTGGTGGCGCTGACTCTAGATGAAAACGGCATACCGGAAACGGCGGAAGGCCGTGTGGAGATCGCCCGCCGCATCGTGGAAAAAGCCGAGTCCTACGGCATTGATAAAAAGGATATCATCGTGGATACGCTGACCATGACGGTCAGCGCGGGCGGAAACAACGGCAGCATCACGCTTGAGGCGCTCTCTAAAGTCAAGCGCGAGCTCGGCGTGAAAACCTCTCTCGGGGTGTCCAACGTTTCCTTCGGGCTCCCGAGACGCGATCTACTGAACGCCAACTTCTTCGCGCTCGCCATGGGCGCGGGGCTGGACGCCGCTATCTTAAACCCGCTGCTTCCCTCCATGATGGACGCATACCGCAGCGTGCAGGCGCTTTTGGGCAACGACGCGCAGTGCGAGGCGTATCTTCAGGAATACGCGGGGCAGAATTCCCCGCCCCCTTCCAATACCCCTGCCGCGCCGGGCGTGGTTCCCGCCCCGCAGGGCGATCTGACGCTGGAGCAGGCCGTGAAGCAGGGCCTGAAGCAGCAGGCGGGTTTGCTTGCGCTTGCGGACGTCAAAAAGCATCCGCCGCTTGCCGTCATCGATCAAAGCCTGGTGCCCGCGCTCAATTATGTTGGGCTGGCGTTTGAAAAGGGAACGATGTTTCTGCCCCAGCTTTTGATGAGCGCCGAAGCCGCCAAAGCCGCATTCGAGGTGCTGCGCGCGCACATGGGTGCGGACGCAAGCGGAAATTTGGGCTGCGTGGTGCTGGCGACCGTCCACGGGGACGTGCACGACATCGGCAAGAACATCGTGAAGGCGCTTTTGGAGAACTACCGCTTTCAGGTGGTGGACCTTGGAAAAGACGTTCCGCCCGAAACGGTGGTGGCGGCGGCTCTTTCGCACAAGACCCGGCTCATCGGACTTTCCGCGCTGATGACCACCACCGTCGCCAGCATGGCGAAGACCATTCTGATGCTTCGGGAGGCAGCGCCCCATTGCCGTATCATGGTGGGCGGGGCGGTATTGACGGCGGATTACGCGAAAAAAATCGGCGCGGATTTTTATGGGCGGGACGCCATGGCCTCCGTCCGGTACGCGCAGGAGATTTACGCAAAGGAATAAGGGCTCCCGGGCTAAGTGCATATTGATTCATTGCACTTAGCGTGATAGCCCCGCATATTGACCATAAAGTTGCTGAAAGCGCCTTAAATAAAGGCGTTATTTCTTTATTTTACGTTCATGGCTAATTTTCTGGAAACATTTTCCGATATCTTATATAAGAGAATGCTGGTTGCAATCAGAGGAGCGTAAAAGATGAGAGTAACTTTTGGCAGTATTGGACAAAACAATTTCTTGAACATCCATGGGGTGAATAGAAGTATCGCAATACGAAACGGCAATGGCGATTCTTTGCAACCTGTAAAGGCGTAAGGCAGAGATATTGTTACGATTTCGCTGCAGGGAAGAATTAAGGGCCTTTTAGCGAGTCTTATGAAACAAAAGATGGATATTACCGAACAAAAAAATGTATTGATCGGCAAGACGCTTGAAAAAGGCGGCGAACTCGATTCTATAAAACCCCAATTGGAAGCTTATGAGGAGCAAATCAAAAATATCGATACGCAGATTGCCGAAACGATGGCAAAGGAAATACAAAAACAAGCGGAAAAGCAAGCGGAAAAGATGAAGCCGAAAGATGACAATAAACCAAAGACCAAGGAAGAAATACAGAGCGAACGTTTTGCAAACATCTCAAGCCTGTCTGCTGATTTACAGCAAGCCAAGACTATGAGCTCTATAAAGGCAAGGGTTGATGGCGATTCCCATATACTTAAATTGGAAATAAAATTGGATAAAGCGTACGCTGCCTTATCTGAGGGGGCCCTAAAGGCTAAAGTTGAACATAAAGAGGCCGCACTCGCAGACATGGAACAAAAATCGCTGCATCTGGCTTCTAAAATGGCGGACAAGTTCGCTGATATTTCCGAGAAGGCGGCTGACAACAGCAAGACACAGGAAGGTGTATCCGAAACGGATAATGGTAGCATTGGCGATCAGCGGAATGTAACGGCTGGGGCCAGCGACTGAAATATGAAAGGGAGAGGCAGCGGGGCCGTAAGTAGTTGCCAACGGTAAATTCGGGCCATTCGCAGTTTTAAGAGCTAAAAAAGCGGGTCTTCGATATGCATTGTATCGAAACCCGCTTTTTTCATTCTTCGTTTTAACGCTATTTTTGGCTGTCTTCTTTACTAAGCAGAGAGCAGTTCTTCCTTCGGCACAATGGCCTTGGATTTCCCAAAGAATCCGACGATAGCGGCGGCGATCAGCGCGGTTACGCTCACCACAAGCATCATATTGCCTACGCCCAGAGTCTCCGCGAT
>JAFABA010000065.1 GCA_023426265.1 Bacillota bacterium
TGCCCGCAGGCGTTGAAATGGTTATGCCTGGCGACAACATCCAGATGACCATCAAGCTGATCACCCCTATCGCCATCGAAGAGGGTCTGCGCTTCGCTATCCGCGAAGGCGGCCGTACGGTCGGCGCAGGCGTCGTTTCCAGCGTCATCGAATAACGCAAAGCTACATAAGGCCCGCCGCTTATAGCGGCGGGCTTTTTAGACGAGAAATTCTCCGGCTGACCGGCCAATCTTGAACGGCTGGCAGTGGACAGCGTTATTGGGTTATGGTAGAACATAGGTAACACTTCGGGGCAGGTTGGCGCAGGGATTGTTCCTTTGGCCCAAAGGACGAAAGAGGATTGGATGAAGAAGTGGGGTTTGTACGAATGGTCAATCATACTGTTTTTTATTGTCGTGCCTTTCTCTGCAATTGGCACAGAGAGTCTGCTGTTTCGCTCTATCCGCCCGTTAACTGAGATAGCGTTTAAATGGTTTGTATTTAGCGGTATCGGTTTGCGATTGGGGGGAGCGGGAATCAAGCAAATTATTCAGCCACGGTTCACGGCAAGAGAGATTTTTAAAATTCAGGATGATGGCGTCTTGCCGTTGGTCAGGGAACTAGGTTTTGCCAATGTCTGCTTTTCTGCCGTCGCGCTCGCTTCCTTATTTGTTCCAACATTCAGAATACCAGCCGCTATCGCAGGTGGATTGTACTTTGGCCTTGCCGGATTGCTTCATGTAACGAAATCTAAGGAGAGTAGCGAAGAAATATTTGCGATGGTATCTGATATATTCATCTTTTTGGTGCTTGGAATTTTAATGGTGATCAGTCTTAAATAATTCGTCTTTTACACTGGACTTCCATGGCGGAAGGTAGCCCGGCTTATGGCCCGCTTTCGCACTTTGGGGAAGCGTGCAGGTTCCGCAGCATTATTTTGGCGGATTTTGTCCGAATTCTTCCAAACGGGGTGGAATGAAAGCATAGAGCGCAGTTCACGCTCTTTTTACTTCTTAAAACACGCGCTTTGTGGTATTATGGTGAAGTACATGCTGGGAAAAGAAAGAGGTGACGGCATGCAACTTGCAAAAGAAAAATATTTGACCGGCGCCACCATATGGCGGCGGGGCATCTGGTTTTTTATGCGCACGCTGCTGTTGATTTTGCTGCTGGCGGCATTGGGGTACGGGGCGTTCGCCACGGCGATGAACGCGTCGAACCTGTATATTCTCTCCGTGGAAGGGCTGCAGCTTCGCGCCGCCTGCATTTTGCAGGAGGGCGACCGGGCCGCGCTTACGGAGTATTTCACGGCGAAGTTTTTGGAGAACGACCCTGCGCTCTACAGCGACACGTATGAGTCTTATACCGTTACCGGTTACGATTACCGCGTGGAAGTGGAAAAGATCTCCGTGCTGCCGTGGTCGGAAACCGCAACGGTCACTGTGGTGGACCGCATGGCGAATTTGGCGGGCGAGTGGAACGAACAGCAGGCGGAACAGGAAGCCGCGGAAGAAGAGGATGCTGCAGTGACCTTACCCAAATGGGAGGAAGCGCGCTACCTTGTCCGCTTCCGGAACGAGGATGGCCGCTGGTACATTTACCAGATGCAGCTTTTGGAGGCGGCCCCGTCTTTGGCGCCCAAGCCCACACCGGACCTTCGGATGACGCCGCTGCCCATGGCCACGCCTACGCCCACACCCAAAGAGACAGCGACCCCATGATCAAAAATGCTCCCTATATCGGCTTTCCCGTAGCATTGGCGCCTATGGCGGGCGTTACGGATCTGCCGTTTCGTATTTTGTGCCGCGAACTGGGCTGCGACCTGACATTCACCGAAATGGTGAGCGCGAAAGGCCTTCTTTACGGCAACGAGAACACAAAAGAGCTGCTTGCAACCGCACCCATAGAGGAACCCTGCGGGTTTCAGATATTCGGCTCCGAGCCCGGCATCATGGCGGATATCGCGCGGCGGCTGGAGGAAGACTACGCGGGCAAAGTCGCACTCATCGACATCAACATGGGTTGCCCCGCGCATAAGATCGTGGGCAACGGCGAGGGCAGCGCGCTGATGCGCGACGTGCCCCTTGCCGCAAAAATCATAGCGGCGGTGGCGAATGCCGTAAAGCTCCCCGTAACGGTCAAATTTCGCAAGGGCTGGGACGAAGCGAGCATCAACGCTGTGGAATTCGCCCGCATGGCGGAAGACAGCGGCGCGTCCGCCATTTGCGTGCACGGGAGGACGCGCGCGCAGGGGTATAGCGGCAGGGCGGATTGGGGCATCATAGGCAAGGTCAAAGCGGCGGTAAGCATCCCGGTGCTGGGAAACGGGGATATTTACTCCGCGAAAGATATGCTTCGCATGCGCGCGGAGACGGGATGCGACGGCGTACTGATCGCCCGCGGGGCGATGGGCAACCCCTGGATATTCCGTTCCTGCAAAGCCGCGCTTTCCGGTGAGCAGGAAGAGATCCCTTCAATGGAAGCGCGCATATCGCTCGCCATCCGGCACGCGAACATGCAGCAGGAGTACCACGGCGCGCATGGCGTGGTGGAAATGCGCAAGCACATCGCCTGGTACCTGTCCGGGCTGTCCCATGCGGCGCAGCTTCGCGTAAGGGTAAATACCTGCCAATCACATGCGGAACTGGAAGATATGCTGCTCGGGTATTTAAAAACGCACGCGCAGCGGCAATGGCAATAAAAGCATGGAACCGGGGACGTCCTGTCGGCGTCTATCTTGACAAGGGCGGGGCCGGCTTCTATAATAGTTAGGACTATCGGCATGGATGGCTTTGGTTCGTGCACGCGCTTGTGCGCGTGGTAGACCGATATTGAAAAGTAAGTAGGAGGCAAGCGCATGGCAGAAGTCAGGCTCACGCCGGGTGGCATCAGGGAATACGAAGAAAAGCTGGAATACCTTAAAACAACGCGCAGAATGGAGATCGCCGAGCTGATCAAGATTGCGCGTTCTTTTGGCGACCTGAGCGAGAATGCGGAATATGACGCCGCGAAAAATGAGCAGGCGAAAAACGAATACGACATCCTGCAGCTCGAAAACATGCTGCGCAATGCGATCATTATAGACGAGGACGCGCTGGATACCGAGACCGTGAACGTGGGCGCGGTCGTTACGCTCAAAAACGACGAAGTCGGCATCGAGCGGGATTTCCACATTGTCGGCTCCGCGGAAGCGGACCCGGAAAAAGGCCGCATCTCCAACGAATCCCCAGTGGGCATGGCCATATTGGGCCACAAACAGGGCGATACCGTGGATGTGCAGACGCCGGGCGGCACCATGCGCTGGCGGATATTGGCCATTAAGAAGCAGTAACCCCAAGAGAGGAATAGTTAAGAATGGAACAATTTGACCCTCCCGTATCGGGGGACTTGGTATCGGACGAGCTAAGGGAGCAGGAACTTAGTGAACTGCTCCAAATCAGAAGGGACAAGCTTGCGGCGCTGCAGGCCGCAGGCAACAACCCTTTTGCCATCGTGACCTACGATAAGACGCACCACAGCCGCGAGATACTTGACGGGTTTGAGGCGCTGGAAGGCAAGAGCGTGCGCATCGCGGGGCGTATGACGTCCAAGCGCATCATGGGCAAGGCCAGCTTTTTGCACCTGTTGGACGCACAAGGCGGCATACAGGTATATGTGCGCCGCGACGATATCGGCGAGGAAGCGTACCAGGACTTCAAGGCCATGGATATCGGCGATATCCTGGGCATCGAGGGCACGGTATTCAAGACCCGCACAGAGGAAATTTCCGTGCACGTGACAAGCCTTGTGCTCTTATGCAAGTCGCTTCGGCCGCTGCCCGAAAAATTCCATGGCTTGAAAGACCCGGAGTTAAGGTACCGCCAGAGGTATGTGGACTTGATCGTCAACCCCGAGGTGCGCGATACGTTTGTAAAGCGCAGCCGCATCATTTCCGCCATACGCCGCAGGCTCGATGACCAGGGCTTTCTGGAGGTGGAAACGCCGGTTTTAAACACCATTCCCGGCGGCGCGAACGCGCGCCCCTTCGTTACGCACCACAACACGCTGGACATCGACATGTACCTGCGCATCGCAACCGAGCTTCCGCTTAAGGAATGCATCGTGGGTGGTCTGGAGCGCGTATACGAGATTGGCCGCATCTTCCGCAACGAGGGAATGGACTATAAGCACAACCCGGAGTTCACCACGCTGGAGCTGTACCAGGCCTATACGGACTATAACGGCATGATGTCGCTGGTGGAGGATCTCATCGCCCACTGTGCAAAAACGGTGCTTGGGACCACGAAGATCAATTACCAGGGCACGGAAATTGACTTGACGCCGCCTTTCCGCCGCCTGACCATGAACGACGCCGTTAAGACCTATACGGGCGCGGACTTTTACGCGTGTGAAACGGACGAGCAAGCCCGGGAACTTGCAAAAAGCATCGGCCTGAATTTCGAGGACAAGACCATCACGCGCGGCAAGCTCCTGAACGAAGCGTTTGAAGCGTTCGTGGAGGAAAAGCTGATACAGCCCACATTCATACTCGATTACCCCGTGGAGGTCTCCCCGCTCACCAAGCGCAAGCCTTCGCTGCCGTTTGTGACAGAGCGTTTTGAGCTGTTTATCAATGCCTGCGAGTACGCGAACGCCTACTCGGAATTGAACGATCCTATCGACCAGCGCAGCCGCTTCATGCAGCAGCTTGCGGAGCGGGAAAAGGGCGACGACGAAGCCATGATGATCGACGAGGATTTCTGCCTCTCGCTCGAATACGGCATGCCGCCCACAGGTGGCATCGGCGTGGGCATAGACCGCCTGGTCATGCTGCTGACCGATTCCTATACCATCCGCGACGTGCTGCTGTTCCCAACGATGAAGCCGCGCCGCTAACGCTGCCTGTTTCCGGCAGGGGGAGTTAACAGTTTATTCACTTTGCCAATGGGCAAGATTGCGGTATCATGGAACTGGTAAACCACAACATCAAAAAGTGAAGGGGTTTCACAATGAAAAAAGTAATTAGTTTGCTGCTGCTGCTATCCTTCCTCGTAACGGCCGTGGCTTGCGCAAAACCGGAGGAAACCAACACGATTGACATCGGGTCCGACATAACCCCGGGCACCACGCTGGCCCCGGGCGTAACGCCCCCGCCCGGCTTCACTGTTGCCCCGGACGGAACGGTTGTGCCCGATGAAACGTTGGCCCCGGGCGAAACGCCCGACCCGAACGCCACGGTTGCTCCGGGCCAGACGCCCGGCGCCTCCACGTCCCCCGGCGCTTCCACATCCCCCGGTGCCTCCGCTTCGCCCGCACCCTCTTCCGGCTCTGCGCCCAAGAGCTACAGCGAGGCCAAGAAGATCAACAGCGATGTTGTTGGATGGATCAAGGTTCCCGGTACGAACATCGATTACCCCATCCTGTATGATAAGTCAGGCAAATGGTTTTACAACAATCATGACGTGTACAAGAAGAGCACAGGCAACCCCGGCGCAGCCTCTATCTATACCTATTATGGCGATGTGACGCGGAACATTATTATTTCCGGCCACAACATGCGCGAGGCGGGTACCATGTTCCATGGACTGCATAAGCTGCAGGACAACAAGTCCTCGCTTACGACAAAGTCCAATCGTACCTTTACCATCACGCTGCAAGGCTTCAAGGCATGGAATGAGGGCGCGCAGTCCAAGTGGGAAGTATTCGCCCTCTATGAGACCAAGGATAACGAACCAAGCAGTACGCTCAAGGATAACATCCACCCATTGTCCAACAAGAGTAAGGCGGATGTTGAGGCTTGGATCACCAAGCAGAAAAACCGTTCCGAGGTCAAGCTGGACGTGAGCGTGTCCGCGGATGATATCCTGATGACTCTCATTACCTGCGGCGACAATTACGATTACGACACCGCACAGTCCCGTCTGTACATTTTCCTCAAAGCTGTGAGCTGATTTTACAGCATGGTTCCGGCCGGTCAAACTTGACCGGCCGGTTTTGTATGTTAAGATATGCTCTCCCCATATACATAATTTTGCCTGTTGATGAAACCGAATGGCACGCTGCTGCGTTTAGTAGGATAGAACAACAATGAATATGGAGGGAACGACATGAAGAGAAGATGGCTGGCTGTATTACTCCTTGCGGTCCTGCTCATCGGCGCAGGCTGCGCCGCCCAGGCGCCCTCGGCTACCTCTGCTCCGGCGATGCCCGCGCCGGAAGCGCCTGCTGCCCGAGCGCCCCAGTTTGAGTCCGACAGCGGCTCCACGGCGGACCGCGCCGGAGGCTGGACCAGCGGAAGCGGCGATCTTAAAGGAAATGCGTCCGCGCCGCAGGAAGCTCCTGCACCCGTACCGTCCACTGCCGAGGAAGCGAACTATGGTGGGCACAAAATCATCAAGACAGCGTCCATGGGGCTTGAGACCCGCGAGTTTGAAAGCGACCTCAATTACATCAAGCAAAAGGTCGTGGATATGGGCGGGTACATCGCCAGCTCCTATGTGACCGGCCGCAAGCCCGAAAACTACGGGGACCCCGGGCGGTACGCAAACTTGTCGCTGCGCATTCCGCAGCAGCGAATGGAAGCGTTCTTGGCCGAAGCCCGCGGCGTCGCGACCGTGACCTATGAAAACAGCGGCGGCGAGGATATCACCTCCGCGTACTTCGATACCGAATCCCGCCTGAAGATATATGAGACCCAGCGGGACAGGATCATGGCTCTATTGGAGAAGGCGGAGACCATGGAGGACATCATAACGCTTGAAACCGAACTTTCCCGCCTGACGTACGAAATCGAGAACCTGACCACGCAGCTCAAGCGCTGGGACGATCTTGTGGACTTTGCCACGGTGAACATCGACATCAACGAGATCCCGCCCGCCATGGCCGTTGCGAGCGACGACAGCGTAGGCACCCGCATTACCGAAGGGTTCAACAGCACGCTGAGCGGCATGATCGTGTTCTTTGAGAGCCTGTTCGTGTTCATCATCGCCGCTTCTCCCGCGCTGGTACTCATCGCGCTGATCGTGTTCATTATCCTGTTCTTCACACGCAGGCATAGCAGGAAAATGGCGAAGAAGCGCGCCGAGGCCCCTGCGCAGGGCGTGCCCCAGCCGCCGTATCAGTCCAGCTACCAGGCTATCCCGCCCAAGCCGGACGAAAGCCCAAAGGACGGGGAGCAGAAATAAACCTCTAACATACAAACGGCCCGCGATTTTCGCGGGCCTCAACTCATCAACAAGCCCTTTTACCGTCATCCTGGGCGAAGTGAAGGATCTTGAAACGGTTATAGCGAGAGACAGATTCTTCGCCTTCGGCTCAGAATGACAAGTGAATGGTGACAACCTAAGGCCCGCGATGTTTCGCGGGCCGCATTGCTTTTTGGAAAGTTATCCGATTCAAGGTTACTTTTCCGTTTCCACCGTATACCCTTCGCCGTCGAGCACGATATGGATGGTCCCTGCCGTATCCGTGCGGTAGAGCGGGATATTCCGGGCCTCCAAAGCCTCCACGACCTCTTTGTGCGGGTGGCCGTATTCGTTGTCCTTGCCCAGGCTGGCGACCGCGATTTCGGGGTCTACGGCATCCAGGAACGCGTCCGAAGAAGAGGTGGAGGAGCCGTGATGCCCCACTTTCAATACGGTGGCGCGGAAGTACTTTTCCGGCAGCGCTTTTAAGGCGGCCTTTTCGGCAAAGCTTTCCGCATCTCCGGTCAAGAGTATGGAGGTATCGCCGTACTGCACATGCAATATTACGCTCCAATCGTTGAGGTTGTCGTATTCCACGCCGGGCAGCGGGGAAAGGATGGTTACTTCCACGTCCTCGTCCCAGTTGATGGCAGACGTCTTGCCTCCTACCGCCTGTTTGACGTTGATATCCTGCTCTGTGAGCGCATCGAGCAGGTTTTCAAACATCTTTGTCTGGTTCTGCGCATCCGGCATGTAGTAAGCGCCTATATTATAATGCGTCACAACCTGCTCCATCGCGCCGATATGGTCCGCGTGCGGGTGGGTGCCGACGACGACGTCCAGCTTTTTTACCGCCTGATTTTGCAGGAAGTCATCGACGCGCTCATACATGTAGCTTTCGCCGGCGTCCACCAGCATGGTTTTCCCCGATGGGCTTCTTAAAAATATACTGTCCCCCTGCCCGACGTCGAGCACGTAAATATCCAGCGTCTTGCCGGAAGGCAGCTGGGGCTTGGGGGTACCGGTTGCTGTGGGCGCGTCCACCAGCAGGAGGCCGATTGGGTTCTCCATGAACGCGTTGACGGTTAATAAAAGCGCAAGGAACAGCAGCAGGGAAAGTATGCTGCGCGCGCGTTTGCTCAGTTTGCCCTTTGATCTTGCCATATGTAGGATGCTCCCCCAGGATAAACACAATATCTTGGGTCTATTATATACTGTACGCTTCCGATGTGCAAAGCGGAATGGAGTGATCGTTTAAAAAAGGGAAAGCAGCATAGCAGGGCGCTCCGCCGCCCTGCGCACGTGAGTAACAGATTACAATCCATAAAAATAAGTCCGATTTGACGACATGTGCGTCAAATCGGACACCTTGCGTGCAGGGCTGCTACGCCAGCCCTGCACGGAGAAACTCGTGAAAGTGGCTTAGCCACTTTCACGACAATTTACCACTCGAACCGCAAACTGATATCCATTGCCCGCGCGGAGTGGGTGAGCGCGCCTATGGATATGATGTCCACACCGGTTTTGGCCACCTCGCCCAAATCCCGTTCGCCCATATTGCCGGAGGCCTCCGTAAGCGCCCGGCCGTTTATCCGGCGCACGGCTTCCGCCATGTCCGCAAGCGACATGTTGTCCAGCATGATGGTATCCGCCTTGGCCAGCAGCGCTTCTTCCAGTTGCTCAAAACTCTCCACTTCCACTTCGATTTTGAGCAAATGATGCGCATGCGCGCGCGCATTCCGGATAGCCTGTGTAATGCCGCCCGCCGCGCGGATGTGGTTATCCTTGATCAGCACGCCGTCATACAGGCCGGTGCGGTGGTTCACGCCGCCGCCCATGCGCACGGCGTACTTCTCCAGCCCCCGCATGCCGGGGGTGGTCTTGCGCGTATCCACGATAACGGCGTTCGTGCCTTCCACCCGCCGCACCGCCTCACGGGTTTTCGTGGCGACGCCGGAAAGCCGCTGCAGGAAGTTCAGCGCCGTACGTTCTCCGGTTAAGATGCCGCGCGCGGGGCCTTCTATGGTGGCGATGACGTCGCCCTTTTGTACCTCGGCTCCGTCGGATACAAGAGGCGTCACAACGATGCGTTCATCGACCAGCGCGAACACGCGGATGAGCGCAGGGAGGCCGCAGACGGTTAAAGGCTCCTTCGCTATGAATTTGCCGCGGCTTGTGTTCCCCTCGGGTACGGTGGAAAGCGTGGTGACGTCGCCTCCGCTGAGATCCTCTGAAAGGGCCAGACGAATGATCTCCTCCATGCCGGGAATTTGCATATTACTCCTCCTCGCTGTCGCTTCTGTAATGTGCGCCTATGCTGGTTTTGCGCGCCCGCGCGGCCTTGGCAATTAAAAGCGCCACCTGGGCCATGTTAAGCGCCTCCACGGAGTCCCTGGTATGCAATGTGGTATTGCTAAGCATGCGTTCGATCTCCGAAAGTTCCCCTTCTGCGGCGCTTAAGTTCGCCTCGTCCCGGATGATGCCGCAGCGCGCGCTCATGATGGAGCGGATACGCTCTTTCACCGCAGCATAGCTTTCCAGCTCCGGTGTTCCCTTGCGGCCGGGCGCATACTTGGGCGCCGTGTCCGGAAGGGAAAGGTTCGCGGCATGCAGCGCTGCGCGGCGGCCAAACACGATGCACTCAAGCAGGGAGTTGCTGGCGAGCCGATTCGCGCCGTGCACGCCCGTGCAGGCCGTTTCCCCGCAGGCGTAGAGGCCGGGCAGCGAGGTTTCGGCAGAAAGCCCTGTGGCGACGCCGCCCATCATGTAATGCTGCACGGGATGCACGGGGATACAGTCCTTTGAAATATCCATGCCGCGCCGCAGGCATTCCGCGAATATGGTGGGGAAGCGCTCCTCCAAAAACG
>JAFABA010000092.1 GCA_023426265.1 Bacillota bacterium
TTCCGATTGCACGGAGGAATGTATAAAAGGTCTCCACGCCTTCCTGCGAATACTCCGGCGCAACATATGCGTCGAACACGCGCCCGACAAGCGCTTTGGCGGCTTCATATTCGTTCTCTCTGAGCAAGCGGATCATACCTTACTCCTTACTTTATTTCACCCGTTTTCCACCTTAAGCAGCTCCCACGGCTAAGTTGGAAACGGGAAACGTTCAACCTTTTAGCGCGTCAAACAGACGAAGAAACGCTTCCTCCGCTTCCCGATGCGGAATTTCCTCCGCAGGCAGCACAATCAGCAGCGGGGGCGCCTTATCCCACACCTCGCTTCCGTGGTAGGCCAAAAACTCATGGTAGAGAAGCCGGTCGTCAATGCGCCTGATTTCCTGCTGTTCCGGCTCCGTAGGCGGATCGACCTGGAGTGCCGCGTAAATCACCCGCTGGAGCTTTTCCTCTTCCTGCGCGAACAGCGGAAAATATCGCTTGACCGGGCGCGTAACGTCACCCAAGTACGCCTCGGCCGCATCATGCAGCAGGCAGTGGAGCTGCGTCTGTTTCGTAAAACCACAGGCCGCCGCCTCCAGCGCGCAATGGACGGAATGCTGCGCCACGGAATAAAAAACTTTAAAATGCCCGTTCGCTCTGCAGATGAGCGAAAGGGCGTGTGCGATGTCGCCGATGCGAATATCCGCTTCCTTCGCCTGGAGCGGATCAAAGCGCAGATTGCCATACGTCGTGATACAGTGTTTTGTATTCATAGAAATTCCGCCTGCCAAAAAGGCGTTACTTTGTCAACAAGCATACCCATTATATACTTTTCAAGTAAGTGTACCATATTTTTCAATATGCTTACAAGTTTTTCATTTAACAATGATGGGCCATATTTACGTATAGGTTCTATATAGGCGCATTTTTCGCCGTTTTGGTTCCATATGAGCTCTTTAGAGATATCGTTATGGTAATGAGTGCAAAATCTCTCTTTCTCACGCATTCTATCCGCCTATTTACGATAGACACGCCCTTCATATTTTGTTAATTTATTATCTGACATACTACTGCTGAAACGACGGTTATTTGCCATCGTAAGTATATCAAAAATTCAGGAGGAGACTATGAAGAAGTACATCGCGTTGACTCTGGTTCTGGTTTTGGCATTGTTTGCCTTTGCAGGCTGCGGTGCAAAACCCGTAAAGACGGGCTTGGGCGTCGTCAGTTCCATCGGTTCGTCCACCGAACCCGGCGAAAAGGACGGCAATGCCCAGGTCGATTCCGTCGTCGCGGCAGTTCTTGTCGGCGCAGACGGCAAGATCCTCAGCTGCAGGATCGATACCGCGCAGACCAAGATCGCTTTCAATGCGCAGGGCGCCATCACCACGCCGCTTGATTCCGTGATCAAGTCCAAGCAGGAAAAGGGCCCCGAATACAACATGAAGCCCGTTTCCGGCATCGGCAAGGAATGGAACGAACAGGCCGACGCGTTCGGCAAGTACGTTGTAGGCAAGACCGTGGATGACGTCAAGGGCATGGCGCTCAACGAAGGCTATCCCTCCGGCGCGGATATCGTCAGCTCCGTCACCATCCATGTCACCGACATGATCGACGTTGTGGCCAAGGCCGGCGCTAACGCGAAGTAAGATAACAATTCTCTCAAAAGAGCCGTGCATCTGCACGGCTCTTTTTTTTACTTCATAGAATCCGCCCGCACGGAAGAAACTATGGATGAAACCACAAGAAAGGAGTATTTCCCTTGCCTAAGGACAGCCAGATCGACAAAAAGGAAGTGCGGGAACAGAAGGCGAACAACAAAACGCCTCTTACCCGCGAAAGCGCCAACAAAAGCAAGAACGACAAGAAGCAATCCGCAGAGCATAACGACGTGTAAGGAGGTCAAAACCCATGGCAAAAGCGGGAATGCGCCGCCCCGATGAGGAAGAGCCGCACGGCACCGAAAGCAACAAGCGGCTGCATGTTGAAAAGAACGATGTTCCCCCTGTGCCCGAAATGCAGGGCAAGGCGAAGACAGGCAATAAGAAGGCAAACAACAATCAGGACAACAGCCCCTGGCATTAAAGGATGTTAACGGCTTAAGTATAATATAGCAGAGCTGCCGCACCGGAAAAGGTACGGCAGCCCTTTATTTTAAAGCACTAGCATCCCCTGGCGATCTGGCTGGCGGCGACCCTCGCGCTGTACAGCGCGCCCTGTATCCAGCCCTGTTTCACAGATACATGTTCCCCGGCAAAGAAGACCCGGCACCCGTATTCCGGCTGCTGCATGGCATAGAGAAAATTCACTTTCTGCCCCGGCCCGCTCGCTGCAAAAGCGCTCCGGGCCCAAGGCTGCCGGTTCCACTCCACCGTCTTATGGCTCAGGATGAGAGGATCCAAAAAATCGGAAGAAACGCCGTGCACCTCAGCGATGCCGTCTTTGATCAATTGAAAACGCCGGGCAGGGGTCTGATTCCCAATACGGGTGGAATCCTGCCCGATGCTGTAAGCACCCGTGATGACTCCCGGCTTATCCGGGCCGCAGTATTCTCCTTCTTCGCACCGGATATGATCCGGCGTATAAAGAATGGATTGAATGGGGAGGTCTGTGAAGGAAATGCCTCCGTTCATCCGGCCGTAGGGAGCGTCCTCCTCCCAAAATCGGGTTTTGAAGAGTATTAAGGATTTCATGGCATCGGAATAATTCAGTTCCCGGATGGCCTGCATTTTCTGATTGGTAAAAAAGGGCGTTATGGATACCTCACGCAATGTCGTGAAGGGAATCGCGCAAACCACATAATCAAAGCATTCTTCTTCCGCGCTGCAATCGGGCTTAGAATAGCGAAGGATTACCTTCTGGCCGCTCTCTGCAAGGGAAATGCCCGTTACCGGACATCCCAGACGAATGGATACGGGCCCCAATGCTTCGACGGGCAATTGGTATTCCGGCGGATTGGAGTTGGTTAAGGACCAATAAAAGGCGAACGGCAGGTTCGCCATGCCGCCGCAGATGCGGTAGACGTTCAGAAAATCCAAGGTATATTCGCCGCTCATGAGATCGTCATGGCTGGCGTTCATCAGCGAGCCGGCCAAAGGCTCCACAGCGTTAAAAAGGCTGATGGCGCCCTGGCTCAGATACAGCTGTTCAAAAACCTGGCGGCTGCTTAATTGGGTAATATCGGCATATCTCTCCGAATATACCGGCAGTATCTGAAGGATTTCCCTGCGCGTTTCAGGGGGCAGGCTTAACAGCATGGAATTTGTGGCGTACTCGCTCAGCTCATTCCAGGGAGTAAGCCGCTCCGCTTTTTTGAGCGGGTACAGTGGATACAAAAACTCCGTGATGTTCCTGCCGTTTACGTCCCGGCGAATTCTTGTTTGATGTGCATATATAAAATTATTTCCCTCGGGAGCGGACATGGATTCGGTACATAGCCCAAAAAGGTTCAGGTAGTGCCAGGTGGTCTCGTGGGATACAGGTATGCGGACGGGGCCAAATTCGCCGTAATACCGTTGGGCCCTATCGAAGTACCAGGTATACACCCGTCCGCCGATATGCTCCTTTTGGGCCTCGAATATGGTGATATCCGCTCCCAGCTTCCGAAGCTCATGCGCGGCGCACAGGCCCGCAAGGCCCCCGCCGATGATGCCGATGCGGACGCTCTTCATATCCCCGGGCCGCCGATATGTCAGAACATCCGGTGGCGGGCTTAAGAGTCTTAAAATATTCTCATAATCCTCCGGCCTGCCCGCACGCTCCAGCGCGGACCTTAGTATTTCATGCCTTTGCTCATCGGTGGGGTTAAGATCGCTATTCTGATTCATTCGGCGTCCTTCCAGAATATTCAAAATTCTGTTTTAAATATATTGTCGGGATGAGCAACTATGATAGGATTAGGGGCGGCAAGGAAGAAATCACTCTGCCGAAGGCTATGGAACTTTCCGGGGATCTGCTGCTGCCGCAGGAGGGAAACCAGAATTGAAAGAGTCGATTTCCTTGCAGGATTTCCTTGCGCAAATAAAAGCCCTATCCTCCCGAATAGTGCATCAAAAAATTTTTTAGCTATAAAAAATAAATTTTGATTTTTGGGTGAAAACCAGTGGAATCCGAATAATTGATATGATATGATATGTCTGTCCTGATGGCAAAGGCGCCATGACTCGCAAATTTCGTATAAAATCTCATATGACCGGAAGGAGAATACGATGGGCAAGCGTATCGTCATTGCTCTGGGTGGCAACGCCTTGGGCAACAACCTCAAAGAGCAAATGGAGGCCGTGAAGGTAACGTCCGTTGCGATAGCGAACCTGATCGAGCAGGGCCACGACGTGGTGATCTCCCACGGCAACGGCCCGCAGGTGGGCATGATCAACCTGGCCATGGAAAGCCAGAACATCCCGCTCTCCATGTGCGTGGCCATGAGCCAGGCCTATATCGGGTACGATCTGCAAAACGCGCTGCGCGAAGAGCTGTTGCACCGCGGCATTTATAAGCCCGCTTCCACCGTGATTACACAGGTGGTTGTGGACGCCAACGATCCCGCATTCCAAAAACCCACCAAGCCCATCGGCCGTTTCTTAACCAAAATGGAGGCGGACGAACTCGCACAAACCGGGCACGCCGTTATGGAGGACGCGGGCCGCGGATACCGGCGCGTGGTCGCTTCCCCGCGCCCGCAGCGCATTGTGGAGATTGATACCATACGTGCGCTGGTGGAGGCCGGGCAGATCGTTATCGCGGGGGGCGGCGGCGGCATACCGGTGATAGAGCAGGAAAACGGGCACTTAAAGGGAATGCCCGCCGTAATCGACAAGGATTTTGCAAGCTGCGTGCTGGCCAGAGAACTAAACGCCGACCTGCTGATTATCCTGACGGCGGTAGAGAAGGTAGCCATACGCTACAATACCCCCGAGCAGAAGTGGCTGGATCAAATTACGACCAGTGAGGCGGAAGGCCTGATCAAGGAAGGCCATTTTGCCCCCGGCTCCATGCTGCCCAAGGTGCAGGCCGCGGTGGAGTTCGCCGCCTCCAAGCCGGGACGCGAGGCGCTCATTACGTTGCTGCAGAAGGCGCGCGAGGCCATCAACGGCGAAACCGGCACGCGTATCGTAGGAAAATAGAGTATATGAAAAGCGCCTTCCGTTCCATATCAGAACGGGAGGCGCTTTTAGTATATTTATCAGGAAGAATCGCGAGCATCCGCCATAGTCAGGGCGCGAGGGGAGAGAAAGCCTTCCCACATAGCAGATAAATTTGCATGGAGAAGAGATTTTTCTCCCGCCGCCGTTTGCAATTGGTATTCAGCGTTTACCAAAAAGCGATTCAAAATATCCGGCTCCGCGGGTTCTAAAATCGAACGCATCAATAAACCGCAGAACATCATCCTCATCCCTGAAAGCGTTTGCCACCAAATAACCCTGTTCACCTATAGGCTCTCTCGTATAATGTTCCACATAAAAATACTGTCCCGCTGCACTGTCCATAAATCCGAAGCCGTTTATTTCGTTATTGTCAGGCTGGGTATACATCTCATATCCTTCATATTCGCCGCTTAATGCGGCGGCCTTCAAATCCCGTTGGTCCGGCTCCGGATTATTGGCCTTCATTGTTATCTTGATTACATAATTTCCCTTGGCATAGCCAATCCTTATTGCCGAAATATTTTCCTGTTTCAGATCAAGGGCAATTCTGCCAGTCTCCTCCCCCAGATATTCCACTAAAGGCCCTACGTTTTCATTTTCGATATTTATCGAATCCACGGCAAATCCACTTAGCACGGTTGTTTTTCCCAGCTCGGAGATATTGGCGACGGGATAATACTTTTTCAGTTCCCCTTCCGATCGGAGCGGACAATTCCCGGATTTCCGATAATGAGCGCCATTATATTCAAATACAAAAATTTCATTGAAGCCTAAATCCATATTTCCCGTAAGCTTGTCCGCTTCCATTTGTATAGATTCCCAATCCGTTTTATCGGCTGAAGCCAAACTTGCCTTTGCAGATGGGCCAAAGCTATTTTCATCATTTTCTATGACAAACTGCGAGATAAATCCGCATATTTCTTTGATTTGACCGATGTCCAGATTTTCTATTTGGTCATCGCGGGTATGCGCCACTTCAGTCTCATCCTTCTGCTGAAAAGCGACAGCGGGTATCCCCCGGCTGGAAAACGACATATGGTCACTGCCTCCAACGATATCCCGGTTAAATGGAATATGCCATTCCTCCAGCTTATCGATTACCGCGTCACATATGGATTGCGATTCCTCACCGGCAGCCTTAATTGCCAGTGTACCGCTATTCTTGGCGCCCAGGCAGTCAATATTGATATTATATATGTCATCATATTTTGAGCGGATAATACCGACAAAATTTTCACTGCCAGTTAGGAAGATTTCCTCCGCATTAAAGAAGCATATGATAATATCGCTTATCGGCGTTTCCTCCTTTGCCCACTCTGCCAACTGTCGGGCAATTTCCGTTAATGCCGCAACCCCACTTCCGTTATCAAAGGCGCAGGTTAGTTTCACATTGCCAAAGGAGGAAAGACCGTCAAAATGAGCGGAAAGGATAACTGCTTTTCCGGAATCAACGCCTTTTATTATGCCGACCACATTATTTGCGACCCCCTGGCTATGCTTCGGGGCGTATTCTATGTCGATGGATGCAATATCCCGGCCTGTCAGTTTGTCATATGTTTCAGGAGAAATGCTTACTTTATATGGATTTTCCAAGCCCTTACCGTTTGGCTTGTAATGAAACTTATCTCCACTTACCAAAATAAGGCCATAGCCTTCCGGCGCACTCAATGACTGTTCCGAATTCCGGAATAATGCAGCCTGTGAGGCATTGCCCTTTTCGTTCGGATTGCTTATCACTTTCCCATGAAATGAAAAAGCCGGGAGCCCGGAGTTAAAGATAAAATCGATATCCGGCGTCAGCGTTTCGGTTTTGCCGTTGCCGTAGTTGATACGAAATTGCGGGATAGCGGTGCTATCGGGCAATTCCATGTTGAAAGGCATAAAATAATCCGTGCCCTTAAACGGAAGGTAGCCGTAGTAGTTCAACAGATCCTTAAGATATTCTCCAGCCCGGATATTTCCCTCCGTTCCTACCTGCCGGCCGCCCCACGAGGGCTGCGTCAACACCTTCAATACCGGCTCAACCATGCTTTGATTACTCGGGGTAGCTGTGCATGCCGTTAATGTAAGAATAGATATTATAAAATATAAAACAAAAATACGTTTTTTTATCACCTTTATAACCATTCCTTTCGCCTTGATTAAGGCACAAAACGTAATGAAAGCACCCGCTATCTCCAATTTCCACCAACCGACACGTAAACTTTAATCTCTTTCTAAATAGATAAACGCCCCCCCGAATGTACTATTCGGGGGCACGTAGTTTCCCCACACTAAAAAATCTATCGCGGGGCCCACAGGCCTAGTATCCAAGGCCTCTCCCGCCGAGGACACTGCGCTAGAAGCGCCGATACCTTTCAGGAAGAGACAGCAAGCAGCCTTTC
>JAFABA010000103.1 GCA_023426265.1 Bacillota bacterium
GGCGATTGCGGGGACGCCGAAGGCGTTCTGGAAGTCCTGCCCGACGGGTACGGTTTCCTGCGCTCGGACAATTACCTTCCCGGCAACCGGGACGTGTATGTTTCCATCGCGCAGATCAGGCGCTTCTCTTTAAAAACAGGCGATATGGTCACAGGCAAGACCCGCCCCTCCAAAGAGGGCGAGCGGTTCCTGGCTCTTTTGTATATTACCGCCATCAACGGCGTTTCTCCCGAGGATATGGGTCCGCGCAGGCCGTTTGAAGAGCTTGTGCCCGTATACCCCGACGAACGGCTTACGCTCGAATACCCGGGGCAGAACAATCTTGCTATCCGCCTCATCGACCTCATCGCGCCAATCGGCAAAGGGCAGCGCGGCATGATCGTGGCGCAGCCCAAGGCCGGTAAGACGACACTGTTAAAGAACATCGCGAACGGCATTTCCAGGAACCACCCGGACGCGCATCTGATGGTGCTGTTGATCGACGAGCGCCCGGAGGAAGTAACGGATATGCAGAGAAGCATCAAGGGCGAGGTGCTCTTTTCCACGTTCGACGAGCTGCCCGAGCACCACACCCGCGTGGCGGAAATGGTGCTTGAGCGCGCCATGCGCCTTGTGGAAATGGGCAAGGACGTCATCATATTGATGGATAGCCTTACCCGCCTTGCCCGCGCCTACAACCTCTCCATACCGCCCACAGGCAGGACGCTTTCCGGCGGCTTGGACCCCGGCGCGTTGCACAAGCCCAAGCGCTTTTTCGGCGCGGCGCGCAACATTGAAAACGGCGGCAGCCTCACCGTGATCGCGACGGCGCTTGTGGAGACCGGCAGCCGTATGGACGATATCATATTTGAAGAGTTCAAGGGCACCGGCAATATGGAAATCCATCTGGACCGCAAGCTGTCCGAAAAGCGGATCTTCCCGGCCATCGACATCTACAAGTCCGGCACGCGCCGCGAGGAATTGCTGCTTAGTAAAGCGGAGCTTGAAGGCGTATTTACCATGCGCCGCGTGCTCTCCGGCGGCAACCCGGCGGATGTGACGGAGCAGTTCATCAACATGCTCGAAAAGACCAACACCAACGAGGATTTCTTAAGCCGTCTCAGGGAGTGGCTGAACATATATGAAAAGGACGGCTACACCACCTCCTCGCGCTTTGGCAAGTAATTTTTGAACCACAAATGCGGGGCAGGACGGGCGAATGTCGTCCTGCCCCGTATTTTTATGGATTTCAAACAAAACCCATTGCATTTCTCCGCTGCGTTGTTATATAATACTTAGGCTGACGCATTGCGGCGTGTCCGCTTTAGATACCATCGGTTGTACCGGAAAGGGTGAATTGACAATGAAGAAGGATATACATCCCAGCTATGGCGAATCCGTCGTCCGTTGCGCTTGCGGCGAAACGTTCACGACCGGCTCCGTAAAGGGCGAACTCAAGGTGGAAATTTGCTCCAAGTGCCACCCCTTCTATACCGGCAGGCAGAAGCTGATAGACAGCGGCGGCCGTGTGGACCGCTTCAAGAAGCGTTACGGAATGTAAGACCAAAAGCCAGGCTAAAAAGCATGCTAAGCTATGGAGCCTTCCGATAAGGAAGGCTTTTTGGCGTAGTCCGGCAATTACATGCCCGCTGAAATGACAGAAGCGGCGCTCCTGTGTTATAATAAATAGATAAGCGCGTCATTTTCTGTGGCATCAGGCGCTTGGACAGGAGAAAATATGAAAAAGCAAAAGGAAGAAGCGAATGTCTGCACCATCGGCGGGCAGGCGGTAATGGAAGGGGTCATGATGAAAGCCCCCACCGGTATCGCGCTTGCGGTGCGCCGGGCGGATAACAGCATCGCTACCGAATATACCGCGCAGGAAAACAAAGCGAAAAAGGGCACGTTCTTGGGCTGGCCTATCGTGCGCGGGGTGGTCACGTTTGTAGACTCGCTGACCACCGGCATGCGCACCATCACCCGCTCCGCGGAGCTGTACGGGGAAGAGATCATGGAGGAGCCCTCCAAGTTTGAAAAATGGCTCTCTAAGGTTACAGGAAGGCCGGTGGACAAAATCGTGGTGGATATCGCGGTGGTGCTGGCCATCCTCCTGGCGGTCGGCCTGTTCTTCATGCTGCCCACGTTTTTGAGCGGCCTGATTTTGCGCGGTTATGAAGGCGCAACGATATGGAAGAGCCTGACCGAAGGGTTCGTGCGTCTCGCCATATTCTTGGGGTACCTGTTTTTAATCAGCAGGATGAAGGAGACCAAGCGCCTGTTCATGTACCACGGCGCGGAGCACAAGACAATCGCCTGCTATGAGCACGGCGCGGAATTGACGCCGGAAAACGCCATAAAGTATTCCCGCCTGCATCCGCGCTGCGGCACGAACTATTTGTTCCTCGTCATGGCAATCAGCATATTGTTCTTTGCCGTGGTGGGCTTTAACGCGAACTTCTGGCTCAGGCTGTTTTCGCGCATCCTGCTGCTGCCCGTCGTAGCGGGCATCTCCTATGAGGTGCTGCGCTTTGGCGGAAGATCGGAAAGTGTCTTAGCCCGCATCGTGCGCGCGCCGGGTATGGCGCTCCAGCACATCACCACCGTGGAGCCGGACGAAGGCATGCTTGAGGTGGCGATCACCGCGTTCAAAATCGCGCTGGACCCCGCTTCGTATTTTGCGAAGAAACAGGCTGAGGAAGAAGCCGCAAAGGAACTTGCGGAAGCCGAAGCCAACTCTGAAGAAGAAAGTGCGGAACCAGCCGCAGAGCAGGCGGAAAATTCCGAGGACAACAGAGCGACAGAGCCGGAGTCCGTTGGTCGTACGATGGGGGAAGCCGAAGCGGTATGAACTCCGTCGCATGGTCGCTCCAGCGCGCGCAGCGGGAGCTGCTGTTGGTTGCGGGAGAGGAAAGCGCGCAGCAGGCAAGGCTGCTTGTGGCCCATATATTGGGATGCGCGCCGGGCGAACTGCTAATAAAACGGGAACATCCGTTTTCAGAGGATGAATCGGCTCAATTGGATGTACTGCTTATGCGCCGCAAAAACGGAGAGCCGCTGCAATATCTGCTCGGAGTTTGGGGCTTTATGGGGCTGACGTTTCAAGTTGCGCCCGGCGTCCTCATCCCGCGGCAGGATACGGAAACGCTCTGCGAGCATGCGCTCAAACTTGCGAAGGAGCGCCGGTACAAAACGGCCCTCGATCTCTGCTGCGGTACGGGCTGCATTGGAATCTCCATGGCGAAACTGGGCGGGCTTAGGGTTACCTGCTCCGATCTTTCGCCGGATTGTGCGGCGCTCACCCGACAGAACGCGGAACGAAACGGCGTATCCGTTGGCATGTTGCAAGGCAGCTTTTTTGCACCCGTATCCGGCCGGCTCGATATGATACTCTCTAACCCGCCGTATCTAACGGCAGAAGATATGCGCTCGCTGCAGCGGGAAGTCTCTTTCGAACCGGAACTCGCGCTTTATGGCGGGGAGGATGGCCTTGCGGCCTACCGGGAGATTGCGTTGGGGTATGAAGCCCACCTGAACGAAGGCGGCGTATTGCTGCTGGAGGTGGGCGCAGGGCAGGCACAGGACGTTTGCGCGCTGTTTCCCGGGCGGCATACAGAATGCATATATGATTACAACGGCGTTGCGCGCGTGGTTCAGGTGGATGCGAGGTAGCGCCGTTTCCTGAGGAGGAAAGATGCGCAAGGGGGAGAAGCTGCGCTTTTTTCAAGCGGTGCGCTTGCTTGCGTGCGCGCTTTTTGCCATCCTGTTGTGCGGCTGTGTACAGCCCGTGTTTATGGCTGAGCCGGGCGTGCTGGAAATCCCCGAGGCAACGCGGCCCACGCCCTTTCCTGCCCAAAAGCCTTCGCCTGCGCCTACATTGGAGCCCACCCCGGCGCCCGAGCCGCTTCCGGTGTACGCCACAATCGGCGCGGTGGGGGATATCATGATGATGCAGAGCCAGGTCAGCGGCGCTTGGAGCGACGCATTGCAGGGTTACGATTTCACGCCGAGCTTTCACGCCATGCAGACGTGGTTTTCAAAAACGGATCTGCTGTGCGGAAACCTTGAGACCCCGCTTGCAGGAGCGGATGCCGGGTATACCGGCCCCGCGCCTGCTACGCCCACGCCAATGCCGGGCGGAACGCCGGCGGAGCGGGAACTTCAGACGTTCAATGCGCCGGATGCCTTGGCAATATCTTTGAAAAACGTGGGGTTTGATGTTATCACCACCGCCAACAACCACTGCCTGGACCGGGGCAGTGCGGGGCTATATCGCACGGCGCAGGTGTTGCGGGAGGCGGGGCTTGTTCAGCTTGGGGCCTATCTTTCGGAAGAGGATCGGGCGATGCCGCGCATAATAGAGATCAACGGCATCCGTGTGGGGCTGCTCGCATGGACGTTCAGCGTCAACGGGTACGAAGACATGCTCGGTTCCGATGAGCGGAGTTATGCCGTAGGGAGGCTCGACAAGACAAAAATGGCGGCGGATATCCGTCTTGCGCGGGAAGCGGGCGCGGAATTTCTGATCGCGTTCCCGCACTGGGATATCGAGTATATGGAACAACCCGCAAGCTCCACAAAAAAGCTTGCCAAATGGATGCTGGAGCAGGGCGTGGACGCCGTATTGGGCGCTCACCCGCATGTCGTCCAACCGGCCGAGTATGTGACGGTACAGAGAAGCGGCACGGATTATACCGGCCTTGTGGTGTATTCCATGGGGAATTTCATCTCCAACATGTCTCCCGCGCCCAAGACGTATGGCATGTATGTGGAGCTGACTTTAATAAAAACGCCGGAGGGCGCGGTTTCTTTAGAGAATGCGGGCATACTGCCCCTCCTATGCACGAAACATAGGGTGGAAGGGCGTACGCTGCACGAAGTGCTGCCCGCGCTTGCGGATGTCTCCGCCGTTGCGCCATACGGAACACTCTCCGCGGAGGAGTATGGGGAACTAAATAACGCGCGCGCCCATGTGCAGCGCGTCGCGGGAAACGCCGTGCCCATGCTGGGGTGAATACAGGAACTCATATCGACAGGAATATTGGACAATTTGTAGGGGTCGCCGCTCTCGGCGACCTGCGGTACGCCCAAGGTGCGTCCCCTACAGTTCAACATTGAATGGGAGAATTAACGCATCCATTGCGGAGGCGATTTGAAAAAGGGGAGCCCGATGAAGAACAAGCTCGAGCTGATCAAACAGAAGTATGAAAGACTGAGCCATGCCCTTGCGGAGCCGGACGCCATGGCCGACCAGGCCGCCTGGCGCGTAATGGTCAAGGAGCATGCGGATTTAAGCGGCATTGTCCAGGAGTACGACGCGTACCTTGCCGTAGAACAGGCGCGCGCGGACTGCCGGGCCATGCTGGATGAGCATCTGGATGCGGAAATGAAGGAAATGGTGCGCGCGGAACTCGACGAGCTCGTTGAGCGCGAAGAAAAACTGCTCGAAAACCTCAAAGTGCTGCTGCTGCCCAAGGACCCCAACGATGAGAAGGACGTCATCATCGAAGTCCGCGCGGGCACCGGCGGCGACGAAGCCGCGCTATTCGGCGCGGACCTGTTGCGCATGTACCTGCGCTATGCCGAGCGCAACGGCTACAAGGTGGAGTATTTGACCAACAACGTCACCGATATGGGCGGCGTCAAGGAAGTGGTAATCTCTTTGGGCGGCAAGCGCGGCGCGTACAGCCGTTTAAAGTACGAAAGCGGCGTGCACCGTGTGCAGCGCGTGCCCGAAACCGAGTCCCAGGGCCGCATCCATACCTCCGCCGCCACCGTCGCCGTAATGCCGGAAGCGGAGGACGTGGAAGTGGACATCAAGGACGGCGATCTTCGTATAGATACCTACCGTTCCTCGGGTGCTGGCGGCCAGCACGTCAACAAGACGGACAGCGCTATCCGCATCACGCACCTGCCCACGGGGCTTGTCGTGGCCTGCCAGGACGAGCGCTCGCAGTTGAAAAACAAAGAGCAGGCCATGCGCCTGTTAAAAAGCCGCCTCTTGGAAATGTACCAGACGCAGCAGGACGAGGCGCAGGCAAGCGTTCGCAAAAGCATGGTCGGCTCCGGCGACCGCAGCGAGCGCATCCGCACCTACAATTTCCCGCAGGGCCGCGTGACGGACCACCGCATCGGCCTTACGCTCTACAAGCTGGAGCAGTTCCTGGACGGCGACATGGATGAAATGATCGACGCGCTGATTTTGGCGGACCGCGCCGCCAAGCTGGGCAGCGCGGAGGGTGCGGAGTAACTTTAACGATCGGAATTTTTCAGGGGCTTTGCCCCTAGGACCCCACCCAAGGGACATATCCCTTGGGAATCCCATTCCTATAAAATGGTGTTTGAAAATGCTCGCGGATGGGTTCTTAGGAGCTTTCCGAGGGAAAGCGGGTTCGATGCCCAAGGCAGAAACCGATCCAGTGAATCGGTTTCAGAACCCCGGGGTCCTTGCTTACGGCCCTAAGCGGGTGTTTGGGAGCCGAAGCTGAGCACCGCCAGTGGCGGAGCAAGCGAAGCGTAGGTTCAGTGCGCAAGGAAGTGCAAGCCCATTAGGGATTGCGCGACCATTGCAAACTGAGGGCCCGTCAGGCAGCGCCCTCAATTTTGGAGGTACCATGCAAACAACGCTCATCGACGCGCGGGGAAACCAGGAAGCAGGTACGCAGCTTGGTGGGCAGCTTCTGCGTTCCGGCGAGCTTGTGGCATTTCCCACAGAAACCGTGTACGGTCTTGGCGCAAACGGTTTGGATGAAACGGCCGTACAGAAGATATTCGAGGCGAAGGGCCGCCCTGCGGACAACCCGCTTATCCTGCACGTTTCACGCAAGAACGACGTCAGGAAGCTGTGGGATACCGTGCCGGAAACAGCCCGGCGGCTGATGGATGCCTTCTGGCCGGGCCCATTGACACTGGTGCATACAAAAACAGATATCGTGCCGGATGTCGTGACGGCAGGACTTGATACGGTTGCCGTGCGCATGCCGGAGCATAAAACGGCGCGCGCGCTGATTCAGGCGGCGGGCGTACCGGTTGCCGCCCCCAGCGCCAACCTTTCCGGGAAACCCAGCCCCACGATCGCCCGGCATGTGTTTGAAGATATGCAGGGGAAAATCCCGCTCATACTCGATGGCGGCAGCTGCGAATACGGCTTGGAGTCCACAGTCCTCAAAATCGGCTCCCCGTGCGTCATATTGCGGCCGGGCGCCGTGACAAAGGGCATGCTGGAGGCTGTGATCGGCCCGGTGAAGCTGCACAAAAGCCTGCTGCAGCCCCTTGACAGCGGGGAGAACGCGCCTTCCCCCGGCATGAAGTATAAGCATTACGCGCCGGAAGCGGAGGTTATTGTCGTTTCCGGGAAGCCGGAGCGGATCGCAAAGCGCATCGCCATGCTCTATGAAAGCTATACATTTTCGGGGAAAAGCTGTGTTATTTTGGCGACAGAGCAAACCCAGCACTTTTATCACGGAAAAGAGTATGTTATAATAGGCGACAGAGAGCGCCCAAAATCGCTTTGCGAAAGCTTGTTTTCCGTATTGCGCGAACAAGGCAAAAAGGCCGACGTGCTCCTTTGCGAGGAAATCCCCGCGGAGGAAGCCGGCCTTGCGTTCATGAACCGTCTGCTGCGCGCAGCCGGGTTCCATACCGTACAGGCGGAATAAATCCATCTTTTTCGGAATGCGCATACGCGCACAATTGCGGCAGTCCCGCATGAACAGGAGGATATTTTGAAAACCGTGCTATTCGTCTGCACCGGCAACAGTTGCCGAAGTCCCATGGCCGAGGCCATCATGGGAGAGCTGGTAGACGACCACCCACGATTGTCGGGCTCGCTTGAAGCGGTGTCCGCGGGAACCATGGCGTGCGAGGGCGCCGAAATGACCCCGTACGCGCAGATGGCGCTCGAGCAGATGGGCATACGTCCGGGCCGCCACCGCGCGCAGCAATTAACGCCGGAGCTTGCAGAGAAAGCGGACCTCATCCTGACGATGGAAGCGCAGCATATCGACGAAGTGGAAGCCCTGTGCCCCGAAGCGCGGGACAAGGCGCACACGCTCAAAGGCTATGCCGCGGGTGTTGACGGTTTTCCGGGCGACGAAGAATACGATATACAGGACCCGTTCCGCGAGCCGCTTGATGTTTACATCGAAACGGCGGAAGAGATCCGCGAGGCCATGGAGCGCGTGCTCCGGCGGCTTGAGAAAGAAGCATAAGAGAATAAGGGCATACTGTCCTTATACAAATAGCCGATAAAGCCCCTTGGGGGTGCGGGAGATCGCAATCCCCCGCACTTCAATCAAATCTGACGATTGGTTGCAGCTTTAGCGGTACATCATTCCTTATAGAATACCCGAATGTGCCATTCGGGTGCATGCACGTCAGATTTGCGGAGCACTTTTAACCTTAAGAAAACCCGCTGCTAAAGTCCGCAGGACTTTAGCAGCGGCCATAGAATTAGGAGACAAACAATGAAGATTGGGTTTGGCAGCGATCACGGCGGGTTCTTGCTCAAAGCGAAGCTGATCGCGCTGGCGAAGGAACTGGGTCACGAAACCGTTGATTTTGGAACAAACACGCCGGACAGCGTGGATTATCCCGATTTTGTATCCCCGGTCGCCATAGGTGTATCAAAAGGCGAATTGGACCGCGGCGTGGTGCTCTGCAACACCGGCATCGGCGCAAGCATTACCGCCAACAAAGCAAAGGGCGTGCGCTGTGCGCTTTGTTCGGAGCCTCTTTCAGCCCGGCTTACCCGAGAACACAACGATACCAATATGCTCGCAATGGGCGCGTGCATGATAGGCGATTCCATGGCGGAGGATATTCTCCGTGTTTGGCTCACAACGCCGTTCTCCGGCGGCGACCGTCATTGCCGGAGACTTCAGAAACTTAAAGATTACGAGGCCCGTCAGTAACCGCTGGCGGAGCCTTTTTCTTATGCAGCAATTCTAAATTTTGGGAGGAACGTTATGGGCAAACTGGTCATCATCGATCATCCGCTGGTACAGCACAAAATTTCTTTGCTTCGGGACAAACATACGGGCACCAAGGAGTTCCGCGAACTGGTACAGGAACTCGCCACGCTGATGGCCTATGAGGTCACGCGCGATTTGGAGCTTTGCGATACGGTGGTGGAAACCCCGGTGGCGCTTGCGCACACCAAGGTGCTTGCGGGCAAGAAGCTGGGCATCGTGCCGATACTTAGAGCAGGCTTAGGCATGGTGGACGGAATGATGACGCTTATCCCGGCGGCGAAGGTCGGCCATATCGGGCTGTACCGCGATCCCGCAACGCTTGCTCCTGTGGATTATTACTGCAAGCTCCCGCCGGACGTGGGCGAGAGGGACATCATCATCGTGGACCCGATGCTGGCGACCGGCGGCTCGGCTGTGGAGGCCGTGCGCATCGTCAAAAAGGCGGGCTGCAAAAGCGTGCGCCTGGTGCACCTGATCGCGGCGCCCGAAGGCATCGCCGCCGTGCAGAAGGCGTATGACGATGTGGATATCTACGTTGCAGCGGTGGACAGCCATTTGAACGATCACGGCTATATCGTGCCGGGTCTTGGCGACGCGGGGGACCGGCTGTTCGGCACCAAGTAAAACGGTTCTTTTACTGGCCGATGCGGGGTTAAAACCCGCATCGGCTTCTTACTCCGCTTTTTCTGATCTTTTGGGCAGATGTGTAGGAGCATAGATGCCGTACAGCGCTGCTGCGGCATCTTTTCAAGTCTCGATACCGGAAAGGAACGTTGTGGATATGCTGAGAGTACTCAATACCGTTCTGCCTGTTCTGCTAACGCTCGCTTTGGGCGCATTTGCGCGCAAAAAGCAGATTATCCCGCCCCAGGGCGCCGCGTCCTTAAAGCTGATCGTTTCCAATTTTACTCTGCCTGCCGTGGTGTTCGGGGCATTTTATAACGCGCATTACGATGTCTCCATATTCGTATTCGCGCTTGTGATGCTGCTTTGCTGCAGCCTGGGTTTGCTGCTTGGAAAACTCGCGGTAAAACTGCTTCGCATCGGTCAGCCGCTGCTCCCCTTTTTGACGTCCGGCTTTGAAGTGGGAATGATGGGATATGCGCTTTATACCATGCTTTTTGGCGCGGAACATCTGACCAGTATGGCCATTGCCGATTTGGGGCAGGTGGTGTTCGTGTTCAGCGTTTATATGTCCCTTCTGAATGCGCAAAGCGGCATGGGGAAAAAGGAAACCATCCGAGCCATGCTTTATTCCCCACCATTTTGGGGCATTTTTTCGGGCCTTGTGATAGGCGTTACAGGCTTGGGAGCGCTCATTGCAAACTCCGCTGCGGGCTCTGTGCTTGAGAGCGCTCTGAGTTTCCTGGGTGCCCCCACCGGATATGCGATCCTGTTTGCCATCGGGTATGAGATACGAATCTCCCGCAGCAACCTGAAGGATGCGCTTATTGCCGCTATCAGTCGTTTGGTCATTATGGCCGGGTTAAGCCTGCTTGCCCTCACGTTGGTAAATCTGTTTATTCCGGTTGACGTATATTTGAAATATGCACTGCTGCTGGTGTTCCTTTTGCCCGCGCCGTTCATGCTCCCCATATTCGTAAAAGATCCTGTGCAGTCCTCCTATGCGTCCACCTGTTTATCGCTCTACACGCTGATCTCGATTGGACTTTTTGCCGTGCTTACGGTGTTTGCCCAGGGGGCGGTATAGGCCTCAGAATTGATTGGAAATAAAAAAATGCGCCTTTGCGGCGCATTTTTTATTTATTCAGTTTTTTGCCTGATGCGGTCTTTACCATGGGCAGATAGGATATTTCCTCGTACCCGAGAGAATGGTACATTCTTATGGCGGCGGCGTTGCTTTTTGCAACCTCCAGACGGTAGCGGACAGCTTTTCCCTGATAGGCCTCCTCCACAAACGCAAATAGTGAGTTGCCCAGGCCCTTTCTACGGTGTTCGGGCAATAGAAACAGTTCTTCAATCCAAACCACAAGCCCGCCCGCCTCATTGGAATAGGTCAACGCCAGCAGCGCAAAACCTGCGGGAGCGCCTTCGAATTCCAGCATAAGTCCCCGCACATAAGGGCTTTTTTTTATGCACAGCGCAAACGTACGGGAAAAACATTCCTCCGGTACCGTATGGTTGACGGCATCGGAACAGTAGAACATCTTCGCCATCTGAATGTAAGCCGCCCGGTCCTGAGCGGTAAAATCCCGGATGCGCGGCATGGATTCTTTCAACGGTAAGGCCTCCCTCTTGTGTACGGATACGCAATGGGCTTTCCCTTTAGCATCACAAAGACGCGTCAAAAAAGGAGGTATTTCATCAGGAAAGGGAAGCAAGCACCGATGCGCGCGTTACAATACCCTGCAGCCTGCCTTCCGCGTCCGTCACGGCGACGGGATATTTCGAATTGGCCATTTGCGGGATCAATTCGCTGATATAAGCGTCCGCATGCACGGAGAGCACGTCTTTTGAAATGACGTCGGCCATGGGCAGGCCCTCTTTCCGCGCGCGTACCGCTTCGTCAACGGACAAGATACCAAGAAGCTGCATCTTGCCGTCCACCACATAGGCGGTCGATACGCCGTTTGCACGCATTTCGTGTACGGCGTACGCGAGGCCGTCCTTTGGGCGGACCAGGCACGCAGGCGTATCCATGATATGCCGTACGCAAAGCACCTTTGTCTTGTCCACGCTGTCGATAAAGCTGTGCACATAATCGTCGGCGGGATGAATGGACATGTTTTCCGGCGTATCGATTTGTACAACCTTTCCGTCCCGCATGATCGCGACGGTATCGCCAAGCTTAAACGCCTCATTGATATCGTGCGTAATGAATATGACGGTTTTGTTCAGCTTGCGCTGTATGGAAAGGAGCTCAAACTGCATGTCCCTGCGCACAAGCGGATCCAGGGCGGAGAAAGGCTCGTCCATCAAAAGGACCTCCGGATCGTTTGCAAGCGCCCTCGCGAGGCCGACGCGCTGCTTCATACCGCCGGAGAGGCTGTCGATCGGTTGTTTGTCCAGACCCTTGAGCCCCACCATCTCGATCATTTTTTGCGCCTTTTCTTCACGTTCCGCTTTGGGAATATTCTTGACTTCCAGCCCGTATGCGACATTGTCGATCACATTCCGGTGTGTCATCAGCCCGAAATTCTGAAACACCATGGAAATCTTGTTGCGGCGGTAGCCCAAAAGTCCATGCTTGTCCAGGTGGTCGATGTCCGCTCCTTCGTAAAGAACCTGGCCGGAGGTGGGCCGGTGCAGGCAGTTGAAGCAGCGCACCAGCGTGGATTTGCCCGAACCGGAAAGGCCGATGATCACAAAGATCTCGCCCCGTTTAATTTTGAGGTTGACGTCCCAAAGCGCGACGGTCACGCCGGTTCTCTCATAGACAGCGGCCTTGTCGGAGCCTTCTTTTATCATTTTTATGGCTTCCGTTTTATTGGCGCCGTATAGCTTGGTAACATGCCGGGCCTGAATGATGATATCTTCCTGCGTGTCAACGCCATGATCGCTGCTCAGCATGACGGCGTTTGCAGTTTTATATTTCATATTCATTTCCGCCACCTCCTTTTTCTCTGCTGTTTTGCGTTCTGCTCGGTTGCCGCAATGCCGCTCTGCGTAAGCCTGTCAATGACGATCGCCATAATGACTACGGAAATGCCCGCAATCAGCCCGCGGCCGATTTCCAGCCGGGTTATGCCGATAAGCACTTCCATTCCAAGGCCGGTGGCGCCGATCATGGAGCAGGTCACCACCATGGCCATCGCCATCATGATGGTCTGGTTGATTCCCGTCATAATGGTGGGGAGGGCCTGGGGAATCTGCACCTTGATCAGCGACTGGAGGCGGGTGGAGCCAAAAGCCTTCGCCGCTTCCACGACCTCGCGGTCCACCTGCCGTATGCCGTGGCTCGTCAGCCGGATCACAGGTACGATCGCATAAATGACGGTCGCGATGACGGCGGGCGCTTTGCCCAGGCCAAAGAACAATGCCGCGGGGATCAGGTATACGAATACCGGCATGGTTTGCATGGTGTCAAGAATCGGGCGAACGATCCGGTTTGCGCGCTCGCTGCCGGAAATCAGGATGCCGATGGGCAAACCGAACAAAAGGGAAATCAGCACCGCGGTGATGATGATGGCGAGCGTTTCGTTCATCATACTCCATAATCCGAACAGGCCGATCAGCGACATCATAATGGCGTAGAGGATGCCGTTTTTGAGCTTTCCGCTCAACCTCCATCCCGCCAGGAAAACCAGCATAAGCAGCAGCCACCATGGAAGTATGCTCAGGACAGCTTGGATGCCTATCACCATGCCGTTGAGTCCGCTCTTTATTCCGGAAAAAAACGCCTCATGCCGCACGCTGAATTCCCGGATAGACCGGTCGATTGCATTCAGGTCGATGGAGATGGAAAACGGAAAATCCATATGGCTTCCTCCTTAGGCGATCGCTTTTCGCACCAGTTCCGCCTGTTCGGGCGTGAGCCAGCTTGTAAGCAGATCGTCATGCTGCTGCAGGAACCATTTCGCGGCCTCTTCTGTCGATGCTCCGGTATCCTGCATGTAAGCGAGCGCTTCCGAGGTAAGCGCGCTTGAGGTGCGGTACTTTTCCAGGAAGGCGCAGAATTCCGCGTTGTCTTTTGCGAACGCGTTGCTTGCGCCGATAACAACCTTTACGGAAGGGCATGCCGTTTCCCCGGCAAGGTAGGTATCCGGATCATAAGGGGCGTCTTCCAGCAATACAAAGTCGTATTTGCCCAAAAGCCAGGTGGGTTCCCAATAATAGCCCGCAATCGCTTGCCCTTTGTCGTAGGCCGAGGTAAACGCCGCGTCCATTGCCGCCTGAGAACCCGGGCGGAAATAGGTGAAGTTCTCGTCCAGCCCGTAGTACTCGTATTTATTGAACATGATGTTGTCCACTTCCCAGCCGGGAATCGCGCCATACAGGCGGCCCTTGCCGGGCTGCTCGTCGTCCGGAAATACGTCCGGATAGTTTTTCAAATCGCTCACGGATTTCAGATCCGGGGCCATGGGTGCAATTCCGCGCTCCGCGTCGCCTTCGATCACGTACCTTGGCACGTATATGCCCTGTATGTTGTCGTCAAAATTGACGCCCAGCTCCGTTAATTTTCCGGACGCAATGTCGGAGTCATAGGAAGCGATGTTATCCGTCCAGACTTCCATATGGACGTCCACCTCGCCCTTTATGAGCCCCTCATGCAATATGGGTGTTGTCCCGGGGACCTCCGTCCACCCGTCATACCCGAATGCCGCTTTTGCGATGGTGCCTGCCACGGCGTTGTGAAAACGCCCGCTGTCCCAGCCTGCGTCCGCAAATTTGATGGTTTTTGTTGAGGTGCATCCCATCACCATCACGACGCACAAAACCAACAGCAAAGCGCCGGTGAGAATCCTTTTCATACTCAGAATCTCCTTTCAAAATTATTACAAACAACTCTATTATAAAATAAAGTTGTTACTTAGTCAAATCAGAGCATGCATATATATTTATCATATTCTGTAAAATCAACAGAGAATTCTTCATAAAACACGAATATTCAGGCGAAAATACTGCATGTGTGTAACAAATCCGGCACGTATAAAAAATGCCCGCGGCGCAGCCGCGGGCGACAGTCTGTCAAAAAAACCGGGGGTTCGGGGGCCGCAGCCTCCGGAGGCTTCCAACTGCCGCCAGCGACATATACGGTGGCGGCGGAAAGCCTTGCGCTGCAAGGCTTTCCTTGCAGGAACAACCGCCCGTGCCATAGGCACAGGTTGTTCTGTAATCCTCGAAAAAGTGCCGGGCACTTTTTCGACAAGCTAATGCCCGCGGCGCAGCCGCGGGCGAAAAGAATGGCAGAAGGTGCTATTGGACGGGGTAGAGGAACTCCTTCACACGTTCGAGGCAGCATTCGTCTCCAACAAAATAAATGGTGTCCTCCGCCTGAAAGGAACTGTACGGGCCGGGAGAGAGGATCAGGGTCTGTCCGCGCCGTATAGCGATAATGGTGGCCGCAGTGTTGTGCCAGAAATTCAGGTCCGACGCCGTCTTTCCAAGATGCGGGGTGGATGCGCTGATCGTAATCTCAAACGGAACAAACGGGTTGATGGACCGGAACCGCTCGGTTTTGTCGAGCAGCGCGCCGATTTGTTCTTTGAGATGCGTAAGCTCATGGTTCTGGCGCTCAACGCTGTTTAGAATTTCTTTGCGCAGCTTGCTTACCGTATTGGTATCCGAGTATTGCTGCACAAACCGGCGCGCGTTGTCCACCGATGTGATGACGACCCCGCTGCCCTTGGTGGCGTCTACAATGTGCATGTCGGAAAGCACACAGATGGCTCTGCGCGCCGTTTCGGAAGAAACGCCATACTGGCTTGCAAGGCTGGAACGGGCATAGATCTTTTCGCCCTGCTTATAATGCCCGCTTGCGATTTTTGCAGCGATGTCCGCGGCAATTTGCTGGTAACGCGGGCTGGTGATTTTGATATCCTTCTCCATCGTATCCTGAAAAACTCCGTAATCTTTCTGTAAGGCCGCGCGGGCCGGACAGCCTGCCGCCCAAAACCGCCGGCTGCTACATCTCCAGCGATCCCGCCGTGCGCGGGAAGGGCAGCACGTCCCGGATGTTGGCCATGCCGGTCAAATACATCACCAGGCGCTCAAAGCCCAGGCCGTAACCCGCGTGGTACACCCCGCCGTAGCGGCGAAGCTCCAGGTACCAGCCGTAGGGCTCCATATCCATTTTCAGTTCCTCAATGCGTTTTGTCAGCGCGTCCAGCCGCTCCTCGCGCTGGCTGCCGCCTATGATCTCGCCTACGCCGGGCACCAAAAGATCCATGGCCGCCACGGTCTTGCCGTCATCGTTCTGGCGCATGTAAAAGGCCTTGATCTCCTTGGGGTAATCCGTCACAAACACGGGGCGCTTATAGATCTGCTCGGTCAGGTAGCGCTCGTGCTCGGTCTGCAAATCGCATCCCCAGCTCACGGGGTACTGGAACTCGGCCCCGCTTTCTTCTAAAAGTTTGACGGCTTCCGTATATGTCACATGCGCGAACTCGTTGTTGAGCACGTTATCCAGCCGCTCAAGCAGCCCCTTGTCGATGAAGTTGTTGAAGAACGCCATTTCCTCCGGGCATTTTTCCAACACGTCTTTTAATACATACTTGACCATCGCCTCGGCGGTTTCCATGTTGCCCGCAAGGTCGCAGAACGCCATTTCCGGCTCAATCATCCAGAACTCCGCCGCATGGCGCGCGGTATAGGAGTTTTCCGCCCGGAATGTCG
>JAFABA010000209.1 GCA_023426265.1 Bacillota bacterium
TCATACCTGTACTGCAGGATTTTCGGTATATGGACTTAACGCCCATTTCCATCAATGTGGACTTAAAGAACGCGCTTTCCAAGCAGAACATCCGCGTGGATGTGCCGTCCCGCTTTACGGTGGGTATCTCCACTGAACCCGGCATTATGCAGAATGCCGCCGAGCGTCTCTTAGGCCTCAAAATGCCGGAGATCCAGGAGCTTGCAAAGGATATTATATTCGGTCAATTGCGCCTTGTCATCGCCACGATGGATATTGAGGAAATCAATACCGATCGCGATAAATTCCTGCTCGCCGTCTCCAACAACGTGGAAATTGAGCTAAAGAAGATCGGCCTTAGGCTCATCAACGTCAACGTGACGGACATCAACGACGAATCCGGCTATATTGAGGCGCTCGGCAAGGAAGCCGCCGCCAAGGCCATCAACGACGCGAAAAAGAGCGTGGCCGAAAAGAACAGGGACGGCGAGATCGGCCAGGCCAACGCCCATAAGGATGAGCGTATCGAGGTCGCGGCCGCGAACGCCACCGCCATACAGGGCGAGAACACCGCAAAAGTGGAAATCGCGCAGTCCGAAGCCCGCCGCAGGGAAAAGGAAGCAGAAGCATTGCGCATCGCGACGGCTGCGGAAAAGGTGCAGGCGGCCAAGGCCCTGCAGGAAGCGTATGTCGCCCAGCAGAACGCGGAACAGACGCGCGCCGCGCTTGTGCGCGCGTCTCAGCAGGCGGATATCATCGTAAAAGCGGAAATCGAAAAGCAGCAGGCCGAAATCTCTGCGGAGGCTGAAGCCGAGGTGCTGCGCCGCAAGGCAAAGGGCGAGGCGGACGCGATTTTCGCGCGCATGGAAGCGCAGGCAAAGGGTATTGAGGAGATCCTCTCCAAGCAGGCTGCGGGCATGAACAAACTTGTCGAGGCCGCAAACGGCGACCCGGACGCTGCGGTGAAGTTCATTATTGCGGATAAGCTCGAACAGCTTGTGCAGATGCAGGTGGAGGCCATCAAGAACATTAAGATCGATAAGGTCACGGTCTGGGACAGCATGGGCAACGGTTCGGGCACGCCTGCAACGGCTAATTTCCTTTCCGGTATGCTCAAATCCATTCCCCCAATGAACGATCTCTTCAAGCAGGCGGGCATGGAGCTTCCCTCCATACTCGGCGCGGACGCGGAGGAAAAGAAAACTGTTGCTGAGTGAGGGGCTCAAGGTGTCGGCGCCTTAGGATGCGCCACCCCAGTTGTGATACCAAAATATAACGCACAGCCGCGCCGGAACCCAATCCGGCGCGGCTTTTTTTGTGCTTTCTTGTACCTTGGGTTACTTCTTCCTCACGATGTTCTTGATGACCTTGGTGAGCTCGCCAAACACCAGCGGCATCAGGCCCACAAGTATCACAAAATCCCAGTCGTGGAAGTGCAGCGTCGCCACATTGAAAATGTCCCGCAGCCCCGGAACCAGCAGGATCACCACCAGCAGGGCGAAGGAAAAGACGGTAGCGAGGTTCATGTTGCGGTTGCTGAAGAAGCCGATTTTCCAGAGCGGGTGCTTCTCGGAGCGGCAGGTGTAGGCGCGCAGCAGCTCGCTGACGATGAGGGTAACGAGCGCGTAGGTGCGGCCCATTTCAATGCCGTAGTTCTGCCATCCGTAATAGAAGGAACCCAGCACCGCCGCCGTCATTACCACGCTCTGCACGGCGATATTGACGAGCATGTCGCGGTTGATGATGCTCTCGTTGGGGCTGCGCGGCGGCTCCGTCATAAGCCCGGGCTCTTTTTTCTCGGTGCCCAAAGCCAAAGCTGGGAACGCGTCCGTCAGCAGGTTGACCCATAACAGGTGGATGGGCAGCAGCGGGATGGGCCACTGGAACAGCATGGAGAGGAATATGATGAGTATTTCGCCCACATTGCAGCTCATCAGGAAGAACACGAATTTGCGGATGTTGCTGTAAATGACGCGGCCCTCCTCCACGGCATGCACGATGCTGGAGAAGTTGTCGTCGGTAAGTATCATATCCGCGCTTTCCTTGGTGACGTCCGTGCCCGTAATGCCCATGGCCACGCCGATGTCGGCCCGCTTTAGGGCGGGCGCGTCGTTCACGCCGTCGCCCGTCATGGCGGCGATTTCGCCGTTGTTCCGCACCGCCTGTACGATGCGCACCTTATGCTCGGGCGAAACGCGGGCGTATACGTTGACGCTTTTCGCGACCGTACTGAGCTGCTCGTCGTCCATGGCGTTTAAATCCGCCCCCGCCATGACCTGGTCATCGGACGTGATGATGCCCAGTTGCTTTGCAATCGCCGCCGCGGTGTCCTTATAGTCCCCCGTGATCATCACCACGCGGATACCCGCGGACTTACAGACCTTGATGGCTTCTATGGCTTCTGCGCGCGGCGGGTCAATCATGCCGACAAGCCCGCAGAATACGAGATTCTTTTCATCCGTTTCCGGCGTGGGGTGCGCGGGAATATCAAGAACCGGTTTATACGCCATCGCGAGCACACGGTAGGCCTGGGAGGCAAGCGCCTTATTTTCCTTCAATATATCCGCGACGTCAGCATCCGTAATAGAGGAAACCGTACCGTCCCGGCGTAAAATTTGTGTGCAGCGCTCCACCAGGATGTCCGGCGCGCCCTTGGTGAACGCCGCGTATCCGCTCGGCAGTTGATGGAACGTGGTCATCAGCTTGCGCTGGGAGTCAAACGGAATCTCCTGCAAACGGGGCAGCTGCTTGTTGTGCGCCTCCTGTTTTACCCCGGCTTTCGCTGCGGCCACGATCATGGCGCCCTCCGTCGGGTCGCCGATGATGCGCCATTCGTCCGTGCCGTTTTCCACCACATGCTCAAGCCGCGCGTCGTTGCACAGCGCCATGACGTCTACGAGGCGGCTGACGGCGGGCTCTTTATTCAAGTCCAGTTCCGCGTCGTCTGCTGTAAGCGCGCCCATGGGGTTGTAGCCGTCCCCCTGCACGTCGATCAAAAGGCCGGGCACATACATTTTCACGATTGTCATCTGGTTCTGTGTCAGCGTGCCGGTCTTATCGGAGCAGATGACGGTGGTGCTGCCCAACGTTTCCACGGCGTGCAGCTTCTTCATAATGGCGTTCTTTTTTGCCATGCGCTGCATGCCTAAAGCCAGCACGATGGTAACGACTGCGGGCAGCCCTTCCGGTATGGCGGCGACGGCCAGGCTTATGGCCGTCATAAACATTTCAAGCAGATGCTCCCCGCGCAGTAACCCCATGCCGAATACGATGGCGCAGATGACCAGGCAGCCCGTACCCAGAAGCTTGCCCATTTTCGCAAGCTTTTTCTGCAGCGGCGTGTCCTCCGCCTCTTCCTCCTGTATCATTTCCGCGATCTTGCCGATTACGGTGTTCATGCCGGTGGAAGTTACAATGCCGCTTCCCCTGCCGTAGGTGATGAGCGTGCTCATGAACCCGGAATTGATCTGGTCTCCCAGGCCGACGTCTCCTTTGAGCTCCGCCTCCGCGTGCTTTTCCACGGGCACGGATTCGCCGGTGAGCGCGGCTTCCTCCACCTTGAGGTTGACGGAAGTGATCAGGCGCACGTCTGCGGGCACATAGTCCCCGGTTTCCAATATCACCGTATCGCCGGGCACAAGCTCGCGCGCGGGTATGGTCACAGGCTCGCCGTCGCGCAGCACCTTGGCGTTGGGCGCGGACATTCTTTTTAAGGCTTCGAGCGCCTTGCCCGCACGGTATTCCTGGAATACGCCCAGCACCGCGTTGATGATGACGATGCCCAATATCACGATGGCGTCCGTCACTTCCCCCACCAAGATCGAGACGATGCTGGCGATGATCAGGATAATGACCATGTAGTCCTTGAGCTGCTCCAAAAACATCTGGAACACGCTTGCTCCTTTTTTCTGCTGCAGCTCGTTGGGGCCGTATTCCTCCAGGCGGCGTTTCGCCTCTTTGGAAGTCAGGCCGGTCTGTGCGCTGGCGCCAAGCTCTTTGCACACGTCATGGAGGTTCAACTCATACCAGTTTGGTCGTTCCAACAGTCAGCACCTCTTTCTGTCTGGCGTATGGAGCATGGCTCCACCGTTAAGATTGGAAAATATCGCAAATCCGGGGCAACGCGGTATTCTTCCCATATTATACATGATTTTTCCCGCATGCGCAGCAAAATACCCTGCACCCATTCAGGCGGCGTTTCAAAAAAACGAGTCTTTATTCTTTCTTCATACGTTGATACGACAAATTTACACTCTCTTTATAGGTATTCTGATACGCTATATCCGTAAGTTAGCATAACCCCAAAGAGGCGGAAATATGGAGGAAAGGGAGGATGCGATCCATATGCGCTTAGGGGGAAAGGGAAGTCGGGAAATGAAAAACAAGGTGGGGAGGGTATTAAAATGAATTCAATTCTTTTGTTCGTGGAAGTTATCGGGGGCATACTTGCTGTTTATTTGCTCATATTTAAGATTTTGGGCCTCCGGGTGATCGCTTCCAACGAGGTGGCGGTGGTGGAAAAGTGGTGGAGCTTTAAGGGCTCGCTCAAAGATTCCATTATAGCGCTCAATGGCGAAGCCGGGTATGCGCCGGACCTGCTGCGCGGCGGCATCCATTTTAAATCGGTGCTGATGTACAAGATACACAAGTATCCGCTCATCACCGTGCCGCAGGGACAAATCGCCTACCTGTTCGCGCGGGACGGAGAGCCGCTTGCCCCCACGCAGACGCTGGGCCGTATCGTGGCGGCGGCGAACAACTTCCAGAACGTGACGGGCTTCTTGAAGAACGGCGGGCAGAGGGGTCCCCAGCGCGGGATCCTGCGTGAAGGCACGTACGCCATCAACCTCGCGCAGTTTATCGTCATCACGCCCGGCGATATCAAGTCTATTTCCGCCACCTCCAAGCAGGAGCTTGCCGAGCTTGTGAGCATGCAGAAAACGCTGGCCGAGCGCAACGCGTTTACACCTGTGGTCATCATGGGGCGCGGGCAGGAGTCAAGCGACCTGATGGGCATCGTCACCGTACACGACGGCACGCCCATCGACCAGGGCGAGATCATCGCGCCCGACGTGGGCGAAGGCCACGCAAGCTTCCAGGACCCGGAAAAATTCCTGCAGCTTGGCGGCAGGCGCGGCAAGCAAATTCAGGTGCTCACCGACGGCACCTATTACGTCAACCGCCTGTTCGCTACGGTGGAGTTCCGGGCCAAGACGGTGGTCCCCATCGGCTTTGTGGGCGTTGTGGTTTCCTTCTTCGGAAAAGAGGGCGTGGATACCACGGGGCTTGATTACAAGCACGGGGAGCTTGTGCAGGTCGGCTGCAAGGGCGTGCTGGAAAAACCGCTGATGCCGGGCAAGTACGCGTTCAATACCGACGCCGGGAAAGTGGTGCTGGTACCTACCACCAACATCATACTCAAGTGGAATAAGTCCGAAACCGGCGACCACAAGTACGATGAAAACCTCACCGAGGTGGATATCATCACCAAGGACGCGTTTGAACCCTCCTTGCCGCTTTCGGTGGTTATGCACATCGATTACAAGCAGGCGCCCTGGGTGATCCAGCGCTTCGGCGATAT
>JAFABA010000227.1 GCA_023426265.1 Bacillota bacterium
GAGGAGGAGGAGGCGCGGGCACAGGAGCCGGCGGCGGGGGTGGAGGCGGCGCGGGCGCGGGAGCCGGAGGCGGCGGTGCGGGCCTCGGGGGAGGCGGAGGGGGCGGCACGACAGGCCGAGGCGGTTCCTTTTTGCTCGGGGGCAACGGTTGTTCTTTTCGCGGAGGCAGAGGCTGTTCTTTTCCGCGCGGAAGCGGGGGCGCCACAGGCTGCTCTTTTACAGGTCTGGCTCTCTGTGCGGGCGGCGCAGGCCGCTCAAGATATGTGGGCTGGGCAGGCGCATCGTCATATCCGCCTGAAAATGTTTCGACTGCATTGGGAAAGGAACCTCCAACATACTGGGAGGCCTCCGATGCATGGCCGCCGTAGATATATCCCTGCGGGCGCATGCGCGGGTCCATGCCGGCCAGATCATCAGGCGCGGGGCGGCTGGCGTAATCGAGCATGGCGGCAGCTTCTTCTTCGTTGATCATGCTGACGTCGAGGCCAAACGATCCTTCTTGCGCTGCAGGTTCAAACACTTCGGAAATCTGCTGCTCATCATCGGCAAGGCCTAGTCGGCGAGGTATGGGCAGGGGCGGCAGGCCGGGTATGAAGATCCTGCCGCGGTCGCGATCCCTGTCACGGTCGCGGTCGCGATCTCTGTCGCGATCTCTGTCGCGATCCCTGTCGCGATCTCTGTCGCGGTCTCTGTTGCGGTCCCTGTCGCGGTCTCTGTCGCGGTCCCTGTCACGGTCAGGCCCGGGGAAGGGGGGACGGGAAGGCCCGGGGAATCCAAGCCGGAGCAGCAGCATGGCTTGAGCAAATGCTCGCTCTTCTCCCCGCACGGGGCCGCAGCATACACAAGTACGCCCATCGCTGACGGCGGCTATACCATAGAGTCTTCTTTCAGGGCCGAGCGACGCTCTGCCGTTGCGCACAGTGCGCGGGCCATCCTCTGTTAGCAGGACAAGCTCCAGATCGTTGCGTGGCCTGCCGCTCCATCGCACATCAACTTGCGCTGAATTCCCCATGATCCGGATGCGTGCAAGGCCGCAGTGCATTCCGTTCGTTTGATACATGGGTATCATCACAACACCTTGTTCCATAGCCTACCTCCTATATGCCAATTACGAGAGCCGATTATGACCACAATCCGCCGCCCATTTGAAAGGGCGGCCGATGTGCCGACGATGGAAGCGCTCCGGTTGGAGGAGCCAAAACATGACTTGCTCCTTATGTATATGCTCAATTGCCCATTATGACGATAAGATTTTGCATAATTCCGTGCTGAAAAGCCCAAAATCTGAAAATTTTGGCGGGAAAGCGCTGTAATCCCGCCGAGGGATACCCGCAATGCATGGCGGCGCAAAGGCGGCGTGTGTTATAATAAGCACGTCATCCACCACGAAGGAGTTGCATATGACCGTTCGCTTTGCAAAGGAAGCGCTGCCGCTGGAGCAGACGCCCGTGGATAATCTGTTTCTGCTTGAATATATGCCCGCCGCCGACGGTACGCAGCTGCGCGTATATCTGTACGGGCTGATGCTTTGCCGCTATCCCGCGTTTTCCGCCGTGCCCATGCATGAGGCGCTGGGCCTTACGGAGCAGGAAGTGCTCGACGCATGCGCCTACTGGCAGCGGGAGGGCTTGATGCGCATTCTCTCTGCCGATCCGCTGGAGGTGGAGTATACGGCCCCTAGCGAGCGTCCGCGCGAGCCCATACTCGTTCCCGGGAAGTACGGCGAGCTTGTGCAGGCAGTACAGCAGCTGTTTGCCCCGCGCACGCTTCGCGCGCAGGAACTCAGGTACCTGTACGACTGGGTGGAGGTCTACAACCTGACGGAGGAAGCGGTGCTGGAGCTTCTTTCCCACTGCCTTTCCCAGAAGGGCGCGCGTGTGCACGTGAACTATATCGATACCGTGGCCCGCGCGTGGGCGTCGGAAGGGGTCCGCACATTGGAGGACGCCAAAGAATACGCCGCGGCGTATGCATTAAAAACAGGCGGCGCCGCCTCCATATTAAAACGTTGGAACAAAAGCCGCCGCCCTACCCAGGACGAGCTGGAGCTTTACGAAAAGTGGACAAAGGGCTGGGGCTTTACGCAGGAGGCCGTGCTCGCCGCCTGCCCCGCTGTCACCAAGGCGGAGCGCCCGAGCTTCAAATATCTTGACGGCGTGCTGGAGCGTCTTTACCGCGAAGGAACGCTCACCGCGGACGCGATCGCAGTACTCTTCGCAGCGGAAGACGCAGACTCTATGCTCGCGCGCGAGGTGTTTTCCGCCATGGGCATGGGTAGAGCTGCGCGTCCGCTCGAGCGTGCACAGCTTGCGGGCTATGTAACGGAGGGCATGGAAAAGGATGCGCTGCTGCTTGCCGCTAAACATGCGCAGGGCAAGGAGCGGCCATATGCGTATCTGCGTACGCTCGTAAAAGAGCTCCTGGATGGCGGCGCAAAAACGGCCGAACAGGCGCAAACAATGCTTGACGCGCGGGAAGAGAAGCCATCCTCCGGCAAGCGCGTCAAAGACTCCATGGATTACCCGCAAAAGAAGTATTCCGATGAAGAGATCGCCCACATATTTGTGAATTTGGACGAGGAGGCGTAATATGTCGCTCGCGGAGATCCAGGCCGAATACGAGCGTATCCGCCGGGAGGAGCGCACAGCCCTGTTGCAGCGCACGGAGGAAGCATATGCCCTGCACCCGGGATTTTTAGCCATTGCGGAGCGCAGGCGCACCGCGGCGCTAACTTTAGGCCAGGCCATCCGCCGGGGCATGGACGCGGCGGAGGCGGCGCGGACAGCTTCCGAGGCGCTTAATAGCCTTCAGGAAGAGGAACGCGCGCTTCTGTATGCCGTAGGACTCCCGGAGGATTACCTGGCGCTTCAATATCGCTGCGTCCATTGCCGGGATACCGGGTATGTGGGCGAGCCCCACCGCGTCCCCTGCGCTTGCCTGCAAAAAAAGCTGTTGGGGCAGGTGCGCGCCACCTCCCAGATCGACGAGCGGGAGACGTTTGAAACGTTCGACGCCGAGATTTTTCCCACAGAAGCGCAAAAAAAACAGATGCTTGCGGCCCGCCGCATCACGGAAGGGTATGCGGACGATTTTCCCTTGACATTAAAGCGCAACCTGCTTTTATTGGGGACGTCCGGCCTTGGCAAGACGTTTTTATTGAACAGCATAGCTGCCCGCGTGCTTGCGCGCGGATTTATGGTAAAAAAGGTCACGGCATATACGCTCATGGAGCAGCTGCTTTCCGGTATCCGCCAGAATACGGACGCAGCGGGGCCGTTTTTGACCGTGCCGCTTCTGCTCATCGACGATCTTGGCACCGAGCCCATGATCAACAACATCACGCTGGAGTATCTCTTTTCCATACTCAACGAGCGTCACAACGCCGGATTGCACACCGTAATTGCCAGCAATTTTACCTCGGAGAAGCTACAGGAACGGTACGGCGAACGCATATTCTCACGGCTGATCAGCGTGGACGATTCGCGCATCCTGCATTTCACGGGCCAAAATCTCAGGCTGTGCCCGGCGCGCACAAAGGAGGCCTGACCCGTTGCAGACTTTGGCTTACGCAAAGCTTAACCTGACGCTGGACGTGCTGTTTCGCCGGGCGGACGGGTACCATGAGCTGGACATGCTCAACATCCGCGTTTCTCTCGCAGATTCCCTTTTGTTTTCCCCGGCGGATGACAGTTTAGTCACCTATGAAGGCATGGATACGCCGGACGGCGATACCGTAACAAAGGCCATAAAGGCCTATTCCGGGTTGGCGGGGAGGCGTTACGGCGCGCGCGTTCATATACAAAAACGTATCCCTGCCCAGGCGGGGCTTGGCGGGGGCAGCGTCGACGCGGCGGAAACCCTCCTGCTGATGCAGCAAGCCTACGGCGCGCTCAATGTGGAGCAGCTCTATGAAGCGGCGCGTATGGTCGGCGCGGATGTGCCCTACTGCCTGAACAGGGGACCCTGCCGCGTGGGCGGCGTCGGGGAGAAGATTGAACCGCTTCCGCCCGTCAAAAAAACGCTGTGGTTTGTTCTGCTAAAGCCGGAGGCAGGCATTTCCACGCCGATGCTGTTTTCTCGCCTGGAGCTTCCCGCTTTCCATCCCGATACGGGCAGCGCCATACGTGCGTTGCAAACAGGAGACTTCCCCGCGTTGGGCGGCGCGTGCGGGAACGCCCTGCAGAAGACCGCCACAACTCTGCTGCCCGAAATCGGGGCGCTGTGCGCGCGGTTAAGGGGAGCGGGCGCTTTGGGCGCCGCCATGACGGGCTCCGGCTCTGCCGTGTTCGGGCTGTTTGAGAAGAAAGAAGATGCAAATGCCGCGGCTTTGCAATTTTCGGACGTCCCATTTTGCTGCGTCTGCAGCGCTGTCGAATAGCCTCGCCTGCTTGTACCCGGTATTTCACCAGGATAAACTTTGCACTTATTGGTATTCGTTTTGGTATGCATGTTACATACCTGTCAAACTCTTCTCTTTTTCGCCTCAATACCCATAAAATCGCCATGGCCCCTGATTCCGAAATTTTGACCCCTGCATGCAAAAGGGCTTCTAAAATGGGCATATCTTACTGTTTGTCCATGCCGGCGCGGGCGGCGCTGGAGCCGGAATATCGAACGGGTTTCCGTTGTGCACAACAAAAAGCGGCCTTTTGGCCGCTTTTTTGATACGTATATCTGTGGCAAGGTTTCGTGTATATAAATCTTCTGTATATTTGCCTGGATCCCAAAAAAGTGCCGGAAATACGGCGATTTTGGAATCTGCCGTTGTATGTGCACAAGTGGGCATAGTGTGTATATGCGCTGTGTCAAACTGTGCATAACAAACAAATATTACGAGAATATGGCGGCAAGCCTGTGCATAACTCTGTGCATGATGTGGATAGATATGCGCATATGCACATAGCGCCTCGCATATACAATGCAATGCATATACAGTCAAACCGCGGAAAAACGCGCAAAAAATGCCCGCAAGTGGGGAAAACGAGCAGATATAAGCGCGTTGTGTACGGAATATCATATAGGAACAGTAAAAGCCGCCTGTAAAGAACCTGTAAAGCCGCCGTTGGCGTTTGAACATAGCGGGGAGGGCATTGCGTTGGAAAAGCAGACAAGGCTCGGGAAGCAGTTTTTTGATTGGATGGGCGTGGTGCTTGCGGTAAGCCTGTTCGCGCTTGCCGCGTCCGGTTCATGGTGGCCGCTTGCACAGCCTGCCGTATTGCCCGTCCGGACGGACAGCGGCGGGGTTCCTCTTATTATACTCGACGCCGGGCACGGCGGAAAAGACGGCGGTGCGGTTGGCGTGAGCGGCGTGCAGGAGGCGGGCATCAACCTGGAGGTTGCAAGGCTTGTCGAAAGCGGCTTGCGGGAGGCCGGCTTTGCCGTGGAAATGACGCGCAGGGACGAAGCGGCCTTGGGCGAAAACAAGCGCGCGGATATGGAAGCGCGCCGCGAAATCATGCGCCAGGATGGCGTGTGCGCCATCGTCAGCATCCATATGAACAAGTTCCGGGACAGCGCCATCAAAGGCCCCATGGCGTTTTATATGAAAGGCTCCGAGGAAGGGAAGAAGCTCGCCACACAGGTGATCACCGCGGTATGCGATAGCATCGGCAATCCGAAGCGGCCCGCAAACCCCGGGGATTATTTTGTACTGCGCGAAAGCATCGCTCCGGCCGTCATTATAGAATGCGGGTTTTTATCCAACGCTTCGGATGAGAATTTGCTGCAGGACCCCGCGCATCAGAAGAAGCTCGCGGCGGGCATCGTCGCGGGCGTGGCGGCCTATTTTGCCATGCAGCCGGACACGACCCCAGCGCCTGCGGGGGAATAATGATAAGTTTAGAATGTGAAAAAGAGTACGTTGAGGGAATCCTCAACATACTTCTCAGCATGCCGATGAACCTCATCATCTGTCATTCTGAGCCGAAGGCGAAGAATCGGGCTCCCGTTATATACTAATATATGTGTTCAGATCCTTCGCTTCGCTCAGGATGACAAAGAGGTCTTGTTGATTGATGATTTGAAGAGTACGTTGGGGGAATCCTCAACGTACTCCTTTTTGTGAAAATTTCAAACTCTTATTGGTGCAGATACTTCCGAATCGCAAGCCACTTCGGGAGCTTATCCTCCCTTGTGCGGACATGTCTCCTGGGCACGGGGCTTGAGGAGGGCAGCAGCAGGTAAGAAATATCCTCCTGCGCCTCAAAATGCGCAAAATACGTCCGCTGCGCCGTCGTACCGTTGAAGCATACGGTTTTGATCAAAGGATGGTTTTTTAAAAAACCGCGGATGTCGTTGGGGACGGCGGCTTTTATGTTTTTATCGAGACTCCCTTCGCGCTCACACTCGTAAATAACGTCCCACAAAGCGATTTTGTGCTGTAACAGCGCGGTGATGCGGGCATCATAAGAACCGGGATCGTTTTCGCGCAACACCTCAAATAGTAACGGCCAAAAATCGTTGCGCGGATGCGCGTAATACTGCCCGGCTTCCAGCGAGCGGACGCCCGGCATGGAGCCGAGAATCAATATTTTTGCGTCCGCGTTTGCCGTGGGCAACAGGCTGCGGATGGATTGCATTTTGCGCTCCTTCTCTTGCGTGAGCATGATACTGCATATTGTGTACCGCCGCGCCGCATACTAAAACCGATCGAACCCGATCATACAAAACAGGAGGTAAAGTACCCATGCATGACAACAAAGCAGGGCAGCAGACCATCGGATGCGAAGTGAACAGCTGCGCATATTTCAAGGACGAAGGTATGTGCAATTTAAACCGTATCGTGGTCAAGCCATGTCAGAGCTGCAACACCGGAAACCCGGAAGACGAGACCCTGTGCGGTTCCTACAAGCAAAAGTAAAAAACGGTTTGCCTCCGGCATGGAAAAAAGCGGCGGACGGCCGCTTTTTTCATACGCAAATTCTTAAAACGAAAAAAGCGCGCTATTTCCCCGGCCTGTGTTCGCGGTAAAACACCTTTAATTCCGCTTTGACGTCATCCGGCAGGTCGCGCCAGCGCACGCCGCGTATGGCGCCCTCGAGGCCGCACAGGCGGTTGTAGCACGCGGAGGGGTCAAACGCGAATATCCTCAGCCACGCCTCGCGCGCGCCGACCGCTCTTAATTCTTCCGCCGTATGGATATCCGCTTCTTTTAATTGCTGCTCCATCACCTTTGCGATGTTGGGAAGCGAGGTCAATTCCGACATGGTCGTCACTCCTTTTTATTATACCTGATACGTCCAGCCTTCGTCACCATGGTAGATCATGCGTTTTGTCATGCCGCCGTCCACCGTAAGGCTCGTTCCGGTGATAAAGCCCGCTTTTTCGCTTAACAGGAACAAAGCCGCCTCCACGATATCCTGCGGAGTTCCCACACGGGAAACGGGATGCTGCAGCCTGTCCGGTTCGGAGAATACGGTGGGTTCGTTTCCTTCGCCATGGAATGCCGCGGCATCGATCCACCCGGGGCAGATCGCATTCACCCGTACGCGGCCATTGAAGCTCATGGCGAGCGCATGCGTAAGCGAGAGTATGCCGCCCTTCGCCGCCGTATAGCTTTCCGTATCCGTCTGGGATTGAAAAGCGCGGCTGGAGGCGATGTTGACGATGGCGGCGCTCTCGAAGAATGCATCCTTAAAGAGCAGGCTTAAATAATACGGCCCCGTTACGCCCAGGCGCAGCACATAGGTAAAGTCTTCAAACAAGCAGTTGGATAATATGCCGCGTTTCGAAATGCAAGCGTTATTCACAAGGTAATCGACGCCCCCGTGTTTTTTCAGAACGGCGTCGGCAAAGCCTTTTAAGTCATGTTCTTCCGCGGCGTCCCCCGCGAAAAACAGAAGGTTGTCCCCATACCGCGCGGCAAGGCGTTCGCCCGCTGCTTCATCGGTATCCATGCAGGCGACAAGCGCACCGGCATTAACAAACGTTTCGCATAGAGCCCGTCCGATGCCGTTTGCGCCGCCCGTCACGACCGCCACTTTTCCGGTAACGTCCATAAAGCCTCCTGAAATAACAGATTGATAGCGGGGTAGTGGGAGCTTTCTTTTAGGGGGTGTGGGGGATCGCAATCCTCCACATTGAATCAAATCTGACGACATGCGCGTCAGATTTGCGGAAAAAAGTGCGCAAATGCACTTTTAACCTACAGAAAATCCGCTGATAAAGTCCGTAGGACTGTATCAGCGGCTGAAAGAAAGCTATTTTTATTATAGTGCGTACGCTGGAAAATTCAACCGGGCAAAGGCGATTACGCCTCTTTCTTTAACCGCTCGCCGGCCATCATAAGCCCCAGGCCATTTCGTGTGGCGTCCTTTTGCTCCACAATGCCCATGACCTCGCCCTCGTACATCACGAGTATGCGGTCGGAAATCTCCAGAATTTCGTCGAGCTCCGTGGAAACCAGCAGGACTGCTGCGCCACGGTCGCGCTCTTCCACAATGCGGGACTGGATGTATTTTGTGGCGCCGATATCAAGCCCGCGGGAGGGGTGAACCGCAATCAACAGCTTGGGCTCGCGGTCAAGCTCCCGCCCCACCACGAATTTCTGCTGGTTGCCGCCACTTAGGTTGCCCGCGAACTCGGCCACGTTGGGCGTCTTGACGTTGTAGCGCCCGCAGAGCGCCGTCGCGTGCTTGTCGATCCATTTCCAGTGCAGGACGCCGTGCTTCGAGAACGGCTGTTGGTCGTAGCTCATAAGCGTCAGGTTTTCGCGGATGTTCATCTTGGCGACCATGCCCATCTTGTGGCGGTCCTCCGGGATGTGGGATACTCCGTGCAGCAGGATTTCACGCGGGGATTTCCTTGTGCAGTCCTCGCCGCAAATGAGCACCTTTCCGCTTTTGGGCTTAATCAGCCCCGTGATGGCGCGGATGAGTTCGGACTGCCCGTTGCCGTCCACGCCGCATACGCCCAGGATTTCGCCGGCCCGCAGGGTAAAGGAAACGTCATTTACGGCGGTGAGCTTGCGGGAATTTTCGCACGTCAGCCCTTCCACGCAAAGCACAACGTCCTTGGGGGTTGCCTCCGCCTTATCGGTTACAAGGTTCACGTCCTGGCCTACCATCAGCGCTGCAAGCTGGCTTTTATCAGAAATTTGCGAGATCGGCAGGCCGGAGGCCGCGACCTTGCCCAGGCGCAGCACCGTACACCGGTCGCAGATGGTCATAATCTCCGCCAGTTTGTGGCTGATGAATATCACCGTCTTGCCTTCCCCGGTCAACTGGCGGATCATAGAAAATAACCCGTCTACCTCCTGCGGGGTCAATACGGCGGTGGGTTCGTCGAGTATCAGAAGATCCACGTTCCGGTAGAGCGCCTTTAATATCTCAAGGCGCTGCTGCTGGCCCACGGAAAGCTGCTCCACCCGCATCCACGGGTCGATGTGCATGTGATAGCGCGCGGCCATTTCGGTAAAGCGGGCGGCCGCAGCCTTAAGGTCCAATACCTCTTTATTTCCGTTGAAGCCCAGCACCACGTTTTCAATTGCGGTGAGCGCGGGGATCAGCATGAAGTGCTGGTGCACCATGCCGATGCCCAATTCGATCGCCTGCTTGGGGTCTTTTATGTGTACCGGCTTGCCGTTGTAATAGATTTCGCCTGCGGACTGCGCGTACATGCCGTAGAGGATATTCATGAGCGTGGACTTGCCCGCACCGTTTTCACCCAACAGCGCGTGCACCTCGCCGCGTTCTACACATAGGCTGACATCCTCGTTCGCGACGACGCAGCCAAACTGTTTTGTCACATGGCGCATTTCAAGCAAAGGAGCCATTTTATATCCCTCCTATTCCTTGACGTAGGGGATGGCGCTCGAGGCGGGCTTGTTGCTCTTGCGTATGAGCCCGCACAGCGCCAGTATGGTAATGAGATAAGGCAGCATCACGAGGAACTGGGAAGGGATGCCGGTGTTAAGCGCCATGATCTGGAACTTCAGCGCATTGCTTACACCAAACACCAGCGCCGCGCCCATTACGCCGAGAGGCGTATAGTTGCCGAACACCACCGCGGCAAGCGCCATAAAGCCGCCGCCCGCGATCATGTTTTCGGTAAAGAAGCTCATCTGCCCCATGGAAACAAAGGAGCCCGCAAAGCCCGCCATCAGGCCGCTGTAGAGGATGCTCATGTAACGCGTCCGCCCGACATGGATGCCCACGGTATCGCAGGCGCGCGGGTTTTCGCCCACGGCGCGCAGCTTGAGCCCTGTGTTGGTGCGGAACATCACAAACCAGGCCACGGGCACGAGCAGGAACGCGATGTACACCGGTATGGGCTGGTTGAAAAACACGTCGCCCATCACGGGAATTTCGCTCAATAACGGGATAGGCACCCGGGTAAAGGATTCGATCTGCGGGGGGCTGGTGCTTGCGCCGAAAATCGCGCGGTTGACGGTGATGGTAAGGCCGGAAGCAAGTATATTGAGCCCCGTGCCGATTACGGTCTGGTCCGCCTTTACCGTGACGGTAAAGAACGCGAATATGGCCGCAAACAGCGTGCAGACGAGCATGGCGAACAAAAGGCCCAGCCACACGGAGCCGAACACATACGAGCCGATTACGCCCGAGAGCGCGCCGATGAGCATCATGCCCTCGGTGCCGATGTTGACAATACCCGCGCGCTCGCTGAACACGATACCCAAAGCCGCCAGCAGCGTGGGTGTCGCAAGCATTACGACCGAGGAAAGAAAGCTGACCAGGTTGTTCATTTAGGCCACCCCCTCGTCCGGAATGGGCTGCGTCGGGTCGGAGGGACCCTGCGTCTTGACGCACTCCTTCTGTTTGCGCGCCCTCCACTGGAACATGGAGCGCCCGGCGATAAAGAGTATGATGAGCGCCTGTACCACTAGCACCACGGAGGAGCTGACGTCGGTAAGCGTCTGCATCTTGAGGGAACCGGACTGCAGGCCGCCGAACAGAACGCCCGAAAGCAGAATGCCGAGAGGATTGTTGCTGCCCATGAGCGCTACGGCGATGCCCGTAAAGCCGTAGGTAATGGAGAAGGACGTCAGCATCAGCCGGTACTGGATGCCTATGATCTCCACGCAGCCGCCCAGGCCCGCGAAGCCTCCCGCAATGAACATGGATAAAAGGGTGGAGCGGTTGATGCTCATGCCCGCGTAGGCGCCTGCCGTGGGGTTGAGGCCCACCACGCGCATTTCAAAACCCTTTGTGGTTTTCCACAAAAAGAAGTAGTAAAAGAATAAGGCCAGAACCACCAAAAACAATCCCCAGTGCAGGCGGGAAGTGCCCTCAAACATCCGCGGCAGCTGCGCGCTCTCAAGTATCGGCGCGGACTGCGGATAGGAACTTGAAGCGCTCTCCTTGAGGGGCCCGGTGACTGCATATTCGATGATGCTGATGGCCACATAGTTGAGCATGATGGTGGTAATGAGTTCGCTCGCGCCAAATCGGATCTTGAGCGCCGCCACGATGATGCCGTAGAGCGCCCCGCCCACAAAGCCGGCGAGCAATGTAAGCGGCAGGTGCAGTATCATGGGCAGGTTCGGGAAGCTTACGGCCACAATGGTCGCCAACAGCGCGCCCATGCGGAACTGGCCCTCCGCGCCCAAATTGATGATGCCGCACCGCCGGGCGATTGCAAAGCTTAAAGCGGTGAATATAAAGGGAATGGATTTTACAAACGTCTCGTCCCAAGCCTTGGCGGTGCCGAACGCGCCCTTGAGCATGGCCGCGTAGGCCTCCATCGGCGTACTTTTGGACGTGAAGAGTATGACGAGGCTTCCAATGAGAAGCGATGCCACCAAAGCGATGACAGGGAAATACAAAGTTTTCAGAAAGGAGAATAAGCGTTTGGACAGGTTGGCGGTAGCCATCGTGTTCCTCCTTCTAAGGATTTTCCGGAGGACAGGATACCGCTCCGGCCGCTTTTAACAAACGGCCGGAGCGTCCTTATCCGAAACTGTCCGGTTACCCGGCACAGTTTATAGAAAGGTGAAATCAAAGGGTTAGTCGAGGTTGATTGTGATTTCGCCGGAGGCGAGCTTCTGATAGATTTCGTCCAGCTTCGTCTTGACGTCTTCGGGAACTTCAATATAATAGTCGCCGATGTAGACGACGCCCTGGGCAGCGCCCATCTTGAGAACCTGATCGGAGATTGCGCCTTCAAGATATGCCTTGTAGGCGGCTTCATACGCGATGGAAGTGTCCTTCACAATCGCCGTAACCGCGGCGTCGGGCGCTACGGTTTCCTGGTTGAGGCCGGAGCCGATGGCCTTTACTTTGCCTTCCTGCGCGGCTTCCATTACTCCCAAAGAGGCCTGGTTCGCCATGGGGGAGAGCACATCCACGCCCTGGCCGATAAAGGACTTCGCGAGCTCCTTGGCGGCATTGACGTCGTCAAAGCTGCCGGTATTCTGGGAAATCACCTTGATGGAGGGATCGACATATGCAACGCCCTGCGCGAAGCCTTTGCCGCCGTTGACGATGGGCTGGATCTCAAGGCCGCCAATGAAGCCGACGGTCTTTGTTTCTGTCAGCAGCGCGGAAAGCGCGCCCATGAGGAAGCCCTGCTCGGCGTCCTGGATGGCGAAGGAAGAAGCGTTCTCCGCAATCACGCCGGAGTTGATAAAGAAGAACTGGGTATCGGGATATTCGGCCGCAGTGGCGGCGCCGGCATCCGCATAGCTGTTGGTGGACAGGAATATGACGTCATAGCCTTCGTCGCCGAATGTGCGGATGGCGTCAGCCACGGAGGAAGCAGGCGTGTTTTCCGTATACTGAATTTCCGCGCCCATGGCCTCGATCTTCTTGAGGCCTTCGTAGGCGGTGGCGTTCCAGCTCATATCCGAGATGGCGCCTTCGAGTATAAGGGCGACGAGGGGCTTTTCAGCCGGAACTTCCGCGGGCGCTTCTGTTGCCGTGGCGGGGGCTTCCGTCGCTCCGGCAGGGGCTTCTGTCGCTCCGGGCGCGGGGGTGGCCGGGGCGCAGCCGGCGAGTACTGCGAATACCATCAGCAGAGAGAGGGCGAGCGCCATGGTCTTGACGTGTTTCTTCATTGGTTTCCTTCTCCTTCAAAGAATATATTCAGGGCAGCGCGGAATACAATACCCCACGTTTCCCACTGAACCAACATACTTTGTAACATACCCGCAAATGCTTTAGAAAAAACATGGAGAGGACCTTCGTCTGCATGAGTCTATCATAGCATCCTGCAAAATTCCACTAATTTTTTTGTTAACAAAAAAATATTATTTATGTCATATCGCGAACGTTTCCGAACAAATATTTTGGCAACCTCCTGCGGGAAAAGTGGCGCGAAACATTCGAGTCTGCATCATTGTACCAGATATTCCGCACATCCGCCAAGGAAAATTAAGCAGCCTGAAACACTTAAAGATATCGCTATAATCAAAAACAATGTTCGTATTTCGAAAAAATGTGGCATTCAAGCTGATTTTTGGCCGCAAGCCTGCGCCTTGCGCGCGGGAAAAAACTGTGGAATAATAAGCTCAGAACATGCAAAACGCATCATCCCAATACATTTCCGAGCGGCTTTTGAAAAACGCCGCAAAGCTGGATTGCTGATTTTTATTTGACTCAAGATAAAAGAGATATGAATGGCAGCCTCACAGGGAGGGAACAACAATGTCTGCTTTTTTTGTAAATGGTATCGCATGCACGGCGGAGACGCCCAAGCGCCTGCTTCATTATTTGCGCGATGAACTTAAGCTTACCTCTGTAAAGGATGGATGCACGGAGGGCGCCTGCGGCACCTGCATGGTGCTCATAGACGGCAAGGCGCAAAAAGCATGCGTATTGAAAACAGATAAGCTCGACGGCAAGCATATCATAACCGTGGAAGGGTTGACCGGGCGTGAGCGCGCGGTATACGGCTACGCGTTTGCGCAGGCGGGCGCGGTGCAGTGCGGCTTCTGCACACCCGGCATGGTAATCAGCGCCAAGGGGCTGCTGGATACTACTCTTTCCCCCACACGCGCGCAGGTGAAGGAGGCCATCAAAAACAACATCTGCCGCTGTACCGGCTATAAAAAAATAGAGGAAGCCATATTGCTTGCGGCGGAACTGCTCCGAACGGATGCAGAGGTACCCGAGCACACGTTTACCGGCCATGCAGGGGAAAGCATGCACCGCGTGGACGCCAGGGAGAAAACGCTGGGAACCGCCGTGTACGCGGACGATATCTATATGGAGGGCATGCTGTACGGCGGCGCCAAGCGCAGCGCGTATCCTAGGGCCAGGGTACTGAATATTAAGACCGAGGCCGCTAGTGCGCTCCCGAAAGTCCACGCCGTGTTGACCGCTGCGGATATCCCGGGCGAGCGGACGATCGGCCATATCAAAAAGGATTGGGACGTGCTCGTGCCGGCCGGCGGCGTCACCCATTACCTTGGCGACGCCGTGGCGCTGGTTGCGGCGGAGGACAGGGAAACGCTGGAGGCGGCGCTCGCCTTAATCGAAGTGGAGTATGAGGAGCTGGAGGCTGTGTTCACGGCGGAGCGCGCCATGGAAGCGGACGCGCCGAGGCTTCACGAAACGGGCAACCTGCTCTTTGAGCAGCGGGTAAAGCGCGGGGACGCGGACGAAGTTATTAAGAACAGCAAGTACGTGGTGACCAACCATTACAGCGTCCCGTTCACCGAGCACGCGTTTCTGGAACCGGAATGCGCAGTGGCTTACCCGGAAGGGGAGGGCTACCGCATCATCAGTGCCGACCAGGGAATTTACCAGACGCAGCACGAGTGCGCGGATATGCTCAATCTCCCGCACGAGCAAGTGCGGGTCACCGCCGCGATGGTGGGCGGCGGTTTTGGCGGCAAGGAGGATATGAGCGTGCAGCACCACGCGGCTCTGCTTTCCTATTATACGAGACGCCCCGTCAAGGTCAAACTCAAGCGGCAGGAAAGCATACTCGT
>JAFABA010000006.1 GCA_023426265.1 Bacillota bacterium
AGCCTCAGAAACTCCGTTTTATAGCCATCGATGTCCGCCAGCTCCCTAATGTTGCCGTTATCGATGGCCTGCCACCTCTGCCGGACTTCTGACTGCACGGCCTCGTCCATCTCCAGGTCGTCCATACGGATGTAGCCGGTGGCATCGGTCGCTGCATCCCCAGCACTTATTCGTTCAAGCATGCGCGTAATCTGCTCTATACAGCCCTCATGCGTACCCTTTTTCTTCATGACATCAAGGAGTATGGAGATATACAGAGGAACTACCGGTATTGCGGAGCTCGCCTGTGTTACGACCGCCTTGTTAACGGAAATATACGCCTTCAGATTCGTACCGCTCCTATACTTCTCCGTCAACCTGTCCGCGGTCGCCTTCAAGTCCATCTTGGCCCTGCCGATCGTTCCGTCCTTGTAGATCGGATGCGTCAGCTCCGGCCCTATATAGGAATAGGCGATGGTTACGGCGCCGTCAGCGATCAGACCTTGGTTGCTCAGCGCCTCAATCCAGCGGTTCCAGTCGTCCCCGCCCATCACCGTCACGGTGTCGCTGATCTCCTGTTCCAAGGCCGGCTCAATTTCGATCGTACTAATCTCATCGTTTTGCATATTTACGGTCTTTGACCGGTATTTATCTCCAATGGGTTTCAGAACCGATTGGACTCGCTCCCCCGTGTCGGGATGGATGCGGACAGGGGCGGCAAGGCTGTATACGATCAAATCCAGCTTTCCCATCTGATCTCTAATGATCTCGGCTGCCTTCTCCTTCACCTCGGCAGAAAACGCGTCACCTATGATTGTTTTCGACCACAGGCCGCGCTCTTTGGCCTGCCGGAGGAACCCGGCGGCATTATAGAACCCTGCAGTTGCGGTGCGCCCGCGCTGCGCGTTCCGTTCAAAGCCGATGCCCAGCACGTTTGCCCTACAGCCGAACGCCGCGCAGATAGCGCTCGCCAGCCCGTACCCTGTTGTTGAACCGATTATCAGCACATTTTTAATTGCCTTGCCGGTAAACGCGCCGCGGTTTGCCTCGACATATTCGACTTGCCTTTTCACATTTTCAAAGCACCCGGACGGATGTGCCGTAATGCAGATAAATCCCTTGGTTTTTGGCTCGATTACCATGTTCGTCGCTCCTTAAAAGAAATACAGTAAAGAACTTATGGATTACATGTTTTTTATTATAACATAAGCTTGTTTGAGTAAAAATCCTTCGTTGAGAAAACAAGCAATGCCCGACTATGCTACGCCCGAAGGAAAGCTTCGAATCCGCCGATTATATGGCTCACCAAATAGAAAGAGGACACCCTCAGGGTGTCCTCTTTCTATTTGGTGGAGCTTACCGGATTCGAACCGGTGATCTCTACACTGCCAGTGTAGCGCGATAGCCAACTTCGCCAAAGCCCCGTTTCCTGCATGCAGAACCCGGCCGGGTTTTGCACGCAAGGGATATTATAACTGAATGAAATCCGTTTGTAAAGATGAAATTTATACGGGTCCGAAAGTTTCGGCTTGTCCGAAATCAGCCGTCAAAATACTCGCCGCGCTTGTAGTCGTAGATGGCGCCGTTCGCATAGATGTTGATATTTTCAAGCACCTTGCCGGTACCGATCGCAACGCAGCTGATGGGGTCTTCCGCCACGTAGCAGGGAACTTTCGTATGCTCCGCCACAAAACGGTCCATGCCGTAAAGCAGCGCGCCGCCGCCGGTTAAGCAGATGCCGCTCTCCGCGATATCCGAGGCGAGTTCAGGCGGGGTGCGCTCAAACAGTGCGCGCACGCTTTCCAATATGCTCTGCAGGGGCTCTTCCAATGCCTCTATCATTTCGTTGGAGCCAACCACGATTGCCTGCGGCAGGCCGGAAATGAGGTTTCGGCCTTTGACGTCTATAAATACCTGCTCCTTGCGGGGGTAAGCGGAACCGATGGCGATTTTCATTTCCTCCGCGGTACGCTCGCCGATCAACAGATTGTGCTTTTTGCGCATGTAACGCACGATGGCGTCATCGAATTTATCGCCCGCTATTTTGATGGAATCGGATATAACAGCGCCGCCCAAAGAGATAATCGCGATGTCCGTCGTGCCGCCGCCGATGTCGAGCACCATGCTGCCGCGTGGCTGGGATATGTCGATGCCCGCGCCGATTGCCGCGGCGATAGGCTCTTCAATCAAAAACGTGTGGCGCGCGCCCGCTTCCTCTGTTGCGTCTATAACCGAACGCTTTTCCACTTCCGTTACGCCGGAGGGGACGCAGACGACGACGCGGGGCTTGAAGAATATATGGGAACCGACGACTTTTTTTAAGAAATGGTTCAAAAGGCGCTCTGTAATATCAAAGTTGGATATGACGCCGTCCTTGAGCGGGCGGATGGCGATAATGCTGCCGGGCGTACGTCCCAACATGCGGCGCGCTTCCTCGCCTACGGCGAGTATGCGCCCGGTAATGCGCTCCACCGCTACGACGGAAGGCTCCCTCAGGACGATGCCCTTGTCTTTTACATAGACCAGGACGCTGGAGGTTCCGAGATCGATGCCCACATCGTTAAACTCAAACAATCCCATGCTGCGATCCTCTTACCTTTCGGTTGTTGCCAACTCCAGATATTACGGAATTTTGCGCATAAAAATCCCCTCTGCAATCAGCCTGTATAGTATGATACCTCAAATTCGGATACTTTTCAAATACCAGCAACATATTTCACAAAAAATTTTATCCTTTCGCAGCGTTTTCATGCAACCGCAGCGAGAAAAAATGCGTTATGGGATAAGCGTTGTGACGCTTTTGTAAACGCCGCCCCGAATGCCTTGCATAAGCATGCCACAATACGGTACAATTCGTGTATAGGGTACAATTATAAAGGAAATGCCTGGTGAAAGCAAAAATGGCTGACTGCCAAAAAAAGCAAAAGAAAACGCAATGGAAGACGCGCTTACTCACTCTGACGCTTATTTTGATGACCGCGCTGTTTTTCGCATGCACGCCGCAAGCGCAGCCGGGAAATGTATCCGAACCTTCGCCTACGCCGGAAACGCCCGTACTTACGCCCGAACCCGTTGAAACTTCGGGACAGGGTACAACCGGCCCGGCGCCGTCCGGCTCCGGCTCGGATGAAATTCCCATTGAAGAGATCGACGGCGTGGCGGGCCCGGACGATGTGCTCCCCCCCACCCGCGAATACGAGGAATACAAAGCGCTTAACAGCGATGTGATCGGCTGGATCACCGTGCCCAACACAAAAATTGATTATCCCGTGGTCCGCGCAGCGGACAACGAATATTATCTGACGCATAACGTGGAAAAGCAAAAATCCAAGCATGGCGCAATTTTCATGGATTACCGCAACGCGGACAGGGAGCAGACGTACCACATCATACTCTACGGCCACAACATGAAGAACGGCACCATGTTCCATGACCTGAACAATTACAAGCAACGCAGCTTCTTTGAAGAGAACCGCGTCATTACGTTCAACTGGGGCGGCGACGAAACGAAGTGGGAAGTCTATCTCGCGTTCGTATGGCATGGCGGCCCCGTATATTGGCACACCCGCTTCAACATCTCGACGCCCGCGGAAAACTTCGCGCAATACATGAACGACGTCGTCTCCTACATGAAATCCGAAAAATATACCATATACGACGATACCGTTACCATCAAGCCGAGCGATCAGGTGCTCACGCTTTCCACCTGCACGTACGAGTACGACCAGTCCCGCTACGTGGTCAGCGCTAGAAGAATCAAATAGCGCATTCCGAATATAAGATTTTAAACGACCCGCTTTTCAGGCTGATGTTGAAAGGCGGGTTTTGTGTTATACTGGTATGTGCGGGGCGCCATCCCTATATTTGGTAATGCGTCCGGTACAATTCGGATGGAGGAAACATACATGCAGGACCCGCGTTTAAAGCAATTGGCCAGCCTGTTGCTCAACCACAGCATGCATATCAAAGAGGGAGAGCTTTTTGGCATAAGGACCGGCTTATTGGCAAAGCCGCTCATAAAGGAACTGATGAAGGAAGCGCACCGCATCGGCGCGGTCCCCTATTTGGACCTGCGGGATGAAGAGCTCCAGCGTCTGGCGTTCGGCTTTATTGACCCGGAAAACCCGGAGCCCGCGCGAGCCGCGCTCAAAAAGCAGGCCGAATGGGAGCGCGCGCTCTGGTCGCATTGGGTGGGTCAGGTCGTCATCGGCGTGGAAGAGAATGACGCAGAACTCTCCGCGGCCGACCCGCGCGCCATTGCCATTCATAAAGCGGAATTGAAGGAGATACGGGATCTCACCGTCAACGAGCGCCGCTGGGTGTATCTGCACTGGCCCACCAAGGCGGCAGCGCAGAAGGCGGAAATGTGCTATGACGATTTTTACGAGTTCTTTCTGAATGCGGCGCTGGTGGACTATGACGAGATGGAACGGAATATGCGGCCGCTCGTGGCACTGATGCAGCGCACGGACAAGGTACGCCTGCTGGGCAAGGGCACGGACCTTACCTTATCCATCCGCGGCATGAACGTAATCCCCTGCGCCGGAGAAATGAACATTCCGGACGGCGAGGTGTTTACCGCCCCGCTCAGGGAGAGCGCGAACGGCGTCATCCAGTACAACACGCCGCTTATCGAGCAGGGCAAGCGCTATGATAACCCGCGCTTTGTGTTTGAAAACGGCAAAATCGTGGAAGCCTCCTGCGGCAACGATACCAAGGGGCTCAACGCACTGCTGGATACCGACGAAGGGGCACGCTACCTCGGCGAATTTGCCATAGGCGTCAACAACGCCGTTACCAAGCCCATCGGTAACACGCTCTATGATGAAAAAATCGGCGGATCTTTCCACCTCACACCGGGGGCCGCTTATGATTCCGCGTTCAACGGCAACCGCTCCGTGCTGCATATGGACATCGTCTGCATGCAAGCGCAGCCCTATGGCGGGGAAATCTATTTTGACGGGGTCTGCATCCGCAGGGACGGGCTGTTTACCCTGCCGGAGCTCGCGGGGCTGAACCCGAAAGATTAAAGGGAGGCGGACATGTCCAAAGGAGCCAAGCGGCTGCTTGCAGACAGCATTGCCATTATCATCGGATGCGCGCTGACGGCGTTGGGGCTTTCGGTGTTCACCGTCCCCAACAACATCGCGCCGGGCGGCGTATCCGGTATTGCGACGGCGCTTTCCTCACTCATCGGCATCCCGGTGGGTACGCTTTCGCTTGTGCTCAATATCCCGCTGATGGCGGTGGCGTTAAAGCGCCTGGGCCTTAAACCGCTCGCAAAGACGATCGCCGCCACGGTTCTGCTTTCGGCGTTCATCGACCTGTTCGCGCTGTGGCTGCCTGGGTACACCAACAATGAGCTGCTTGCGGCGCTGGCGGGCGGCGGCTTTATGGGCGTGGGCCTGGGGCTGCTGCTGACGCGCGGCATCAGTACGGGCGGAACGGATCTCATCGGGTTAATGCTTTTTAAAATGCGGCCGGGCTTTTCCATGGGCCAGCTTTTGATGGCGATCGATACGCTGGTCGTGATATTCGCCGTGGTCGTATTCCGCGACATTGAGGTTGCGCTCTATTCGGTTGTGGCGCTGTTTGTCACCAGCAAGACGATAGACGCCATACAGGAAGGCCTGGACCACGCGAAGGTCATCTATATCATCACCGACCGTGAGGAGGATCTGCTAAACCGCATCGCCCATGAAATGGGGCGCGGGGTTACGGTGCTTCCGGCGCGCGGCGGGTTTACCGGAAAAGACAAGACCGTGCTTATGACGATCGCGCGCCGAAACGAGGTGGCGATGACGCTGCAGGCCGTGCGTACGATTGACCCGCGCGCGTTCACCATTATATCGGACGCAACAGAAGTGCACGGCGAGGGATTTAAAGAGGGCGAAGATTAAAAAATTAACTGGGCAGGCTGTCGATACACCTGTTTCGAGGGCTTTGCCCTCGAGCTCCCACCCAAGGGCCCCATCCCCTGGGAATCCCTTCCCCTGAAACGCCCCTATAATAGGGCATTTCATAATACGGATTCTTTGTGAACTGTGGGTAAAGCCCCTGAAAACGGGTCTATAGATATTCTACCGGGCGGGTACTTCTGCCCGCTTTTACAGGAAGGAGCACAACATGGGTACCATCAAAGAACGGCTCTTAGCGCTGCGGAATACGATGGCGCAAAAACACATCGGCGCGGTGCTGATCCCAACTTCCGACTATCACGCCTCCGAATACGTGGGCGCGTATTTTCAGGTAAGGCAGTATTTTTCCGGCTTCACAGGCTCGGCGGGCACGCTTGTGGTGCTGCCCGAGGAAGCCGGACTTTGGACGGACGGGCGCTATTTTATTCAGGCGGATCTGGAGTTAAAAGGCTCCGGCATCACGCTGTACCGCGAAGGCCAGCCGGACGTGCCGGAACTGGAGGGTTTTCTTTCCAACAAACTGCCCGCTGGCGCTGTCCTTGCGCTGGACGGCAGGATGGCGGATGCCAACTGGTGCCTGGAATTGTCCGAAAAGCTTGCCCCTAAAAACGTAACGCTGCTGAGCGATTTTGACCCGGCGGAAGGCGTATGGGCGGATCGGCCTCCCCTTTCGGAGGAGTCCGTGTTTTTACTGCCGCCTGAATATGCAGGCAAAAGCGTGACGGAGAAGCTTGCCGATCTGCGCAAAGAAATGGGAAAACTGCGTGTGGAAGCGCATGTGCTCACGACGCTCGATGATATTGCCTGGCTCTATAACTTCCGGGGCGCAGACGTACAGTATAACCCCGTGGCGCTTGCCTATACCGCGGTGGAGCGGGAGCGCGCGATCCTGTTTATTGAAAAAATGAAGCTGAGCGCGGAGGTGCTGGCAAGCCTCGCTTCCGCCAACGTGGAAGTAAAGCCCTATGGGGACGTGTACAAATATGCCGAGGGTTTCAATAAGCTGCAGCGTGTGCTGGTTGCAAAGAAAAAAGTCAATTACGCGCTGTACTCCAAAATCGGCGCGCACGCGACGGTGGTGGAAGGGGATAACCCCACCACGCTCGCGAAAGCGATCAAAAACAAAACCGAGAGCGGGAACTTCAGAAAAGCGCATGTGAAGGACGGCATCGCCGTCACCCGCTGGATGTACTGGATGAAGACTCGCAGCTGGGACAAGGAAATCAATGAGGTGGACGTCGCAAAGCATGTGGACGCGTTGCGCCTGGAGCAGCCGGGCTGCCTGGGGTTAAGCTTCCCCACCATCGCCGGCTACGGCCCGAATGCGGCTATGCAGCACTACCACGCGACGGAAGCAAACTGCGCCCCGGTAAAGCCGGAGGGGTTGTTCCTGCTCGATTCCGGCGGCCAGTATTACGAGGGTACAACCGATATTACCCGCACCGTTGCGGTGGGTCCGCTCACGGCGGAGCAAAAGCGCCACTTTACGCTGGTGCTCAAGGGAACGCTCCGTTTATGCAACGTCAAATTCCTTTACGGCCTGACCGGCTTGCAGCTTGATATCCTCGCCCGCGAGGCGCTGTGGGCGGAAGGGCTCGATTACAACCACGGCACCGGCCACGGCATCGGCTACGTACTATGCGTACACGAAGGCCCCAACGGCATCCGGTACCGCAACCTGCCGGGCCGCGCGCCGCTTTGCGCGTTTGAACCGGGCATGGTCACCTCCGTGGAGCCGGGCATGTATGTGGAAGGGAGCCACGGCATAAGGTTAGAGAACCTCGTACTGTGCGTGGATGCTGAAAAGACGGAATACGGGCGGTTCCTGAAGTTTGAAACGCTTACGCTCGCGCCCTTCGATTTGGACGCGGTTGACGTTTCGCTGTTAAGCGCGCAGGAGAAGGATTGGCTCAACGCCTACCACAGCCGCGTATATGATACAATCGCGCCGCATATTCCCGAGAAAGAACGCGCCTGGCTCAAGCAGGCAACAAGGGCGATATAAAGCCGAAACATTGGGTGAACGTCAAAGGCCGCTATCAGTCGAAAGACTTCAGCGGCCTTTTCTTTGCATCCGGAGTTACCGATAAAACGTATCCAGATACGCTTCCACATCCTTGCGGCCGCCCGTAAACGGCCCCGGCGTTTCCATTTTGAGCGATACGAGCGCGGCGGCGTAGCAGAGCGCCTCGGGGATATCCCGATAAAAACGCTCGGTGATATAGCCGGAAAAACAGGTGTCTCCCCTGCCGGTCCGGCCGACCAGGCTGCGGGGCTTGAGCGGGCAGGTGTAGACGCGCTTTCCGTCAAACACAAGCACCTCGGTGTTGTGCGTGATCATGACCTCCTGCGCGCCCCAGTCGTAAAGCTGCCGGGCAGCTCTAACCCTATCGTCCGTGCCAGTCAAAATCTCCGCCTCCGCGGCGTCCGTCTTCAAAAAACGGATCATGGGGAGGTATGTCTTTTTCTCCTCCCAGTCGTGGAACACCATGTCCCCGCCTTCGTCGCAACGCAGCAGGCATTGCACATCCACCGCGGCCGCCGCGCGCTTTGCCGCAAATGCGATGACCTCGTTTCCGATATCCCCCCGCATCAGCCCCGCGATATGATAGACCCTTGCGCTGACGTCCGGAATGTCCTCCACGGAATACGGCGCGATGCGGCTGATAGCCGTGCAGGTGCGCCTCTCGCGGTCCGCCGTATGGTAAACATTGCGAATGGATGTGCTGTTGGCGCTTTCGAGCGGGAACACCGTTACGTTCTTTGCCGGGGCGAACAGCGCGTTTATGTCCATATCCCGGCTTGCCGCCTTGGGCAGTACGGCAATTTTTCTCCCCATGCCGGAGGCGGCGAACGCCGAATATACCACGGCCCCGCCAATAATACGCTTGGTTTCGCCATCGTAATCCGTGTTGATATCCAGGCTGGGCTGGCCAATGATGAAGGAATCGAATGGTTCGGGCTGCATGTTACCTCCTGCCCGGCGCTTACGGCCGGGCATACATTTCATATGGCTGTTGGCTGCTGACAGAAAAGCGCATTGATTATGGGTTTAAGTACTTTGGCGCACGATGAGTTTGTTCTGCACGAACAGCATGCGGCTTTTCAGGCCCGGGTCGGCGATCTGGGCAAGCAATTCCTGTACGGCGAGACGGCCCATCTCGTTCCGGTTTACGCGGACGGTGGTGAGCGCCGGGTAACAGATTTCCGCCGACTCGATGTCGTCATAACCCGCAACGGCGATGTCCCTCGGAATTTTGAGCCCTGCATCCAATATCGCCTTGGTCGCGCCCATAGCGATGCTGTCGGTAGCGGCAAATATGGCGGTGGGAAGGTTTTTGGTTTCCAGCATCCGCTGTACGAGCCTGTACGCGCCGAGAGAACCCGTGCCCTCCGTAATAAAGGGCGTACCGATGACGGGCTGGGGCGAAAGGCCGTACATGCTCAGCTTTTCCTCATCCGGCGGGGAATACACGCCCCAAAGATTTTTCGAGCGTATGGCGTCGTTTGCGTATACGGGGATGCCATGCTCCCTGTGGACATCCAGATACGCCAAATACCTTAAATAATAACTCGGATGGCTGAGGCGGTCGCTGATGAAGGCGATCTTCTTGTGGCCGCGCTCCACAACCAGATGCTCCATGAGCTTGCGCGCGCCGTTATAGTTTTCATCCACAATGAACGCGTTGTTGGGGGACGGGATCGCGTCGTTGACAAAGACAAGGGGGATGTTTCGGCGTCTAAATTCCAGCATGGCGTCCCGCGGTTTAAAGGAGATCAGTATCGCGCCGTCTATGCTGTCCTGAATGAAATGCTCGTCAAACGTATCGTTCTCCACCTCGGTGGTGGCGACGACGATATGGTAATTGTGCAGCTTTGCCTCCTGAATGGCGCCGTCAAGCAAAGGGCCAAAGAAGGTATGCCCGAAATAGGGCATATGCTTGCGGTACATGCAGAAGCCGAGGATGCCGGAACGTTTGGTTGCAACGGCCTGGGCCAAAGCGTTGGGCTGGTAGAAAAGTTCCTTCGCGATTTTGTTTACGCGCTGCTTTGTCTCCTCGTTCACCAAAGGGGAATCCGCAAGCGCTCGCGAGGCGGTGGCCTTGGAAACGCCGGCCAATCGGGCAATGTCGATCAGTCGTGCTTTCATACAGGTCTCCCTTCATACCGTCATTATGGCGTGTCGTCATTTGTAAAATTTAAATCAAAAAAGGTCTTGCATAACGCTGAAATCTATGTTTTAATTTATACAACAAAATGAAACCGGTTGCAATAAGCAATCCAAAAATAAATTGATCAAATATTGATCAAATCTTTATTAAGGGTCAATACCGCATCGTTTGGTTCATCGCTTTTGCATTGTCGTACAAGTGCCTCTTATTCTCCAATTTTTTGTCCCGTTCCCCCGTCTTTTGTATTCTGGATGGTTTGCTTTTTATCATTACAACCGGTTTCATGCGCCGTTTTTTCATTTACCTTAAAAAAATATCAAGCCAGAAAGAAGGATCATTCTTGGGTATTTTCCCCAACATTACCGCCCACGCGGGATGCGAAGGCACAGAGTCAGGTTCCCTCTCTTCGGTTTATGACGGTCTCCGCTTAAGGGCGGATTTCGTGGAAGTGGACGTTCGGCGAACGCAGAATGGCGAACTTGTTCTTTCCCATGACAGACTGTCCGAAGAAGAATATCGCCCCTGCGTACGTCTTTTCCAGGTTTTTGAACTGGTAAAGGGGTTTAAAACGGTCGGCATCAACTGCGATATCAAAGAAGAGGCGATCCTGTACGACGTTTTAAATTTAGCGGAACGGATCGGCCTGGAGTATGAGCAGATCGTATTGTCCGGCAGCGTTACGCCTGCTACGCTCACAAGTGACCCCGCTATCATAAAGCGCGCAAACGTATTGCTCAACATTGAAGAAGTTTTAAAAGAGCTTTGCATGTCCCGCCTGCAACAAGATGCGTCCGATATTGCGGCGTTACCGCCCTGGGAGGCCGTACGCCGTTATATTCCGGACCCTTCGGCCTATTTCGAAGACTTGGTTGGTGCCTGCTTACGCTGCAAAGTCCGGGCCATCAACATGCCGTACCGGCCGCCGATTTCAGAGTTTTTGCCGCGTTTTCATGCGGCGGGCCTGCCTGTTTCGGTCTGGACTGTAGATAAGCCGGAGGATCTGGAAAGCGTATTGCGCGAAGGCGTTTACAACATCACCACCCGTAAAGTGCGGCTTGCTCTTGAGGCAAGAAAGAATTATCTATCGAAAAAATAACCGCGGCGGGCGGTTGACCATTCTCTTTTCGCGTATTGAGCGCTCCTGATACAGCCCCGGATACCAATAAGAAAGGGTGAAGCACATGAAATATTTGAGCCCGAGACGCTGGTTTCATCAGATGGGCCGCAAAAAATTCATGGAAATTCTGATACTGATCGGCTTTATTTTGTTCTTTTACGGCCCCCTGGTGCATCTGTCCATGCTGGCTTTCGCCAACAAGTACGAGATGCCTGCGGTGGTTCCGCAGGAATTCGGCTTCAAATGGTGGGAGTATGTGTTAAAGCAGCCTACCCTGGTCAGCTCCATTTCGCTTTCCTTTTTGATCGCCGCGGTCTCCACCGCGTTGTCCATGGTCATCTGCATTCCCGCGGCATACGTGCTCGCGCGGTATGATTTCCCGGGGCGCAGGGCGGTCATGTTCTCGTTCCTGCTGGGCAACGCGTTCCCCAGGATCGGTATCTTTACGGCATTGGGCATTATTTTTTACAAAATCGGGCTGATGGGGACGTTTACCGGCGTGCTGATCATCCACCTGCTGGGCGGCATGATGATGATGATCTGGCTCCCGGCCGGCTCTTTCCGCAGCATCCCGCGCCAGCAGGAGGAAGCCGCACGCGACGCGGGCGCGGGCCCCCTGCGCACATTCTTCCATGTCACGTTGCCCATGGCCTGGCCGGGAATTGCGGTGGCAGCCATGTTCGCCTTTATCGCGTCCCTGGGCGAGAACCAGGGCACGCTCTTAGTGGGGCTGCCCACCTACCGCACGATGACGGTGGAAATGTACGGCGTTATATTGGATTATCCGGCGACGGCGGGCGCGGTGTTCGCTCTGATACTGATCATACCGAACCTGCTTTTGCTGTTACTCATGCGCAAGTACGTGGGCGCCGATACGCTTTCCAAAGGCTATAAAATGGGCTGATACCCGTACTTAACAGGAGGAAAAACAATGGGCAATACGAAGCTTGAGATACGCGACCTGACCATGCTCTATAAAAACGGCGACGGCGTAAAAAATATCAACCTGAACGTGGACAAAGGCGAGCTTGTGACGCTCCTGGGCCCGTCGGGATGCGGAAAAACGACCATACTGCGCACCGTCGGCGGTTTTTTGCAGCCGACTTCCGGGCAGATACTCATAGACGACAAGGACGTCACCTACCTGCCGCCCGAAAAACGGCCGACCGCCATGGTATTCCAAAGCTATAACCTCTGGCCGCATATGACGGTGTTTGAAAACATGGCCTTCGGCCTGAAGCTTCGAAAAGTGCCCAAAGAGGAGCGCAGACGGCGCATCATGGAGATGCTGGAGCTTATCAAAATGCCCGGGATGGAAAAGAAATTCCCCGGCCAGATGTCGGGCGGGCAGCAGCAGCGCATCGCCATAGGCCGCTCCCTGCTTTTGCAGCCCGACGTGCTGCTGCTTGACGAGCCTTTTTCGGCCCTCGACGCGAAGATCCGCTCCCAAATGCGCGAAGAATTGCGCAAGATCCAGACCGACCTCAATATTACCGTCGTATTCGTCACGCACGATCAGGAGGAGGCCATGGCGCTTTCGGACCGCATCGTGGTTATGAACAAAGGCAGCTTTGAGCAGGTCGGCGCCCCGCAGGATATCTATAGCCGGCCGATTAGCCGCTATGTGGCGGACTTTATCGGGGAAATGAATTTCATTGCTCAATCGGACGGCTCGATTCAGGCGGTGCGGCCCGAAAACGTAACCGTGGAAAAGGGCACGGGCGGCGAACTGAACGGCTACGTGCGCACCGTCATGGTATTGGGCCATTATATCGAAATGACCGTGGATACCGACAGCGGCATTGTCAAGACATTTATCTCCGCCGAGGAAGCGGAGCAATTTAAACGCGGCGACGAGGTCGCACTCTACTTTACCGGCACACATCATTACCAGGCCGGGGAGCAGCAATAAATCTCCCATCATTTTAGCAGAAGAGGGGCCATGCCCTTCCTCATAAAAAAACAAGGAGGAGAGATCAGTGAAACTCAAGCGTTCATTTGTCCTGTTTCTCGTCATGTGCCTATTGATATCGGCGCTCTTAGGCTGCACGCCGAACCAGCCCGCAGCACCCGCGCCTGCAGAGCCCGCCGAAACCTCGGCGCCCGAACCCGCAGCGCCCGCGGAACCCGCTGCGCCCGCGGAGAAACCTAAGGTTACGCTTTGGGCAACCGGTTCTCAGAACGTATCCGACCTCTTCACGGCAGCTATCGCGGCCTACAACGCGAAGGCGGATGCGAAGGCCGTTGTGGAACTCCAGTTCCTGCTCTCCGGTACCGGCGACACGCAGCTTTATGACCGCCTGGGCGCCGCCTATAAGACCGGCCAGAAGGACGCCGGCTTTGACATGATTGCGGAAAACAGCACCGACCTTGCGAAGTATACCGCTGCCGCTGAAAGCGAAGACCTGTTTGCACCGATCGATTTCAGCAAGATCCCCAATTACGGCAATGTGCTAATCAAATCTGCATATGACAACACGAAGGTCGTGCCGTATCGCGGAACCACGGTGGTGTTCGCGTACGATTCCGCCCGCGTTCCCGAACCGCCCAAGACCTGGGCGGAGCTGACCGAGTGGATCAAGGCCAACCCCGGCAGGTTCGCCTATAACGTGCCCGGCACGGGCGGCGCGGGCAGCGGCTTTATGTATACGGCGGTATACAAGGATCTGCCCGCGGAGGCCAAAACCTCCACCGACCCGAAGTGGAAGGACATCTGGGGCCCCGGCTTCGAATGGCTCAAGGAAATCCATCCCTACCTGTACAAGTCCGGCGGTTCCGTCGTATACCCGAACAAGAACCAGGGGACTTTGGACCTGCTCATCAACAAAGAAGTGGATATCATCCCCGCATGGGCAGACCAGGTCCTTTCCAACATCGCGCAGGGCACCTTGCCGGAAACCGTGAAGATCTACCAGCTTGACCAGTCTCTCAACGGCACGGATGTGGTGCTGGCCATACCCAGCATCGGCTCCAATGCGGAAGCGTGCTATGACTTCATGAACTTCATGATCAGCCCCGAAGCGCAGCTGCTCTGCCTTGAGATCATGTATGCGGTGCCCGTCGTACCCCTCGCCCACCTCGACAGCGACAAGACCGACGTCGTTGCAGGTATTGACGTCTCCAATTTCTCCATCATTTCGCTGGGCGAACTTGCGAAACAAATGGAAGAACAGTGGGCCGTTGACATCGGAACAATCGGTTAACGCCTCTGCCGGAAATGAACAGGAGCGGGTGCGGCTTATGCGCACCCGCCCCAGAAAGATCCGTTTCCCCCAGGAGGTGGGGGATCGCAGTAGCGGTACTCGGGGTTCTAAAATCGATTCACAGGATCGATTTTGGGCTCCCACTAGCCACCGAACCCGCCTTCCTGCGAAAAGCCCACTTCCAATCCGATTTGACGGCACGCGCGTCAAATCGGTGGAAAAATACCGTAATAACGGTGTTTTAACCTACAGGAAACCCGCTGACAAAGTTCTTGCAAGACTTTGTCAGCGGCCTATAGAAGGAGACTACGGCATGAACAAGCGTACATGGAAGACCAATCTTTTTATCACGGCGATGCTGCTGCCCTCGCTGCTTCTCTCCCTGGGAATCGTGGCTTACCCCATGCTCAACACGGTGTTCAAGAGCTTTCAAAAGGCGGATGGCAGCGGGTTTACATTGGAACATTACAAGTTTTTGTTTACAGATAGAATAGCGGTGGACAATATCGTCTATACGGTATGGGTCACTGTGGTCACCGTTGTGTTGGCGATCGCCGTCTCCTACCTGCTTGCGCTGTATCTGCGTTTTACAGACTCCAAGATCAGCCGCTTCATCGGCACCATCTACCTGCTGCCGCGCTTTGTGCCGCAGTTGGTGGCCATTTACGCTCTTATCACAGTCGTACGCGATTCGGGGTTCCTCAACCGCGTTTCGCAGCTGTTCGGCGGAAATTTCAAGCCCGGGCTTCTGTTCAACGCAAACGGCATCATACTGATGAATCTGTGGTTCAACATCGCATTCGCTACGATGATCATCGTGGCGGCGCTTAGCAGCATATCCGATTCGATTGTGGAAAGCGCGCGCGACGCGGGGGCGAGCAAGCTGCATGTGTTCTTTAAAATGATATTGCCCCTGTCCTTTAAGGACGTCATGATCGCCATGACGTTTATATTCATGACCAACATCAGTTCCTTCACGACGCCCTACTTGATCGGCCCCAACCATCCGATGATGCTGGGCGTATACTTGCGCAAGCAATTCTCCACGAATATGGATTACGAGCTGTCGGCGGCGTTGTCGGTGGTCATATTCGTGTTCTCCTCCATATCCGCCATCGTATACTTATATACCAACCTCAAAGAGCAGGAGTGGGAGAAAATAGGCCTGTAACGGGGGTGATGCAGATGGCCGAATTAACAATTGTGGAAATCATCATACGCCTCGCTTTGGCGATCGTCTGCTCCGGAATCATTGGCTTTGACAGGCAGTTTAAGCACAGGCCCGCCGGTTTAAGGACGCATATCCTGGTTTGTGTGGGTGCTACTCTGGTGGCGCTGATCCAGAAGCAAATCGAAGTCGAGTCCCTCACGATCGCGATCACTTACCCAGATTTGTCCGAAATCATCCGCTCCGATCCCGCCCGGCTGATCGCGCAAGTCGTAAGCGGCATCGGGTTTTTAGGCGCGGGAACAATCATCGTGACAAAGCGGTCCATTATGGGTCTTACGACGGCGGCTTCACTCTGGGCGGTCGCAGGTCTTGGCCTTGCGATTGGAATGGGATATTACGCAATCACCGTGGCCGGATTCTTTTCCATTATCGTGGTGCTTACGCTCTTGAAAAAGGTCATACACATCCCCGTTTTAAAACGCCTTGAAATCCAGCAGGACACGCCCAAGGAGACGGAGGCGTTCATCAGCGGATATTTTAAAGAAAAGAACATCCGCGTCAAGGACGTGGAGCATGACGCGACTTTCTCCAACGGAAAAAGCACATATACGCATCTGTATACCATCGAAATCCCCAAAGACATTGATTTTTCGGATATCATAGAGGATCTGTCCAAATGCAAGGGGATTGAGCGGATACGGGCGATCAATATATAGCGATATAATTAAGAAATTTCAAATGAAATTCATCCATAAAATACATTATAACGGAGTGTGGCGTAGCGTAAAAAGCTACGCCATTCTTTCTTCTACTGATGTGTTCAATAGAAACAGCGGCTTTAGTTAAGTTATAGAAAAATACAGTTGCAATACTATTTTACTTAAAAGCTGAATTGATCATGCGATGATAGAGTGATTGAGGCATACAGGACGTTAAGAAAATCAGCAATTTCGTAGACCATCCGCTTATACATATCGCTTTATTTTTTTTCATAGCTTTTACCGATTGTACAACTACCTGTTCAGGTTCCTCCCAACGCAAAATGCCCCTGTTTTTTTGGCATTCTTTACTCATACCCATTTTTTCGTGTAAATCTGTCTTTGTCAGACCAGGGCATAGCGCTTGTACATATATGTTTGTTTCCATCAATTCAAGGTACAGGCCATGTGAAAACTGTTTTATATACGCCTTTGTGCCGGAATAAACCGCGTTCTTTTTTATGATCATATAAGCAGCATCAGAGGCGACATTGATAACAGTTCCCTCATTGCGGGAAATCATATGTGGCAACAGGGAAAAAGTCAATCTAATCGTACAGGTAATGTGCAATTCATTCATTTGAAGCCAACTCTCTAAACCAGCCTCATAAAATGATTTATTTAACGCAAAACCAGCGTTGTTAACCAATACAACGGCCTGTTTTTCTATGCCTAAAGCTATCAGCTTATCTTGAACAAACACATCCGATAAGTCGCCTACAAAAGCTGTTGCTTCTATGTCGTATTTATTTATAAGCTCATTTACGGTGTCCTGCAGCAGTAAAACCCTTGTTCCAGCAGCAATAATATTATAACCCTCGCGTGCAAAATGAAAGGCAAACGCTTTGCCTATACCGCTAGTCGCACCAGTAATCAATGCCCATTTGCCGTTACGCATGGTTATCATCTCCGATGGATTTTTTTAGCAAACGCAGCAAAGTTTCTGCTTCTGCCGTATCTAACCTATTGAGTATTTGTAACAGATAAGACTGTTCAAGTCCCAAGTGTTCCTTTTGAACAACTGTTCCTGTTTCTGTTATGCACAAAGAAAACGCCCTTTTATCGTTACTCATTGAAGCACGCTCTACATAACCTTTTTTAACAAGGCGATTTACTGCGCTGGTTAGCGTGCTTTTAGGGATATTTAGTCGCACACAAATCTCTTTGAGTATTATGTGCGGATAATCATGCAATAACTGTAAAATGCTGATCTCCGTAGTTGATAGTTTGCTGATATGCAAATATTTCTTATCCTTCATTTTGTTCTGGAATTGACCTATGAGCATATGCAAAATTTCACTGAGTTCTTTTATCTTATCTGTATACATAACTCCCCCAAACATTGTACGATTATCGTACTACCGTTATAGTACGATAATCGTACAATGTTGTCAAGCGGATTGTTAACGATATGCATCCTGTTTGCGTTGCAGGGATAATAAGTTCGTTTGCCGCCCATTGTGAACGATACGCTTGTTTCAGACATGTTTTTTACTGAAAATCCGGCAGCTATATCTCGACTTCTGATATCCCGCACTCGATTCGGCTTCCTGTAAGTACAATGGTTCCATACGTGGCGGGAATGCTTTCGTTCAATTTGCGGCCGATCCGGCCTGGATTCATAACCCACATGCCATCGATATGGCTTAAAAACGGCCTGTGCGTATGCCCAAAGAGGACAATATGCGCGTTGTTGCGCGTACCTGCGCCGCATAATTCTGTCAAACCGTTCTTCACCTTATATATATGGCCGTGCGTCATATATACGCGTGTGTTTTCGAATGTAAAAAGCGCTTCTATGCTGCCGCAGCTTCCCAGATCCGTATTCCCCTTCACAAGGTGTACTCTGATATCGGTATTTTTCTGCAATTCGATCCCGTCCGCAATATGGTCTCCCAAATGCAAAATTACATCAGGTTGTTCAAGCTTCACAACAGCCAGCATTGTGGGCACATCGGTATGTGAATCTGCAAAAACAATGATTTTCACGCCTTATCCTCCCGCTGTTCTTTTTCACCGGACTTTTCTCATCCCCACCGTTGTGTTCACAGGCAGCATACTTTTCTTTACGACGCTGGGCCACTTTATTTTAACATGAAGCAATCCAATTATATCATTACGGATCCCGCGTTTGTTCCACAGCTGCTATTTGCTCAAAAAAGCAGAGAGCATATCCTCTCTGCCTTGCACATGTATATCAACACAGTCCGCTTCCCGGAGAACGGGCCTTGTCCTGCGTCTTACAGCGCCGCAAGTGCCGCGTACTGGGCTTTCAGCGAAGGATATACGGTCTTATAGAGTGCGTAATAGGGTGCGTACGCCTTTACGCGCGCTTCATCCGGCTGCTGGAGCGGATTGAGACGGATCACGGCATCGCACGCTTCGGGCACGCTCTTATAAACGCCGGCGCCCACGCCCGCAAGCAACGCTACACCCAGCGCCGGGCCTTCCCCGGAGGAAGCGACGGTGGCGACCGGGCAGTTTAACACGTCCGAAAGCATCTGCCTCCACAAAGTACTCCTTGCGCCGCCGCCCGTAGCTAAGAGTTCCTTGGGCACGATGCCCATGCCGTGCAATACATCCAGGCATTCCCGCTGGGAGTAGGAGACCCCTTCCATTACGGCGCGCAGCATATCGTACTTGGTGTGGATGGCGGAAAGGCCGATAAACGCGCCGCGGGCGTCGGGGTCGAGTATCGGGGAGCGTTCGCCCATCAAATAAGGAAGGTACAGCAAGCGGTTGGAGCCGATGGGCACACGCGCGGCCTGGACGTTCATCAGCTCGTACGGGTCCACCCCCATGCCCGCGGCGGTTTCCATTTCCGCGGCAAAGAAATGATCACGGAACCACTTCAAAGAGAGGCCCGCCGAAAGCGTGCAGCTCATAACCGTATAGCAGCCGGGCACGGCGTGGCAGAACGTGTGCACGCGCCCGCCGGGGTCTATGCGTACGCTGTCCGCATGCGCGAATATGACGCCCGACGTGCCTATGGTCAAAAACGCGCGGCCTTCCCTGACAACGCCGGTCCCCACGGCAGCGGCTGCATTGTCTCCCGCGCCGCCTACAACGGGCGTGCCTTCCGCTAAACCGGTGAGGGCCGCGACTTCTTTTGTAATATGCCCCGTGACGTCGGGCGATTCATAGACTTTGGGCAAAAGCGCGCCGTCGATATCCAGTATGGAGAGCACTTCTTCCGACCAGCGGCGCTTGGGTACATCCAAAAGGTTGGTGCCCGCGGCGTCCGACGCTTCGGTGGCATATACGCCGGTCAGCCGATACCGGATATAATCCTTGGGCAAAAGCATCATGCGGCATTCTTGATACAGTTCCGGCTCGTGTTTGCGCACCCAAAGCACCTTGCCCGCAGTAAAGCCGGTGAGCGCGGGGTTGGCCGTGATGGCAATGAGCTTTTCCTTGCCCACCTTTTCGGTGATTTCCGCACATTCCGCCGCAGTGCGGCCATCGCACCACAGAATGCTGCGCCGCAACACCTCGCCTTTCGCGTTGAGCATAACGAGCCCGTGCATCTGGCCGGAAAGACCCACACCCTTGATATCCTTGGCTTCCACGCCCGAGCGGGAGACGACCTCCCGTATGGTTTCGGCAGCGGCGCGCCACCAATCCTCCGGGTCCTGCTCCGCCCAGCCGTTTTGCGGCTGATAAAGCGGATACTCCCTCACCGCTGAGGCGATACGGTTCCCCGCCTCGTCAAATAACACCGTCTTGGTACCGGACGTCCCGATATCTACGCCGATCAAATATTGCATAAGTCCCTCCTGATCAATTCGCTTTCCGAAAAGATGAAATATGAACGCATGAAGGCGATGCAGCAGCGCCTCAGGCAAGGCTGCAACTATACTTACTTTACCATTATGGGACATGGTTGGAAAGAGGTTTTAGGGGTTTCGAATTGTTTCGATACTCCGCCTGATTAAGGCAAGGGGAGTCGAACTCTGCGCCCATAGCCGCTGATTTGACTCCTTGCCTTATGCAATCTTCCTGATAAATTTCCTGTAAAGCGCCCATAGAAAGATTAACGTTGACACCAGCGCCGGAATGAGCAGCAGCGCGTCCTGCTCCAGGATATATTTTGCGATCCAGAAGGAGGGCAGCAAAGAAAACAGATATTGGGCGTTGGACGAAAGAAAAAACGGAACCATAAGCCCCAGCAGAAGCAAGCCGGAAAGCTTTGCCATCGCCATGCCTTCCACCCGGTTATGCGAATAGGAAAACAGGAGCAGCGCAACCGCAATGCTCATGAGGGCGGTTAAAGCGCATGCGGACAGCGCCATGAAAAAGTTCCAAGGGGTCAAAGAAAATAAGCGCAGGAATCCAAGAGAGACAAGGAACGCGATTATGGCCGGGAATACCAGCCTTGATACGATGTAGCCCATCTTCCCCACAGGCGTAACCGCAAGATAATTGGCCATGTTTTCATCGTATTCCGTCAGCATCATCATGGCGGAAGCAAAGCAGAACATATACGGCGTAACAAACGCCAAAAACAAATCGAACAGCAGGTAGTAATCAAGCAAGATTGCCCCTTTTTGCAAATAGGCGCACAACGCAGTCTCCAGCGCAGGTATGCCAAAGCGGAAGAAAAACGCGGACAGCACAGCGGCCATACAGGCCGTTATGAGCATGCTGTCCTTCCATATCTGCCGCACAAACAGAGCAAAGGAATAATACAGAGGCCTCATAGCTTCATACCTCCGAGCGTACGAAAACTCTTTGTGACCAGGCGGCGTGCAAGTACTGCAAACAATACCGTCCAGCCCAAAAGAATCAGAGCGGCGGACAGCGCGTTTTTGCCGTTTTTCAAAAGCTCTATGATGCACACGCCTGGATGAAACAGCAGCGCCCCCGGCTGATACCCAAACAGCCATGCGATAGCCGGAATATTGATGATGATTTCCGCCGGGATGGTCGCCACAATAAATTGATTGAGCGTCGCGATATTGGCGGCGATCATTAGGCCTATGGATGAGAATAGGCAGGAACCAAAGAATACGCCCAATACAAACCCAAACGGATTTTTGACCGCCTCTGTGCCAAGACCAATCAAAAGCCCTGCCGCGGTGGATATAAGCGCGATGGAAACAAGCTTTGCCCCCACATATTCCAACGGCTTTACAGGCGAAACGGCGATGCTGTTGAGCGCCCGTTCGCTCTTTTCAAGCAACGCGATCGCACCCATAAAATACAGCCCCATGGCGGCCGGGTCCGAAAATATCATCAACACGGCGGCCTGTTCCCGCCATGCAAAAGGCAATGCGTAAAGCAGGCTGATATACAGTATAGTAAAAAGCGCATACAAAAAGTAAAACCCGTATTTGAGCTGAAACCGGATATCGCCTATGAGCAGCGCTTTTGCTCTCATTGCAGCCGCCTCCCCGTCAGTTCCACAAAAATATCGTTAAGTGTAGGCTCGCTGCTGTGGATAGAGAGGAGCCTGTTTCCCTCTATCAGGCGCTTTAGCTCCTCATCCTCACCGGTATTGCCAAGCGGAATTTCCGCCTGCAATTCCCGGCCATTTTGCAAATACGTGTAACGGACCATGGAGGCGCCGCGAGACATGATCAAATTCCGCGGGGTATCCAGCGCGCGAAGGTTTCCATCCACAATAAACGCAACACGGTCGCAAAGCTCCGTCGCATCGTACATGTTGTGGGTGGTCAGAACGATTGTCTTCCCTTTCGCCTTCTCCCGCAAAATGACGTCCTTTAACCGCCTGGCGTTGGAAGGATCAAGCCCCGAGGTCGGTTCATCCAAAAAGAGCAAGGCAGGGTCATGAAGCAAGGCTTTGATAAAATTCAGCCGTGTTTTCATGCCCTTGGAATAATCGGACACCTTTTTGTCCGCTTCGCCGCTTAAGCCCACGCATTCGAGCAGCGGCTCAATTTGCTGCCGTTTTTGATAAAGGGAAGCAAAGAAGTTCAGGTTTTCACACGCCGTAAGCTTCTCATAGAGGCTTGGAAACTCAAAGTCCACGCCGATCCCTTCATAAAAGCTGTTGTCGTGCCGTCTTACTTCTGTTCCATTTACGGTCACGCTACCCGAATAGGAAGGCAGAAGCCCGGTGAGTATTTTTTGCAGCGTGCTTTTGCCCGCGCCGGATGGGCCCAGGAAACCGAAAATCTCGCCGGACTCCACCGTAAAGCTCATATTTTCAATAAAGGGCGTTTTTGTATAGGTGAAACTCAGCTCGTTTACCCGTATCATAACGTTCCCCCTTCAAACAGCTGTTTGACGACCCCGCGGAGCATAACGCGGATTGCGTCCTCAAACATATCCTCGCCGATTTCCCGGCGGTGAGACATTGTGCAGAATATGGCCCGCAGCGCGGCGCTGAATACCTGAATATTGCCTTCCGCCTGCACGCCGGGAAGCAAGGAAAGCAGCCGTTCCATGCTCAGATCGTCATTTTGGGCATGGGCCTTCGCAACCTCCGGCGGCAGTTTGCGCACCAAGAGCTCGAGATCGCCGCTCGCGGCAAACGAATAGAGAAACGTGGAATTTACCTGCTTGTATATGCCGAAAATCAGTTCGGTAACGGTATCCGCGTTGATGTTGCCGTTGAGTTCTTCTATCCGGCGCAGGACGTCGCTTTGCAGTTCGTTGTGCAACGCGCAGAACACCTCAAAAAACAGCATTTCCTTGGAGGGGTAGAACAGATAGAACGTGCCCTTGGGAATCTGGACGCGTTTTACAAGTTCGTCCACCGTGGTTTTGCGCATGCCATACCTTGCCAGGCAGGCATGGGCTTCCTCCATCAGCCGTTTTTTGATATAGACGCGCTCGCTTTCGGTAAATGTCTTTGGCATATCATCATCCTTGTCTATTTGACTATATAAATGATTATAGTCAAATAATATGTCAAGTCAACCCCTTCGTCAGGCGGCATTGGCAGCGCCCGCCGACGCATGAAGAGGTAAAAGCCATATGTTGCTTAGAATACAGGCTACTTTTTCTTCAACTTATCCTCATACATGTTTTTATCCACCATCGAGATGATCTGCTCCAGATCGAGGTCCATTTCCGGCCGATAAGAGAAGAATCCCATGCTTGCGTTGATCGGATAAGGCTTGTAATTTCCGTTATTCAAAGTTTCAAACCTTTGTGCAACTCTGTGGAAGGTTCTGCCCGCTTCCTGCTCGTCATCGGCATGAAACAATATCATGAATTCATCCCCGCCATAGCGGAAAATGACATCGTGGGGGTTTAGTTCTTCCCTGATTATTCTGCATACATCAATGATGAAAGCATCGCCCTCCACATGCCCGAATTGATCGTTTACCATTTTCAGATTGTCCATATCAAAAAAGCAAAGCTGAAATCCCGCCTTTTCCCGTTTGGCGGTCTCAAGCCTTTTTCTTGCAAGATCCATGCCGATCCTTCTGTTCAATACGCCTGTCAGGCTGTCTGTGGATGCATATATGGTCAATTCATTTTCCATCCGCTTGATTTCCGCAATATCCGCAACTCCGCTCAAAATGGATTTTTTACCGAAATAATCGATCAGCTCGTAATTCACGATCGCGCGCTTCACTTGCCCGGAGAGCGTTTTTTGTTCCACCACATAATCATTCACTTTCCCGTCTATCTCCAGCATTTTGCAGATAACATTCATATCGGAAGCATCTTTGTAAAGATCCCCATGATAAAGTTCGTTGCATTGTTCCTTTGGGATGTCATAAAACGCCATCGCCCTTTGATTGGCGTATAGGATCTTCCCATCCTCAAACCCGGATATGACCAACGGAAAGGGATTGATTTCAAACAGTTTGATAAATGTTGTCTTATCCTCTTTGAGCATTTCTTCATTTAAAAAGCTCTTTATATTATACCGATATAATGAAAGGAACAGCACAAGCGCCAAGAGAACAGGAGTGGTGGAATTAGATATCTTCATAAAAGTATCGCCTTGGTGAAAAGAAGAGAGAAACGATACAAACACAATATGGACGAACCCGTATATCCCCATTACCCACTTGGGATACATGGGGATGACAAGTGACGCCGCAAGAACGATTATAATATAAGCATCAATGTTTCCGTTGAATCTCTGGCTGTTAATGGACATGATCGCCCCAGTCAATAATGTTAAAAACAAATCCAATAGTATCGCGGCCTTGGCGGCCCAGGAACATCGATGATGCCATGATTTTTCAATTCTTCCGTAAATAAAAATATAAGCAAGCGACAGAACAAGTCCTGCGATATGTATGGCAATCAGAGTCTGCCGGTAGCTCACATCGACCGTGCTGTCCTTTTTCAACAGCAGATCAAGATAGAGGCTAAAAATGCATACAAGAAATGTTACCCACTTGAACAGCCTGGCGCGCTGCAGGCTGACTGCGGTATATTTCCTTTTAAATCCCTCGCTATTCTTAAAATCGGTATTCAAAAACAAACTCTTTGAAAGCTTATGGAAAAATTGCATATTGCCCTTTGTCAAAAATCCTTCCGTCATCCTCTTTGATCCTCGGACTTCCATAGATCAAGGTATATTTTATAATCGTTATTCTGTCCCGCTTGTTAATGGGTATATAGAAAGATCGTATCCGGGCATTTCCAATACGCGCCGCAGCATCCATTTGGTATGGTTCACAAGGAAAGCTAGCGCCGGGCGGCATTAAATCAAGAAAGTCCCGTCCCCAGAAATGGGAACGAGACTAACGCTTTTAATCGCAGGCTTCTGTTATCCGTCAGCTATTGTCCCGGTTCGCGATATACGCCGCGATCTGGGCATAGTCCGCCTGGGTCAGCCTTCCGGCCGTGCCTTTGCCGAAGTAGGCCACGTCGTCTATAGCCAGCCACCTCGACTTCTGCCCGTACTGGAATTCCGCTATGCAGTTGCAGCCCAGCTGGTGCGCCTGCTGGGCAAGCCCTCTTTTTACATCGTTGAGGGTTTTCAACTGCGCGCCGATTTTAAAGCTCAAATCGACGGCAACGGAAGAAACGGGCTGCATTTGCGGCAGGCCGGACTCAATAAAAATGATCTGATCAAATAGGGTAGGATACCCTTTCATGCTTCACGTTCCATGATTGCAATAAACTCCTGCCGCGCCGTTCCAAATCCCGGAACATCCGCCGTCGCGCAGGAAACCAGGCGCCATCCCTGCTGCGCATACGCGTTGAGGGCTTCCTGAAGCTTCTGCGGATCGAACTTACCGGAGAACCACTTGTCCTTCATCGTGAGCACAAAGTACTGTTTCATATCATACATCTCCTTCTATTGTGTGGAAAATATGCACCTTTATATCCGGCGCACCCACTAACCAATGATATCGGTAAAAACTTCCAGAACTTAAGTGCCTTTGCAGTCCCGCCCGTTTTAGTTTACAATGAAACATATTTTTTAGAACCGTCTGGTCAGACGTTATCGGTTCAATAAAATGCGGCGATTGATTTCCTTGCCGTATGGTTATTTATAGGAAAAAACAAGGGGGCCCCATGATCGTTTGCACAATACCCCGGGAACAGCTGCAGGAAGAGCACTATCTTTATTTCAAGCGGCGGACGGGTGCGGATATTGTTCCCGCCGTCACAAGCGAAGAACGTGCGCGCCTGATACCGGAGGCGGAAATTTTGCTTACGTTTCCTTCCACCGTAAAAAAATATATTGCGAAAGCGGAAAGGCTCAAATGGGCATTCTGCCTGTCCGCCGGCGTTGAGGAATTGCCGTTTGACGAGCTGAAGAGACGAGGCATCATCGTTTCCAACGCAAGCGGCGTCCATGCGGAGCAGATGTCCGAGCACACACTGGGCATTATGATCGCGTTTTGCAGGGAATTCCATACGATGATGAAGAACCGGCTGGAAAAGCGGTGGGAACAGCTGATGAACGTAGACGAACTTTCCGGTAAAACGCTGTGCGTCATCGGCACGGGCAGCATAGGCCGGGAGATCGCGCATAAGGCAAAGGCGTTTTATATGAACGTCATAGGGGTCAAAAATACCCCTGCGGCACTGCCCGGCTTTGACGCGGTCTATCCTTTGGAACGTTTGCACGACGCGCTCAAGCTTGCCGATTATATCGTGCTGGTTGCACCCCTGACTTTAAAAACCTACCATATGATCGGCTCAAAGGAATTTCAATTCATGAAAAAGAGCGCCGTATTCATCAACATTTCACGGGGCGATACCGTAGACGAAGAGGCGCTGATCACGGCTTTGGAGAACGGCTCCATTTCCGGTGCGGGCCTTGACGTGTTTCATGAAGAGCCGCTCCCGCCGGAAAGTAAGCTCTGGACCCTCCCCAACGTGATTCTTACGCCGCACAATTCGGGGCTGAGCCGCCACTATTTCCAAAAATGCATGGAGCTTTTTGCAGAGGCGTATGAGCGATATACGGCCGGGCAAGGCGCTTTGAACCAAATCGACCTGGAAAGGGGGTATTAATCCCCATTATGATTGCCCGGGCATTTGCACGGCAGGCTCGAGCATATGATCATCCTCCGTAAGAGCAGGCAACTGGAACTGTGCCGCGATCCCGTCTATCATATACTCCGCGATCCGCTGGGCATTCAGGTGCGCGATATCAAACTGTTCGATCGCCGCGCGGAAATCTTCCCTTTTCAGCCTCCACAGCAGGGCTTCTTCCAGAGAAAACCGCTGGTAAAGAAGCTCCATCCATTTTGCGGTATCCCAGTGGGGATTGACCGAGGCAAGAAATTCGGCAAGCTCGGCAGCATTCGCATACAAAAGGAGCCTTTGCTCCTCTGTGCTTTGCCCGGCTTTGAGGGTGGCGGCATATTCCGATAAGAGCAGAACATGTTTCGTCAACAGCTCTTCAAACCGTTTCGCGTTTTCCTGCCCGTAAAACGGCACAAAGGCGTCGGCAAATTCGGTTGCATTGCGCATGATCCGCGAGGCGACATATCCCAGGCCGTGCTGTTGGAACATTTGGCCGAGGATATAAAACCGAATCCAGAACAGGAAATCGATCCATAGGTCCCGGATTCTTGTCTTCCAGTCCATTATGTGCTGCCTCCTCTTCCGTACAATATATGCGGGCATAAGAACATTCCGGACAATACCGCGCAGAAAATGGAAATGTTTTGAATCTTGTAATAACAGATCAAAGAGTGCCCTGCAATACGCAACGCACAATCATTCTGCAACTCATATAAACAGAATTACTGCGGAGTGGCAGGCAGCTGAAACTGCATGGCAATGCCGTCGACCATATAATTCGCAATCTGTTCCGCATTCAGTTGGGCAACGTCAAACTGTTCAATAGCTCCCGTGAAATCGCCTTCCTGCAGCCGCAACAGCAGGGACTCTTCCAAAGAAAACCGCTGGTAGAGAAGCTCCTTCCATACCCTTTCGTCCCAGTACGGATTGACTGAGACAAAAAACCCGGCAATATTATCTGCATTCGCGTACCAGGCGGCCCTTTGCGCCTCAATGTCCTCCCCCGCTCTGACAGTCGCCGCAAACTCAGACAAAAGCAAAACATGCTGTGTCAACAGCTCCTCAAACCGTCTTGCGCTTTCCGCACCGTAAAACGGCCTAAATGCGTCGGCAAATTCGCCGGCATTCCGCAAAAGCCGGGGAACGAGATACCTTGGACCGCGTGGACTGAATATCAGGTTCCGGATATAATATCTGATCCAAAACAGGAAATCGATCCACAAGTCCCGGATCCTCTCATCCCAGCTCATGCCCCGTCCCACCTTCCTTGCTTACCCCTACAATATATGCGGGGAACGGGTTTTGGGAGAATCATGCAGAAATTGGAATTCTAACTTTTAAACAGAGCGCCCTGCAACATGCAAGGCGCTTCGAGCTCGCTGGCTAACCCCCCTTAGGGGGTCGCGGGGGATTGCAATCCCCCGCATTCAATCAAATCTGGCGGCATACGCGTCAGATTTGCGGAGAAAAGTGCGTCCAGAACCGCACTTTAACCTTAAGAAAACCTGCTGACAAAGTCCCCGGGACTTTGTCAGCAGCCCGAGAGCGCCCTGCAACATGCTGGGCGCTCCAGTCTCTTTATGCTTTTTTTGTTACGGATTAGAACACAGGCACGACTGCGCCCTGATAGGTGGTTTCGATGAACGCCTTTACCTCGGGGCTAGTGACCGCCTGAACCAGCGCCTGGATTTCCGGATTGTTTTCGTTCCCGTTCTTCACGGCGATGAAATTCGCAAACGTGGTCGCCGCGACAGAAGCAGCGTCCTCCTTTGCAAGCGCATCGGTCGCGGCGTTGAGCCCGGCCTGTATGGCGAAGTTGCCGTTGATGACGGCGATGTCCACGTCCTGCAGGGAGCGCGTGAGCTGTTCCGCGGCGATTTCAACGATTTTGAGGTTTTTGGGATTCTCCACGATATCGTTGACCGTGGTATTGAGATCTGCGCCTTCCTTGAGCTTGATAAGGCCCTGCGCTTCAAGCAGCAACAGCGCGCGCGCTTCGTTGGTGGTATCGTTGGGGACCGCCACCTGCGCTTTGTCAGCAAGCGCGTCAAGCGCCGCGGTTTTACCGGCATATATGCCGAGCGGCTCAAAGTGGACGTTCACGACGGGTATGATATCCGTACCCTGCTCCGCGTTGAACTGATCAAGATACGGCTTGTGCTGGAAGTAGTTCGCGTCGAGGTCGCCGCTGTCGAGCGCGAGGTTGGGCTGCACATAATCTGTGAACTCTACGATCTGGAGATCATAGCCCTGGGCCGCGAGCAGCTCTTTTACAATGCCCAGAATTTCCGCGTGGGGGGTGGGCGTCGCGCCGATTTTGATCACGATGGGCGCTGGCGTCTCGGCGGGGGTTTCAGCGGGAACCTCAGTGGGTTGTGCGGTTGCTTCCGCGGGAGCCGGGGTAGGTTCCGCCGCAGCGGGAGCCGCGCAGCCGGCGAACAGGGCAACCGTGAGCAGGACTGCGGCAAACAAGGCAAAATACTTCTTCATGATTGTTTCCTCCGAATTTAAATTTTTCTTTTATCCGAGCGCTTGGCAATTTTCATGCCAACCTCCTGGAATATCTGAACAAGAACCACCAGCAGGGCAGCCGTTACCAGCATGATATCCGTCTGATACCTGTTATAGCCGTAACGGATGGCGATATCGCCCAACCCGCCGCCGCCCACAAAACCGGCCATGGCGGAGTACCCCAGTATGGTCGTGATGGCAATAGCTCCGCCCACAAGCAGCGAGGGCTTGGCTTCCGCCAGGAGTACTTTGAATATGATCTGCGCTGGCGTTGCCCCCATGGACTGCGCGGCCTCCACCACGCCGCGGTCCACCTCCTTAAAGGAGGATTCCACCAGCCTCGCAATGAAGGGCGCCGCGGAAATCACCAGAGGCACCACCGTCGCGTCGGAGCCGATGGTTGTCCCCGTAATAAAGCGCGTGATGGGAGACACGGCGAGCAGCAGGATCAAAAACGGCAGGGAACGGACGATGTTGATGAAAATATCCAACGCTTTATATAACCAGCCCACGGGGCGGATGCCGTCGCGCGCGGTCACCACCAGCACAATCCCTAACGGCAGGCCCAGCACGTAGGCAAGTACCGTGGATGTCAATACCATGTACAGAGACTCGCCGATGCCTTTTATAATCATCTGTACAACGGCGGGTTCAAACATAGCCGTACACCTCCTCCACGCTCAACCCCCGGGAGCGGAGATATTCCATCATACCGCTGGCCGTGCGGTCGGACTCTGGCAGTTGAATAACGATTTGCCCGAACGCCTTGCCATCGATGTTCTTGGTATCCGCAAACAGGATGTTGACGGTTTCCTTGAACTCCAGCACCATTTCGGCGATGGTCGGCTCAAAGGCGGAGCCGCCGCCATATACGATGCGACAACATCGGGAGCCAATGAAGCGCGCGCTTTCCTGTTTAAACGGATACACCAGGCGGCGCGCGGCCTCGGACCGCGGGCGCGTGAACACGTCCTTGACGGACCCTGTTTCCGCAATGCGGCTGTCGTCTATAATAGCGACACGGCCGCAAACTTCCTCAATCACGCCCATTTCATGCGTGATGACCACGATTGTGATGCCGAGCCGCCGGTTGATATCCTTTAGCAGGCCCAGTACCTCGCGGGTGGTGGCGGGGTCCAACGCGCTTGTCGCTTCATCGGATAAAAGCACCTTGGGATCCGTGGCGAGCGCACGGGCGATGGCCACGCGCTGACGCTGCCCGCCGGAAAGCTGGGACGGGTACGCGTTCTCTTTTTCCGACAGCCCCACCAGGGAAAGCAGTTCCTTTGCGCGCTGGCGCGCTTCTGTCTTTGCCCGCCCCGCGATCTCCATAGGAAAGCAGACGTTTTGGAGCGCCGTGCGCTGCATAAACAAATTAAACTGCTGGAATATCATGCCCATGGACTGGCGCGCCAAAAAGAGCTCCCGCTGCGAAAGCAGGGAAAGGTCCTGCCCGTCCAACAGCACTGTGCCCTCAGTTGGTTTCTCCAGAAAATTGATGCAGCGTACCAGCGTGCTTTTTCCAGCGCCGCTCATGCCGATAATGCCGAATATTTCCCCGCGCTGTACGCTCAAGTTGATGTCCGTCAGCGCCTGCACTTCCCCGTTTGCGCCCCGGAACGTCTTAGAAAGATTGCGTATTTCGATCATTGGAGTATTAAACCGTTCCATATCCGTTCTTTCCTGTTTCAGCCACATCGCCCGGCTTGTTTCCTTGCCGCAGGAAGCATGCTTCATTGCACTATTTCATATTAAAATAATATGAATAATAGGATATATTCATATGAATATAAAGTCAAGAGAGTCGAAAGAATATATTATATCTGATTTTGCTGATTTCTGCTAACCAGGCAAAACAAAGCGCCCCGCGGAATGATCCGCGGGGCGCTCAAATCTCTGATTATAGTAACAAATTTATCCGCGCGCGGCCTCGTAGAGCTTATTCACTGCCGCCCAGTCCACAACGTTCCAGAACGCCTTCACATAATCGGCACGCAGGTTCTTGTATTTGAGGTAATACGCGTGCTCCCAGACGTCTATGCCCAGTATGGGTATGAGCCCTTTGCCCTCCATCAGCGGATTGTCCTGGTTGGGCGAGGAGCCTACTGTAAGCTTGCCGGAAGCATCCGTGCTCACCCACGCCCAGCCCGAACCAAACCGGCCGATGGCCGCCGCGGTCGCCTTTTCCCGCAGGGCGTCGATACCGCCGAAATCAGCGTTGATCTGTTTTAAAAGCGCGCCGCCCGGATCTCCGCCGCCGTTGGGAGAGAGTGTGCCAAAGTAGAGATTATGGTTGTAAAAGCCGCCGCCGTTGTTGCGGACGGCGGTGCGCAGTCCCTCATCCGCAATGGCGGAAAGGTCCGTCAAAATCGCCTCAATGGACTTTCCCGCAAGTGCGGAGTCTTTTTCCAGCGCCGCGTTGAGGTTGTTGGTATACGTCGCGTGGTGCTTGGTGTAGTGCGTGATCATGGTCAGCTCGTCAATATGGGGTTCGAGCGCCTTGAAATCGTATGTCAATTCTATCTGCTTTAACATAATTGCAACTCCTTTTTCGTATTTTTCTTGCTGTTATCTTCACGCCGGTCAAACGGCGGAATGTGCGTTTACGGTGCCAGTACGGAGGCCGCTATGGCGTCAGCCATTGGATCGAGCTCCGCCCCGGATTTTAACGAGGAGCGGATGTCCAGCGCGCCCAAAATCGTGATCTCCTTCATGGCATTCAAGCGTTCCTCCATGGCCTTCTTCGCGGCGCTCGCCCAGGTATGGTTGCCGATGACGGCGGCGAACCTGTTCTGCATGTTCAGTACGGCAAGCTCATGCAGCACGGCGTCCATCCCATAGTAAAGCGACATATTGTAGGTCGGCGAACCGATCACAAAGTGGCTGTATTTCCATACATCCGCGATGATATAGGAGGCGTGGGTGTTGCTCACGTCGTACATGCGCATATCCGTCACCCCGCGTTCGCCCAGCTTGTTGGCAAGTGTCAGCATCGCGTTTTCGGTATTGCCGTACATGGACGCGTAAAAGAGCACCACGCCTTTTTTCTCCGGGATATAGCGGCTCCACCTGTCGTACTTCTCCAAGAGGTACCAAAGGTTTTCCCGCCAGACCGGCCCGTGCAGCGGGCAGATAACCCGGATGGGAACGCTTTTCAACTTATTGAGCGCCGCCTGCACCTGCGCGCCGAAACGGCCTACGATATTCGCGTAATAGCGGCGGGCTTCATCCAGGAACAGATTTTCAATGTCCATTTCATCCGCAAACAGGTTGCCGCTTAGCGCGCCGAACGCGCCGAACGCGTCCGCGGAAAACAGGATTTGGCCAGTTACCTCGTATGTCATCATCACTTCCGGCCAGTGTACCATGGGCGCCATATAAAACCGCAGGGCCGTCTTGCCCAATTCGATCTGCTGCCCTTCCTGGACTTCCAGTTGGTTCATGGAAATGTCCATAGCGTAATACTGGCTGAAGAACTGAAACGTCTTTTTGTTGCCTATCACTTTGACGTTGGGGTACCGGCGTACCAGCTCCTCGATATTCGCGCAGTGGTCCGGCTCCATATGGTTGATCACCAGGTAATCAAGCGTCCGGCCGTTCAATACATGCGCCACGTTCTCCAGATACTGCGCGGTGACGGAGGAATCCACCGTATCCAGTATGGCGGTTTTCTCATCCAGCACCAAGTACGAATTATAGGCTACGCCGTTGGGGAGCGGGAACATGTTTTCAAACCGTGAAATCCGCCTGTCGTTCGCCCCGATCCAATACACCTGTTCCGTAACCTTCCGTACGCTTTGCATGTCGCTATCCTCCTGCCTTATTGATAACCAACCTTTTTGGTATGCATTCAAGCTATCACAAATATTTCTGATATACAAGCAGGGGAATATCCGCTTGCGCTTTTTATATATGCCGATGTCCGCATTCCGGCATAAAAAAACGCCGCGAAATCGCGGCGTTACAGGGCGTCACCATTCATTTGTCATTCTGAGCCGAAGGCGAAGAATCTAGCTCTCGCTATAAGCCCGCAATATAGGCGCTTCAGATCCTTCGCTTCGCTCAGGATAACGGAAAAGGAGCTTTGTTGATAATGGGTTGAAACGCCGCGAAATCGCGGCGTTCCAGGCCGCCACCATTCATTTGTCATTCTGAGCCGAAGGCGAAGAATCTAGCTCTCGCTATAAACCCTCAGTATAGCGCTTCAAGATCCTTCGCTTCGCTCAGGATGACGGGAAAGGGGCTTTGTTGATGAGTTGAACGCCGCGATTTCGCGGCGTTTCGTATCTCCTATGCTCACTGCATCAGCGGCCTGCGGGCCCAAGACTGTTTGAGCCATTGCACGATGTCAAAGAGCGTCTCTTTTAATGGCCGCGTGCTGTAGCCAAGCTCGCGCGTCGCCTTTTCATGCGAGTAGGCTGCGTTCTGGGTCACGGTAAAGAGCGAATACCGTGTGAATACCGGCGTTTTTCGGGTGAGCTTATAATAGAACTCCATAAAGGGCACGGCGGCCTTTGCGGCCCACAGCGGCAAATAGAGTCTGAGCCTTTTCTTGCCCGCCACCTCGGAAAGCGTATCAAACAGCTCCCGAAGGTCGATGAAGCGATTGGAGAGGATGTAGCATTCGCCGCTCCTGCCCTTCTCCGCCGCAAGGATGACGCCGTGCGCCACATCGCGGACGTCCACAAAATCAAACCCGCCCTGTATGGCTGCAGGCAGCCGCCCGCGCACGAAGCTTGAAATAAGATGCGCCATGTTGCCGGTAGGCAACCCCCTTGGGCCGATAATGCCCGCAGGATGGACGGCAACGGCATCCAAGCCCCGTTTTGCGGCGTCCAGCACAAGATTTGTGGCGGCAGCCTTGGTCTTGGCGTAATACCCTGTGACTGCGTCGGGACTAAACGAGGAAATCTCCTTCATATCCTGCCCGAATGGCAGCAGGGGGATGGCGTGGACGGAGCTTACATATACAAGCCGCTTCGCGTGGTGCGTTACGCACGCGTCCACAACATTGGCCGTGCCGTTTACGTTGACGTCATAGACCCTTTGGTCCGCATGCCCGGAAATGGAGACGATGCCCGCGCAATGGATGACGGTGAACTGCGCAGGCTCCGGACTTTCAAACAGCTGATCCAGCGTTTCCCGGTCACAGACGTTACCCGCATATTGCGAGAGCAAATCATTATTGCGCTCGGCAAAGGGCAGGCAGCTTTCCCCGGGCAGCATGAATGCGCGTACCTCTTTACCCTGATTCAAGAGCTCCTGCACCGCATGGCCGCCCAGGTGCCCCGCCGCTCCCGTTACGATATAAGTCTGTTTTTCCATGGTATTCCCTGTCTTTCCATCGTCATAATCCTGCCATCTTCATGCCACGATATCGAACACCGTGTTGATTAACGTTCATACTTATAGTATGATAGATCTTGTCGTATAAACAACAGGCAGTTCGGTATCGTTTGCCCGTTACCGGTCATTTGGGCTATCGGTTGTCTGTTTACCGTGCATCGGAAATTCAAACTTATTGTGAACAGGGACGTGCGTATGAAACAGGAAAAGGTGGACCGCAGGGTCAAATATACCAAGATGGTGCTCCGGCAGAGCCTTTTGGAACTGCTGCAGGAGCAGCCAATTTCCAA
>JAFABA010000018.1 GCA_023426265.1 Bacillota bacterium
TTCGCCGCGCAGCAGCTTCAACGCCATGGAGCACATGGCCTTGCCGGCAAGCGCGGGATCCCACAGCGTGAGAGACTTGACAGCGCCGCTCTTTAAGAGCTCAGCGTTATCGGCGGGCATGCCGGTACCGGAGGTGAACACCTTGCCGGTGAGGCCCAGCTCCTGGATGGCGCGGGCGATACCCGGCGCGTCAAAGGAAGAGGTGCCCATGATGCCCTTGAGGTCGGGATACTTCTTTAAGAGCTCCTTGGCCTTCTGGTATGCGACGTCGCCGTTGTCCTCAGACTCTACGCGGGGTTCGGCTTCGAGCAGCTTCATGTTGGGATAGGCTTCGATCTGGCGCTTCACGCCGCCATCCGCCCATTCATTGTGGGAAGCGTTGGTGACATGCGCCACCATGGTGGTGTAGAGGCCTTCTCCGCCCATGGCTTCCGCGAGGTTATCCATGATGAACGCGCCGTACTGATCGTTGCTGAACGCTTCGATATCGTAATCCACGTTGGTCAGGGAAGCGCCTTCATGCGCAACCACCACGATGCCTGCGTCGCGCGCCTGCTTGAGGACCGGCTCAAGGGAACCGGGATCAACCGGGACCACGCAGATCGCGTCAACATCGGCGGCGATGAGGTCCTGTATCAACTGGGACTGCAGCGTCGCGTCGATAGCGGGGGTACCCTTCTGGTAGATGTTCAGGCTGGTTTCCTGCGCATACTCTTTCACTCCGGTATCCATACGGATGAACCAGGGGTTGGTGGCGTCCTTGGGAACCACGACGATCTCCCATTCGGATTCATCGGCGGGGGCCTCGGCTGCGGGTGCTTCGGTGGCTGCCGGAGCTTCGGCTGCGGGCGCTTCAGTCGCCGGGGCAGGGGTCTCTGCGGGCTTCGTGCACGCGAACATGCTGAAAGCCATCAGCAGCACCAGCGCGAAAGCAAGCGTCTTTTTCATGGTGTCTTCCTCCTAGTATTTTTTCTTTTTGCCATTTAAGGCAAAAACCTTTATTATCTGTTAAACATCAGGCGGCGCAGGAACGCGCTGACTTCGACCGCGTTGCCGGAGCGATAAATCGCCGCAAGCTCGTTTTCGTCGATGCGGCCCGCCAGGTCCTCAAACACATCAAACCACCGCACGCTTTCGTTGCACGCGTCCCGGCCGTCCTCGCGGTAGGGATACTGGTCGGTGGAGATATAGCCCTCGTACCCGGTGCGCTTGAGCCAATAGAAGAACTCAATGAACGGTATGGTGTGGATGGAGCCGGTGATCATATCGTCGTCCCACACGCCGTAGTTGTCGTTCATATGGATATGGAAGAGCTTATCGCCATAGCGCTTGATAATGGCGACGCTTTCCGCCACGTTTTCCTTTGCTGCGGTGCTGTGTCCATAATCGATGGTGACGCCGCAGTTGGGTTCGTCAATCTCCTTCACCATAAGAAGCGTTGTGGCCGCGGTGGCGGGATAGCTGAAGTTGCGCGGCTCGCGCGGCTTGTATTCGATGGAGATCTTGACGTCCGGCCGATACAGGCAGCACTGTTTCACGCCTTCGATAAACCAGCCGTGCTCCTCGATATAATCGCCCTGGAAGTGGTAATCGTAGCCGTCCTGGCCGGGCCAGAGGCTGATGAGATCGCCGCCTAAAAATTTCGCGACGTCTATGATTTCACGGGTCTCCTCCACGGAGCGGCGGCGCATGGCGGGATCCTTTGAGGAAAACGCGCCGCGGCCGTAGTCCTTTGTGCCGAAGTGGTCGGGTATGATGGAAACGAGCTTCAGGCCGGTGCGCTCAAGCTGCGCTTTCACCTCTTTGGCGTTCTGCGGCGTGACATGCCAGTTGCTCACCAGCTCCACGCCCGTGACACCCTCTATGGACTTTACGCGGTCGAACAGTTCCGTCAACGTATAATCCCTCTGGTAACCGCCGCCCATATAACGGTCTGAAAAATTGCCGACATTGCCCAAAATGACGCTGTGCTTTGCCATATGAACCTCCTCCGATAGTTGTTGAATTGAAAAGGCGTTACATCCGTACAGATTCGCGCACGATCAGCCTGGTGTTGACGACGATCTGCTTGGCGGACTTATCGCCGCCCTCGAGCTGCTGGCTCAGCGCCATGCAGCAGTTTTTGCCCATTTGATGCATGTTCTGCCCGATTGTGGTGAGCGGCGGGCGCGTATAGCCGGAAAGCGTGATACCATCGAACCCCACAACCCCGATATCCCTGGGCACGCGGTACCCGGCTTCGAACAATGCCGCGAGCACGCCTGCCGCGATCAAGTCGCTTGTGCACACATAGACTTCGGGCAGCTGCGATTTTGATATGATCTGCTCCTGTACAAAGCGGTGCGCGGTTTCGATTTTATCCAGCCGCAGGCTGGCGGAAAAATGTACATGCTCCTGCAGGAAGGAGAGCCCGTTTTCTTCCAGGCCGATCTTAAACCCCATGTACCTGTCCTTGACGTTGGACATCCCAAGGTCTTCCGAAATATAGCCCACCCGCTTGTAACCCGCCTTAGAAAGCCGCGCCGTCAGCCGCCGCATGGCGCTGATGTTGTCCGTAATAACGGAGGGGACGGAATGGCTCAAAAGATACCGGTCGCCCAATACGACGGGCACTTTTTTTGCGGCCTCGATGATGTATTTTTCATCCAGCAGGCCCCCAAACAGAATCAACCCGCTGATTCCGTTTTTGATGAGGGTTTTGACGTGCTTGATTTCCGCGTTTTGATCATGCCGCGTGCCGCAAACCAGCGCGATATAGTCCTGGCGCCATGCTTCCTCGCAGGCCGCCTGAAGGCATCTGGAATAAAACTCGTTGGAAATATCCGGCGTCAGGATGCCGATCATCCGTTTGTCGTTGGATTTTTGCGCGCTGCTTGCTTTGTTGGGTTGGTAGTCCAGCTTTTCTATGGCGCTGAGTACGCGCTTGATTGTTTCCGCGGATATGGTAGCCGTTTGATTGATTACATGGGATACGGTGGTAATGGATACGCTGGCTTCTTTTGCGACATCGGCCATGGTCACAGCTTTTCGTTTCACCGGCTTCGCAACGACCACCTCCTGATGGTTGTATTATAGCAACGCCCTTTTTGACGTTGCAAAACAAAAAACGAAAATGCCTTAATTTTCATTAATTTTAATAAAATAATCAGAAAATATGCGTGCAATTCGATTCGATCGTAAATTTTTACTCTTTAATTTTCATAGATAATTTTCATTGATCCGGGCGCTTTTTGTCGATTGCGGCAATAAAATTCTCTTTGTTTTGCTTGAACGCGCAGCCGTACTCCGTTCGTTGAACGGAAAAGAAAGCTGTGTTATGCTGTTGTGAATTCCATAAGAGGAGGCGCATATGACGGAACAGCTCCTGCTTATCCGCCCGGCGGCCGAACATGAAAAAGATATTGCGGCGTACAAGGCAGAATTTCTGATAAACGGAGACAGTATGGACGGCACTGCAGGGCTTAG